>JBEGVR010000074.1:0-2711 GCA_041178265.1 Pseudomonadota bacterium | reverse complement strand
TACCTGCCGCGCGAGGTGGCCGACGGCAAGCTGCGCGCCATGACCGAGGCCGCCAAGATCCTGCGCGCCGAATACAGCCGCTGAGCAACGGGCGATGCATGGCCATGCCGGCCGTGCATGTATCCAGGCGCAAACGGACTTGGACACGGCGCGGCGCGCCGCCTAAGCTGAAGGCTTGTTCACTCCCGCCTTGAGCGCCATGACCCAGCTGCCCCCCGCCGCCGGCGTGCCCCCGCACGCCCTGCCCTCCTACCTCAGCGCCGAACACCTCGGGCCCTGGGGCAATTACCTGCAGCAGGTGGACCGGGTGATTCCGCACCTGGGGCCGCTGGCGCGCTGGGCCGAAACGCTCAAGCGCCCCAAGCGCATCCTGGTGGTGGACGTGCCCATCCAGATGGACGACGGCCGCATTGCCCACTTCGAAGGCTACCGCGTGCAGCACAACGTCTCGCGCGGGCCAGGCAAGGGCGGCGTGCGCTTTCACCAGGACGTCACGCTCTCCGAGGTGATGGCGCTGGCGGCCTGGATGTCGATCAAAAACGCTGCGGTGAATGTGCCCTATGGCGGCGCCAAGGGCGGCATCCGCGTCGACCCGCGCCAGCTCTCGGCGGCCGAACTTGAACGCGTGACGCGGCGCTACACCAGCGAAATCGGCTTTCTCATCGGGCCGAACAAGGACATTCCAGCCCCGGACGTGAACACCAACGAGCAGATCATGGCCTGGATGATGGACACCTACTCGATGAACGTGGGCTCGACCACCACTGGCGTGGTCACTGGCAAGCCGGTGGACCTGGGCGGCTCGCTGGGCCGCCGCGAGGCCACCGGCCGCGGCGTGTTCACCGTCGGCTGCGAGGCGGCCCGGCACCTGGGGCTGGACATCGCCGGCGCGCGCGTGGCGGTGCAGGGCTTTGGCAATGTGGGCAGCGTCTCGGCCCGGCTGTTCGCGCAGGCCGGCGCACGCGTGGTCGCAGTGCAGGACCATTCGGCCACCCTGTACCAGGAGGCCGGCCTGGACATCGAGGCCCTGCTGCGCCATACCGCCGAGCACGGCAGCATCGCTGGCTACCCGGCGGCACAGACCCTGCCCACCGACACCTTCTGGGATCTGCCCAGCGAGATCCTGATCCCCGCCGCGCTGGAGCAGCAGATCACCGAGGCCAATGCCCACCGAATCCACACCCGCATGGTGATCGAGGGCGCCAACGGCCCCACCACGCCGGCGGCCGACGACATCCTGGGCGAGCGCGGCATCCTGATCGTGCCCGACGTGATCGCCAACGCCGGCGGCGTGACCGTGAGCTACTTTGAATGGGTGCAGGATTTCTCCAGCTTCTTCTGGAGCGAGGACGAGATCAACCATCGCCTGGTGCGCATCTTGCGCGAGGCCTTCGCGGCTGTCTGGAGCGTGGCGCAAGACCGCCAGGTGAGCCTGCGCACCGCCACCTTCATCGTGGCCTGCCAGCGCATCCTGCACACGCGGCAGCTGCGGGGCCTGTACCCCTGAGGGTTACTGCAGCGGCTCCTTGAGCAGCGCAGGCAGCGGCAGCACCGAGATGCCTTCCTCCAAAAGTTCCACCGCCTCCTTGGCCGAGGTGCGGCCGCGGATGCCGTGCTCCTCGACTTCGCCGTAGTGCATCTGGCGGGCGACCTGCGCAAAGCGCTCGCCCACGTCCTCGGTCCGGGCCACGGCTTCGCGCATGGCCTTGAGCATGGCGGCCTGCAACTGGGGATTGCCGGCCATGGCGGGCACATCGCCAGAGGGGGGAACGGGTGCAGGCAGCGCCGCAGGCGCTGCGCCCAGGTTCAGGCGTGGGGCGCTGAGTTGCTTATCCACACTGGCATCGCCGCACAGCGGGCAGGCGACCAGGCCGCGCTCGCGCTGGCCCTGGAAGTCCTCCTCAGACGCAAACCAGCCCTCGAAGACATGCTGCTGCGCGCATTTGAGGTCCAGAACTTTCATGGCTGCGATTATCGGCCGCGCGCAAAAGCCCTGCTGCGGGGTTCAGTCAAGGGCCTGCCAGCTCAAAGACCACAGGCCCGCGCGAACGTTTTGCAGCCAGAGCAGGCAGCTCAGGGTCTTGCCGTCGGTGAGCTCTCCCTCGCGGGACCATGCCAGCAACTGCTCCAAGCTGGCCGGGAACACGTCGAGGAATTCGCCCTCGTCCAACTGGCGCTCGCCAGCCTGCAAATCGCGGGCAAAGAAAATGTGGATCACCTCGGTGGAATACGCGATCACCGGGTGCATGGGGCCGGCATAGGCCCACTGGCGGGCGTGGTAGCCGGTTTCCTCCTGCAACTCACGCTGCGCGCAGGTCAGCAGGTCTTCCCCGGGGTCGATCTTGCCGGCGGGAAATTCGATCAGGGCCTGCGCCACGGGGTAGCGCCACTGGCGTTCGAGCACATAGCGCCCGTCCGGCAGTTCCGCAATCACCACGACCGCGCCAGGATGCTTGACGTATTCGCGCGAAGCCTGGCTGCCGTCGGGCAGGCGAACCTGGTCGCGAAACGCATGCAGGAAGTGGCCGCGCAGCAGTTCCTCGCTGGACAGCGTGTCCTCTCGCAGATGCGCAAATGCGTCGGAGCTGCGGCCGGACATTCAGCGGCGCTGGTAGAGGTAGCGGTAAACGAAGCCTGGGAAGGCCAGGGTCAGGAACAGCGTGACCGTGACCGCGTAGAACTCCCAGCCTTGGGGCGCGTTTTGGCCGACG
>JBEGVR010000073.1:0-36232 GCA_041178265.1 Pseudomonadota bacterium | reverse complement strand
GTGGTGTTGAGCGTCAGCGCGACGTGAACGCTGAAAGAGGCAATTGCCACTGCGGCAATGAAGATGGGAATGCCCACCGAGGGCTTGACCACACACCACATTTTTCCGTAGATCATGGATGGTGCTCCTTACTTCAACCAGGGGCTGTAGATATAAGCCAGCAAGTGCGCGAAGGCCGCGATCATGCCGAATATCTGCGTTCCCTGGATGAGGTTCCGGTGGATTTCCTCCGACTCGCCCTCGGTCAGACCGGTGGGCCACACTTTGTCTTTGTCGGACATCGTGTCTCTCCTTGGAAGAACTAACGCACGTGCTAACCCCGCACGCGGGCGGCTTGCGGCCCCCTTGGTCGCAAACTGATGTCATTCTATGTTGACACACGTTGGTGTCAACAAGAATGGACATTGGGGATGTTGCCATGGTGTGACAGCGTGAAGACGAGTGCTTAAGGCCTCACGCCCGCCGTGGCATGCGAAAGGGAAGCATGGCCTGCACCACCGGGGAGACCAGGCGGGGCACATGCAACGTTTCATGGAAGCTGGTCACGGCCTGCCCGAGCAACGCGCTGCGCACCATGGCCCGCTGGTAGAAGGGCGTGTCCTCCAGCTGGTCGACCAGGTGCACGGGGCCGGTGCTGCGCATGCGGCGCGGCAGGCGCCACAGGGTGGCGGGGAGCACCTTGCGCGGTGGCGGCGCGAAGGGCGTGACCTGGCCGTCGCGGCCGAAGCGCAGGGCCAGCACCTGGTCGCTGCCATCGGCGTACTGCATGTCGTACAGCACCGCGGTGCTGCCATCGGCCAGCGGGCTGCGTGACCAGTCCCACTCGCGGCAGCTGCCGGCAATCGGTTCGTCGCCCTCATTGGAATCGAGGTAGGCCTGGCCCCGCCAGCGCTGCGCGGGCGCCTGCAGATCGACCTCGATGCGCGCGGACGGCGCGATCGGGCCCCAGCGATGGCGGCCCCCGCGGTCGATCGGGGTGCTGAAGTTGAACAGGCGCTGCGGGTAGACACGCACGCGCCCCTTGAGGCCGCGCGGCACGGGCACGCACACTTCATCGATATCGATGGCCAGCGCGTCGCCGTCCCAGCGGACACGGCTGGGGCCCAGGATGAATTCATGCGCGCTGCGGCTGCAATGGCGCGCGCCACGCTCGGTCATCGCCCAGCGCCGCGCGTTGCGGCTGTACAGGGCGACGTTGAGCGCGCAATGCTGATCGGGATCAGCCTGCGCGCCACCGCGCCGGGCCCACGCGTAATAGGGCGAGAACACGCTGCCGACGAAGGCGATGATCGTCAAGCCGAACTCCCCGTCGTCGCTGAGGGCGTCGACATACCACCAGAGGTAACCCCCGGGCGGGACCGGCTGGTCGAAGCGAGGCTGGCCATCACGGCCGCGGCCGCCAGCTGCCCCGACATCGCCGCCATCGGCACGCCCGGCCCCGGGTGCACGCTGCCCCCCGCCAGGAACAGGCCCGGCACCGGGCTGCTCGCCGGCAACCTGGCAAACGCCGAGTTCCAGCCGTGGGTCGCCTGGCCATACAGCGCCCCGCCCGTACCCGGAAAGAGGCGATGGAAATCGTCCGGGGTCGTGCGCACCGACTCGCGGGCCTGCGGCTGCAAGTCCAGGCCACACCGGCGCATGAGGGAAAAGGTCTGGAGTTCGCATTCGTCGAGTGCCTCGGGAGTGAGCCGGCCCTGCCCGCCGACCGCGGGCGCATTGGCCAGCGCCAGCAGACGCTGGGGCGCGCCGGTGTCGGGCACGCCGGTGCCGCGGTCCTGCGCGCACAGGTACACGGTGGGACGCCGTGGCAGGCGGCCCTGGCCGAAGATGTCGGCAAACTCGCTGCGGTAGTCGCCGGTGAAGAAGACGTTGTGCCGATCAAGCGCCAGGCCCTGCGTGCGCGTGTGCATGGACCAGGTGATGGCCGACAGCGAGCGCGGGCCCACGCGCGGTGCGGCGGCGCGTGCGGGCTCTCCCAGCAGGCCAGCATGCAGCGCCGCGACGTCGCCGTTGAACACCACGCGCTGCGCGCCCAGGCGTTCACCATTGGACAGGTGCACCGCACTGACGCGCCCGCCTTGCAGCTCGAGGCCCTGGCAGGCCGTGCCGTAGCGGAAGACCACGCCCTGCGCACGGGCCAGGCGCTCGAGCATGCGCGCCAGCGCGTGCATGCCGCCTTCCACGGCCCACACACCATCCATCTCGACCTGCGCGATCAGTATCAATGTGGCCGGCGCCTCCCAGGGCGAGGAGCCGCAGTAGGTCGCATAGCGCCCGAACAACTGGCGCAGGCGCGGGTCGGTGAAATGGCGGCCCAGGCTGTCCCAGAGGCTGCGCATGGGGCCCAGGCGCGAGAGCACCGACAGGCCCCGCAGGCCCAGGTCGCCGACCATGCGGCCCAGGGTGGGCGAGGTGGACCGGATGAAGGGCCCCTCGAGCGTGGCGTAGACCTCGCGGGCCTGTGCACAGAACGCCGCGAAGCGGCGCGCCTCGGCGGGGCCGGCAAAGCGGGCCACCGCGTCCTGCGAGGCGCGCGCTTCGGCCAGCAGGTCCAGGCTCGCGACCTGGCCACCGCCGATATCCGGGTCCCAGAAATGCCGCGCCAGCACGGACAGTGGCGTGATGCGCACCTCGTCTTCCAGGCGGGTGCCCACCGAAGCCAGCACCTCGTCCAGGATCCAGCGCAGCGTGAGCACCGTGGGCCCGCTGTCGACGGGCGCGCCATTGACCTGCAGCTGCCGGATCTTGCCGCCGGGGGCATCGGCCGCTTCGAGCACGGTGACCCGCACGCCGCGCGCTGCCAGTTGCAGCGCGCTGACCAGGCCGGCCATGCCCGCGCCGATCACGACCACGTCGGGGTCAGCCACGGCTTTGCTCCTGCGGCGGGGCCAGCGCACCGGCCTTCGCTGCGGCACCCGCGTGCAGCGTCTTCCAGTCACCGTCGCTGGCCAGCAGCTTCAGGCGCACGAACATGGATTCGGTGAAGTAGTCCTGGCGCAGCGCCGCCTGGGCCGCCGTGCCGTGCGCGCCGCCGCGGGCGTAGGCCGTCATCGCGTCCACGTCGCGCCAGAGGCTGAAGGTGCACTGGCGCAAGACCGGCGCCTCACCCAGGCCGACGGCCAGGCTGCAGCCCTCGGCCTGCGCCATCGCGTCCTGCGAGGCTGGGGCATGGCGCCAGAAGGCAGCCACCTTGGTCGGGCGGATGCTCGCGCGCGTGAGCGCCGCGAGAGGCGCCTGGGCCAGTGCGCCGTCCTGCGCATGGCCACCGAGGGCGTCAGCCGAACTCGGGCCCCAGGCCTGGCCGTCCCAGGTGCCACGCGACGCAGTGACAGCCAGCAGCCCCGCCCAGCTTTCACGGGCCCGCGTGCGCGCGTCCTGCACCAGCGGCCCGGCGAGAAAGGCCTCGGCCTGTTCCGCCGTGCGCAGCATGCACACCAGGCCCTGGTGGCTCGTGCTCGGTCGCAGGCTGAAGCCTCCGTCATGGCCGCTGCCCATGACCTTGGCGAATTCCATGCCTGGCACATCGCGGAACGCACTCGGCCCGCGGGCCAGCCGCGTCCAGCCCCAGGCCTGGTGCTCGCGCAGGTAGTCCACCAGCAAGACAGCCACCACGCCCGTGTGGGGAGGGGTGGCTGCGGCGAGGCTGTCCATGGCGCAGCCTCCTGGCGCGATGTCCGCGTTTACTTGGCCGCGGTCTTGGTGGCCGGAGCGCCCGCCTTGGCCGGTGCGCCCGCCAGCTTTGCCAGCTCCGGGTAGTCCTTGAGCATGGACTGGCCATTGAGCGGCTTGTAGGCGCCCTGGTGGCAGGTGGCGCAGTTGGCCTTGGCCACATCGCCCAGCTCGCCCTTGCGGTGCGCAGGGAAGACGGGCGTGAGGGGCTCCATGTAGGCCACGTTCATATCCCGCACCATGCGGATGCCATGCCAGGCGGTCACGCGCTGCGGCGGGCCGCCCTCCCACTTGGCGAAGTTCTGCGTGTTGTGGCAGTACGTGCAGTTCACGCCCAGGCCGGTGGACATGTGCGTCATGAGGCCATAGGTCCATTCGGCCTGCTTGATCGACGCGCGGTTGCCCGTGGGCAGCGCGGTGGTGCCGTTCACGCGGATCGGTTTGTCCTGCAGGAGGAAGGGCGTGAACGGATCGTTGGGCAGCGAGGACAGGTTCACCACCGGCAGCGGCTCGTTCTGGCCGGCGCGGTCGCCGATGAAGTCGGCCCCGCGCGGCGCGTGGTCGGCCTTGAACCAGACATTGGACGGCACGGGCTGGCCGCGGTGGCAGGTCCAGCAGGTGACGCCGGTGTCGGCCACATGGGTCTTCCAGTTCTCGTTGATGTTCTGGGTCATCTGCAGCATGCGCCGAGCCACCACCTTGGTGTACTTGCTGTCATCGGCCAGATTGGCCAGGTTGTGGCAGTAGCCGCATCCTTCGTCCGGCGAAACCCAGGTGGTGATGGAGGTCATGAGGCGCACGAACTGCGCGCTGCTCAGGTTGCCCAGCACCCGCACGTTCTTGTAGACGTCCTTGGACTTGGGGCCGTCGGCCGGCAGCTGCGGCAGGCCCACCGGCACGGTGTTGGCCTCGATGCTCTTTTCGACCGCGCGCGGGTTGTAGACCTGCACCATGCCCGTGCCACGGAAGCCATGCTGCACGGACTCCATGGGCGGGCGCTCGCAGGCCGCCAGCAGAAAGAGGGACGACAGCGCCAGCAGGCGCGCGCCGCGTCGCATCAGGGTGTTCAGTCGGATCATGGCTTGACTCCCGGGAGCATCAGCGCGGGATCGGTGACCGCGGGGAACACGTTGGGGTACATCGGGGCGACGCCGTGCTTGACGGCCCAGAGGTACCAGTTGTCGACGACGGTGCCCGTCAGCAGGATGCCGATGCCGCCGGTGAGGGGGCACAGCACCGCGAACCACCAGGCCCAGCGGTGGATGGATTCCATCGTGGCGTTAAAGCCCATGGTCCAACGCCAGAACAGGGCCGCGCGCTCGGAGGCGGTGCCGCGGTCCACGATCTGCTCGATCTCGCGCTCGCCGCCGTAGCGGCCCACCGCGAGGATGGTGGCGCCGTGCATCGCGAACAGCAGCACCGAGCCATACAGGAAGACGATGGACAGCGCGTGGAACGGGTTGTAGAACAGGTTGCCGTATCGCAGCGAGAAGGCGGCCGTCCAATCGAGGTGGCTGAAGATGCCATAAGGCACCGCCTCGCCCCACGATCCCATGAGGATGGGGCGGAACAGGCCCAGCACCAGGAACAGCCAGATGGCCGCGGCAAACGCCCAGGGCACGTGCGTGCCCATGCCCAGTTGGCGCGCGCGCCGGTAGGTGCGGGCCCACCACAAAAGTACCGACACCAGCAGGAAGGCGCTTGACAGGAGGTACCAGCCGCCCTGGTTCATGGGCGGGATGGACAGGCCGTAGCCCGGGGGCGGCGGCTCCAGCGACAGCCAGAACAACTGGCGCACGAACTGGATCGGGTCCCAGTTGACGGAGGCCAGCATGTTGAAGCCGACGATGTTGAACCACATCGTGCCAAACAGCAGCGAGGCGATCCCCATGGGGCCCAGGTAGATCGGGCCGATTTGTGCATTACCGAGCTTGCCCGCCCAATACAGCAGGAAAGGCTGGCCCGTGCGCGGGCTGTTGCCCTGCCCGAGTTCAACGCCGTGGTGCAGCGGCCCGGCGGCCGTCACGGTGGTGAAGAGGTTTTGGTATTCCGCCATGTGTGCTCCGCGCGGTTATTGGAGGGGCCACTGCGACCAGATCGGCAGGTTCAGCCACCAGCCCCACCACTCGGGCCAGCCGCGGCTCCAGAAGGGGCCGCTGATCACGATGCACAGGGCACTAAAAAGGACCGCGGCCAGCGCCAGGAACAGTCCCAGGCGGTGGATGCCCAGGGTGCCCACCGAGTAGCCGATGATGTCGCGGAAGAACGTGTCTTCGTGTTCGGGCGTGCGCACTGTGTGGCCCGGGGCCGGGTTGGTGGCCGAAAGCACCAGCGCGCCGTGCAGCGACAGGGCCAGCGTGGTGGTGAAGAAGAAGGTCACGGCCAGCATGTGGGCCGGGTTGTAGTGAAAGTGCAGGTACTGGTAGCCGACGTTGGACACCCAGTCCAGGTGGCTGAAGATGCCGTAGGGGAAGCCATGGCCCCAGGCACCCATGAGGACCGGGCGCACGACCACCAGGGTCACGTAGGCCAGGATGGCAACGCTGAAGGCAGCGGGCACGTGGTAGCCCATGCCGAGCTTTCGGCAGATCTCGACCTCGCGCATCGCCCAGGAGCCGAAGGCGCCGATCGCGCACACGGTGATCAATTGCCACAGGCCGCCTTCCATCAGCGGCGCGAAGCGCAGGCCGTAGGACAGGTCGGGGGGCGCAATGCTGATTTGCCAGAGGTTCCAGGTCGGTCCCTGCGATGCGCCCCAGAGGATCAACGCGGTGCCGAGGAACGAGAAGAAGACGGTGGTAACGCCGAAAAAGCCAACGTAGAACGGGCCGACCCAGAAGTCGAACAGGTCACCGCCCAGCAGGGTGCCGCCGCGGACTCGGTATTTCTTTTCAAAATTGAGCATGGCCATGGGCGCTCTCCTGCCTCAAATTACATGTATCACCTGGCGTGGGGCCGCATCAGGCGCTGCGCTGGAACACCACGTCCAGAGGCAGCGCCCGCGGGCTGTCGCCAGTTCAGGACCGGGGCGTGGCGGCCGGCATCGGCGCGTTCTGCGCCGAGGCTGCCGCGGGCTTCTTCGCGCCGTCGAGCCAGTTGAACTTGTTGGTGCTAAGCAGGATGAGGTGAATCATCGCGGCCAAGCCAAACAGGAAAATGCCCTGCACGACCATCGCACGCAGCGGGTCGTAGAGTCGCCAGATTCTCCACATAGTCTTCTCCTAGGAAATGTTGGACATGAAGGTGTAGACCGCCGCCTTGGCCCCGGAAACCACGTTGCTCATGTTCTCGGCGCCTGGCAGCCAGCCTTTCCAGTGCACGCCGACCAGCTGGCCCAGCAATGCAACCGCAATGAGCACAAGGAAGCAGGGAACAAAGATCAGGAAGAACGTCAGCTTGTCATCCCGCAGGGGATGCTTGCGCGCGTCGAAAGGGGTGTCGGACATGGGTCGTCTCCTTCAGGGGTGAGAGGTGGGTTCCCGACTCAGTTGAACCAGGGCCGCCACGCCCAGACCAGGACGTGCGCGAGAACGGCGACCGCCGTAAAGCCCACGAGGCCCTGCATCCAGTAGTGATGGAACTCCTGAGCCTCTTCGTCGGTCAGGCCGGAAATCGAATTCCGAGTCGACATACGTTGCTCCTTCTCAAATAAGGCCTGTAGGCCATCGCTGCGCCCAACCCGCGCAACCTGGGTGGCCGTGACGGGATGCCACGACATTCGAAAAATTCATGGGGGCCGTCATGCGACCACTCCCAGGCCCAGCCCGCGCCCGGCGCGTTCGACATGGGCAGCCTCGACCTTGTCCTGGCCCGCGGCGCGCGCAGTGCGCTCGGCTTCATCGCGCAGGCGCTTGGCCGCTGAGATCTGCACCAGCACGGGCTGGCCCGCGACCAGGCGATGCAGCAGGGCCTGCGCCTGGTCGTCCCAGGGCGTATCCGGCGTGCCGCTGACGCCACGCGCGGGCGTGGCGTCGACCTTGTCCATCTCGGTGGACAGGGGCAGGATGTGAAAGAGGGCGTCAAACAGCGCGTTGCACACTTCCTGCACGAGGTAGGTGGCACCGCTGTACCCCATGAAGGGCGTGCCGGTGTGGCGCCGGATGATCGCGCCCGGAAAGGACGCCGGGATGAAGGCGGCGCGCATCATGCCGCCGCCACCAGTCTCAGCCAGGTACATCCGTTCGTTGTAGCTGCCGAACATGATCAGCGGCGTCTTGGTCTGCACCAGTTCGCGCACCTGCGCGTTGTCGGTCTTGGCACCGGGCATGCGCGCCACGTGGAAACGACAGGGCAGGCCCAGGTCGTCTTCCAGGAAGCTGCGGATGCCACGGGTGTAGGTTTCATTGGCGACCACCGCAAAGCTGGCAGTGGCAAAAAAATCTTGCGTGACCGAGCGCCACAAGTCCCACACGGGCTTGAGCGTAGTGTGGCGTTCGCGCTCGATGAAGGGCTCGGGGTCCAGCCCCAGCAGCTCGCCCAGCTTGCGCAGAAAGCGTGTGGTGTTATGCAGTCCGATGGGGGCCTGCAGGTAGGGGCGGTCCAGCGCCTCGCACAGCATGCGGCCGAACTCGCGGTACATGCAGATGTTCACGTCGGCCTCGACCAGCTGCGAGACCTCGGCCAGGTGGCTGCCCAGGGGGAAGACCATGTTGATGTCGGCGCCGATGCCCTGCACCAGGCGGCGGATCTCGGCCAGGTCGCTGGCGCTGTTGAAGGTGCCGTAGCAGGGGCCGATGATGTTCACGCGCGGCTTCTCGCCGTCCTTGCGCACGCGCTCGGGCACCTTCTTCATGCCGTACTCGGTCCAGAGCCAGTACATCGCGCGGTTGGCGCACTGCCACTGGTCTTCGTCGATGGTGCGCGGGAGGAACCGCATCAGGTTGGTGCCTTCGGGCGTGACGCCGCCGCCGATCATCTCGGCGATCGAACCGGTCACCACCACGGCAGGCAGGTCGGGGTCGAGCACCGCGTGCGCGCGCTTCATCGCGCCTTCGGTGCCTTCGCGCCCGAGTTGTTCTTCGGCCAGGCCGGTCACCACGATGGGCAGCTCGTGCGGCGGCAGGGCGTCGGTGTAATGCAGCACCGAGGTCACCGGCAGGTTCTCGCAACCCACCGGGCCGTCGATCACCACCTGCAGGCCCTTGATGGCGGTAAAGACATAGACCGCGCCCCAGTAACCGCCAGCGCGGTCGTGGTCGATCACGAAATTGGGTTTGAGCGGCAGCTTGGCCGGTGTCGGGGTGGTCATCCGCCCATCTCCTCGGCTTTGCGCTTTTTCTTGGCCTTCTCGTTCATGCGCTTGACGTCGGCGCGGAAGGCGGGAAAGTGCCGCGGCACTTCGTTCCACACACCGGCTTCGTCACCCTGGCCGACACCGCCAAAGAATTCCTTCATGGTGTCAAAGCGCGCCTGGTTGCCGATGGCGCCGTTGATCACCTGGATCAGGGAGCCGGCACCGGCCACGCCCATGAGGGGACGCGCGGAAATGAGGTTGGTGAAATACAGCGATGGAATGCAGGCCTGCTTGGCCGCCTGCACCACGGGCGTGGTGCCGATGGCCAGATTGGGCTGCCATTCGCGCACGGCGGCGAGGTCCTGCTCCAGCGAGGCGCGAAACTGTACGTGCACGCCCTTGGCTTTGAGCCACTGCGCGTCATGCGCGTTCCAGGCGGTGGCCGGGCAGGCCGAGCCGACGTAGCGCAGGTCCGCGCCGCATTCGACCAGCAGGCGCGCCACCAGCAGCTCGGAGCCTTCGTAGCCACTGAGCGTGATGCGGCCCTTGATTTTCTGTTGTGACAGCACGCCGCGGATGGCGGCCAGCGTAGCGTTGCGCGCGGCATCGATCTTGTCTTGCGAGACACCCGTGACCTGGCCGATGGCGCCGAGCCAGTCGTGCGTGCCGTCGACGCCCACGGGCGCGGAGCCGACCACCGGACGGCCAGCAGCTTCGAATTCGCGCACGCTGGCGGTGTAGAACGGGTGGATGGCCGCGACCGCTGCGCAATCGAGCGCGGCGTACAGCTCGCGCCACTCACGCGTGGGGACCACGGTACCGACCGCCAGCCCCATGGGCGCGAGCATCTGTGCAATGCCGGGCGGATCTCCCGGGAACATCTCCCCCAGCAAGGTGACGGTCGGATTGGAGGGGCGTGCCTGGCGCGGCGCGGCCACCGGGCCGGCCTCGGCTTCGGTGCGCGCATAGCGCAGCATGGCGCCGGCCAGCACGTCCTTCGCCTCGGCGTGCGTGGGCACACCAAAGCCCGGCACGTCGATGCCGATGATGCGCACGCCGTTGATTTCCTTGGGCAGCAGCTGCAGCGGTACGCCGCTGGCGGTGGGTACGCACAGGTTGATGATGACGATGGCGTCGTACTTGACCGGGTCCGCCTGGTCATGCACCGAGTCGCGGATGTCCTCGAACAGCTTGCCCGTCACCAGCGATTCGCTGTTGAACGGCACATAGCCCACGCTGCGGCGCGCGCCATAGAAATGCGAGGTGAAGGTCAGGCCGTACACGCAGCAGGCCGAGCCCGAGAGGATGGTGGCGGTGCGGCGCATGCGCAGCCCCACGCGCAGCGATCCGAAGGCAGGGCACATGCTTTGCGGCTGGTCGTGCGGGCCGGCGTCGGGCTGCAGCGGATAGTCGGCAGCGTATTGCGCCAGCACTTCACCCTTGCCAGCAGCCAAGGCGGCTTGCTGCATCGCGTCCTTGCCCGCGCCGCAGCCCAGGCCGTCAGCCGAAGGCGTGATGGCCGACGCGGAGGGCTCGGCGGGTGCCGGTTGGATGGGAATGGTGCGGGCCATGGTGAATGCGGACGGTCAGACGGCGCTCAGGTGGCGGCGTCGTAGATCACTTCCAGCGTGGGCTTGACCACATGCTCCTTGCCGGTCATGTCGGCCAGGGTGGCGGGCTGCAGCACCACGTCGCGCCCGACGACGTCAGAGCTGAAAAGTGACAGCAATTCGTCTTGCGTCTGCGGCTTGGGCCGCTTGGGCGGCGCTTCAGAGACGTTGGTGGCCAGTTGCTCGAAGAGCGGGGCCCACTCGGTGCCCGGGCGGCCGATGATTTCGTAGGAGGCGCTCTTGCGGCGGATGTCCTCGTTGGCGGGAATCGCGGCGAGCACCGGGATGCCGGCGTTGGCGGCAAAGGCCTGCGCCTCGCCGGTGCCGTCGTCCTTGTTGATCACCATGCCGGCCACGCCGACGTTGCCCCCGAGCTTGCGGAAATATTCGACCGCGCTGCACACGTTGTTGGCGACATACAGCGACTGCAGATCGTTGGAGGCGACCACGATCACTTTCTGGCACATGTCGCGGGCGATCGGCAGGCCAAAGCCCCCGCAGACCACGTCACCCAGGAAGTCCAGCAGCACGTAGTCGAAGCCCCAGTCGTGAAAGCCCAGCTTCTCCAACGTCTCGAAGCCGTGGATGATCCCGCGCCCGCCGCAGCCGCGGCCAACCTCGGGGCCGCCAAGCTCCATGGCGAACACGCCGTCGCGGATGAAGCACACGTCGCCGATGGCGACGCTTTCGCCAGCCAGCTTCTTCTTGGAGGACGTCTCGATGATGGTTGGACACGCCTTGCCGCCAAACAGCAGGCTGGTGGTGTCGCTCTTGGGATCGCACCCGATCAGCAGGACCTTCTTGCCTTGCTGCGCCATCATGTAGGAGAGGTTGGCGAGGGTGAAGCTCTTGCCGATGCCGCCCTTGCCATAGATCGCGATGACCTGCGTTTCCTTGGTGGGCGCGCCAGTGTGCACGGGGGTCGGTTCCTGGGCGGCTTCGCGGCGCAGGTCGTTCACGAACTTCACGGGCTGCGAAACGGGCTGCGAGGTGGCTTGTGTGGTGGGTTGTGCGCTCATGTCAGTGGCTCCAGTTCAGGACCATCTTCAAACAGTGGGAGTCGCCGAAGGCGACCTCGTAGGCCTCATGCGCGCGGCCGGGGACTTCGGTGTGGGTAATCAGGCCGTCCAGCGACAGGCGTTCCTGTTCGACCAGCTGCGTGACCGCCAAAAGATCCGGGCGTTTCCATTCGGCGGCAACACGGATGCGCGCTTCGCGCATGAAGGCCGGCGCGTAGGCGAAGGACAGGTTGTCCTTGTAGAAGCCCGCCAGCACCACTTCGCCCCCGAGCTGCAGGCGCGGGATCGCGCGGTGCAGGATGTCGGCGTCGCCGCTCACGTCGTAGATGGCGCGGTAGTCCTTACGCGGGTCGTCGTCGGGGTGGAGGACGGCATAGCCCTCGCCGCCACCCTGGCGCGCCGGGTTCGTTTCCCACACGGTGGGGGGCGCCATGCCGGCCGCCACCGTCAGGCGCGCCAGCAGGCGGCCCACGACGCCGTGGCCGATGATCAGGTCGGGCGGCGTGGCCGGATCGCCCTTGCCGCCGAGCGACACCGCGTGATAGGCGGTGGCTGCCAGGGCCAGCAGCACCGCGCGCTGACCGAGCTGCGGCTGCACACGCACCACGCGCGTGGCCTTGGCCCGCAACAGGGAGCCGGCGCCGCCGAACAGGTTGTGCACACCGTCGAAGCTGTAGGAGCCCGGCACGAAGACGGTCTCGCCCACCCGGATCGGGCTGTCCGCGGGCGCGCTTCTCACCACACCCACGGTTTCATACCCTGGCACCAGCGGGTAGCCCATGCCCGGGAAGGGCGGCATGCTGCCGTCCCAGAGCAGGCGCTCGGTCCCGGTGCTGATGCCGCTGTAGAGCACCTCGATCTCCAGGTCGTCCGGCTCAGGCGGGCGCAGCTTCAGCGTCCGCACGGACAGCTCGAGCGGGGCCTGGAAGACTATGGCAGAGGCTTGCATCGATGTATTCTTAGGCTGACATTAATTTGTGTCAATTTAAATTGACGCTTTGTTGATGTTAGCCGTTGCATCTGCGGGTAAACCCGCAGATTTCCGGCCCAGCAGGATGCGTCCGTGCAGCGGCATGGGGTTGGGCACCTGCTCCAGGTGGGTGAACCCGGCCTCGGCCATCAGGCGCATCAGCTCTTCGGGCGTCCGCAGCCGACCGGCGCCCATGGCCAGCAAATAGAAGTGGAAATAGGCGTCGGCCGTGGCCGGCTGGCCTTCCGCCTCGGCCATGGGTTCGGCCAGCAGCAGGGTGCCGCCCACCGGCAGGGCCTCGTGCACCGAGGCCAGCAGGGCGCGCACCACATGGTCCGGATGGTCATGGGCCACGCGCAGCAGGGTGATCAGGTCGGCCCCCCGGGGCAGTGAACCGGTCGCGAAGCTGCCACCGTGCACCTGCACGCGCTCGGCTACGCCGCCCTGCGCCAGGTGGGCACGCGCCAGCTCGGCCACGGGTGGCAGGTCAAACAGCTTCAGCTGCAGGTCCGGCGCATGGCGCGCCAGCGCGGTGATCCAGGCGCCCTTGCCACCGCCCACGTCCAAGACGCAGGCGTGGTCGCTGAAGGGGTAGGCGGCCAGCAGTTCGTCGATCAGGAAGCGCTGCGAGCTGGCCATCAGTTCCGAATACAAGGCCACCTTGTCGGGCGCCCAGTTGCCCAGGGTCTGCGGGTCGGCCGACTGCGCGTAGGGCCAGTAGGCGTTCATCGCCGCGTCGCTGCCGCCGTGCATCAGGGCCAGCGGGTCGCGCAGGTCTTCATACAGCACGGCGTTGTGCTCGATCATGTTGCGCAGTCCCGCGTCGGCTGCGACCGGGCGGCCCAACGGGCCCAGGCCGTAGCGGCCACCGCCGCGCGTGGCCAGCAGGCGCAGGGCCACGGCAGAACGCAGCAGGCGCTCCAGCGACGAGGCCGGCACGCCGCTGGCGGCAGCCAACTCGTCCAGCGTGCGCGGTGCGCCGGCCACGGTTTCCAGCAGGCGCAGGCGGACACAGGCCAGCAGCACCTGCGAGTGCACGAAGCCGGCCATCACCTCGAACAGCCGGTCGGCGCGGCGGCGTGTGAGCCAGCGGGTGAAGGGGTTGGAGACGGCCCAGCGGTACAGGCCCGGGTCGGCCATCCAGCGGTCGATGCGGGCATCGAGCGCGCGGCGCCAGACGGGACGCTCGGGCGGGTTGCGCAGGGCTTGAATGGGCAGGGAACTCATGACACCACCACCAGTTCGCGCAGCGGCGCCTGGCCTTGCATCACTTGGTCGCAGGCGCCTTGCGGCACCAGCCGTTCGGCTTCGCGGATCACCAGCTTGCGCATGGCGGTGCGGCTTGCGCAGTCGGGCACGGAGTCCACCGCCTGCTGCATGAGCTGGCGGAAGTAATGCAGGGCCCCGACCAGGCCCAGTTCGGCGGCGGCGCTCGGCCTGCCGTGCTGGGCGTCTTGTCCCACGGGCTTGCCCAATTGCTCGGCATCGCCCATCACGTCGCGGATGTCATCGGCCACCTGGTAGGCCTCGCCCAGGCATTCGCCCAATCGCTGCCACGGGGCAGCCGGCGCACCAGCGGCCAGCGCACCGCCACAGGTGGCGGCGACGAACAAGGCCCCGGTCTTGGCACGCTGGTAGCGGCTGAGCTCGACCTTGGGCTCGCACTCCCAGGCCTGGCCGCCCACGATGCCCTCCTGCGCGCCGACACCGCGTCCGATCGCGCCGATCAAGGGGCCCAGGCGGCTGGCATGCTGCGCGCCGGCCCGGCCCATCACTTCAAACGCCATCACGATCAGCGCGTCGCCCGCCAGCAGGGCCAGCGGCTCGCCGAAGGCCCTGTGCACTGCGGGCTGGCCACGGCGGGTCTCGGCGTCATCGAAGCAGGGCATGTCGTCGTGCACCAGCGAGGCGCAGTGCAGCAGCTCGATCGCCACCGCGGCCGCCTCGGCCAGGGCCGGGTCGTCCTCACCGCAGGCGCCGGCCACCGCCAGGCACAGCTGCGGACGGATCCGCGCACCGCCCGGAAACACGGCATGGCGCATGGCCGCCAGTAGGCGCTGCGGGGTGTGCGGGCCCTGGAGCTGGGCAAACTGCCCGGCAAGGGCCTGTTCGATTCGTGTGAGCATCGGGGCGTCTCCCATGTCGGACAGGCTGAGGTGTCAGCCCAATGCGACATTGATATGTGTCAATCTAACATGACACGCCAGAATGTCAAATGCTCCGTCAGGGCGCATGCCGGGATGTCCTGCGGCAGGGGTTGGACCCCTGATGTAAACCCGCGCCTCATGCTATAAGTGTCATTATTTATTGACACATGGTCGACCGCTCTGCCTTTTCCCCCGAAACCGGGGCTGCCCCTGCCGCGCTCGAACTGCAGCAGGTCGGGTGCGCCCGTGGCGGACGGCTGCTGTTCGGCGGGGGATCCCTGCGGCTTGAAGCCGGCCAATGGCTGAAGGTTTCCGGCGGCAACGGTGCCGGCAAGACCAGCCTGCTGCGTGTGCTGGCCGGGCTGCTGCCGACCGCCAGCGGTCGGGTCTTGTGGCGCGGCCAGCCCTTGGTCGCCCCGCACGGGTCGCTCGGGCTGGAGCGGCTGTTCCTCGGCCACGCCCCCGCCGTGAAGGACGACCTGAGCGCCCTGGAAAACCTGCTGGCCACCTGCGCCCTGGCCGGCGATCCGGCGGACCGGGACGAAGCCCTGCAGGCACTGGACCAGGCCGGCCTGCGCGAGCAGGCCCATCAGCCCCTGCGCCGCCTGTCCCAGGGCCAGCGCCGCCGTTGCGCCCTGGCCCGCCTGCCGCTGGCGCGCCGCCGGCCGCTATGGATCCTGGATGAACCTTTCAGCGCACTCGACACTCCCGCTTGCGATTGGCTTGGCGAACAAGTACGCGCTCACATTGACAGGGGTGGCCTGGTCGTGCTGACCAGCCACCAGGCGGTGGCGCTGGACCGCCTGGCCCACCAGGAACTGAGGCTCTGAGGCCGGGCGATGGCCGCTGTCCTGCCCACCTCTGCCAGCGCCGCCGGCGCGCAGGCGCCCGATCCGGCGGGCCCGGTCCCGGGCCTGCTCGCCGGCGCCCTCCTCCTGGCCGCGCGCGACCTGCGCATCGCCTGGCGCCGCCGCGCCGACACCCTGGCTGCCCTGGTGTTCTTCGTCATGGTCAGCAGCCTGTTCCCGCTGGCCCTCGGGCCCGAGCCCCAGACCTTGCGGCTGATGGGGGGCGGCGTGGTCTGGGTGGCGGCCCTGCTGGCGGGCATGCTCTCGCTGGCGCGCCTGTTCAACGACGACCTGGTCGACGGCACCCTGGAGCAGCTGCTGCTGTCGCCCCATCCCCTGACGATGCTGGTGGCAGGCAAGGTCCTGGCCCACTGGGCGGGATCGGGCCTGCTGGTGACGCTGGCCGCACCGGTGATCGCCCTGCAGTACGGCTTGTCCGCGGGCGCGACCGGGGTGCTGGCGGTCTCGCTCCTGCTGGGTACACCCATCCTCAGCCTGGTCGGCGCGGTGACGGCAGCTCTCACGGTCGGCCTGCGCGGCGGCGCGATGCTGCTGGCCTTGCTGGTGCTGCCGCTGTGCGTGCCGGTGCTGGTCTTCGGCGCCGGCGCGGTACAGGCCTTCGAGTCGGGCCAGGGTGTCGGCGCCCACCTGTCGCTGCTGGCCGCGGGCCTGCTGCTCTCGCTGGCGCTCGCGCCGATCGCGTGCGCGCAGGCGCTGCGCATTTCGCTGGAGACCTGAATGCGCTGGTTCCGCTACGCCTCGCCGCAGGCCTTCTACCCCCTGGCGGGCCGCCTGGCCTGGGGCTGCGCGCTCGCCGCCGCGGTGCTGGCGGTGATCGGCCTGTACATCGGCTTCATCCTGGCCCCGACCGACGCGCAGCAGGGCGAGGCCTACCGGATCATTTTCGTGCACGTGCCCGCCGCGTGGATGTCGATGTTCATCTACCTGGTCATGGCCGCCTGGGCCGCGGTGGGCCTGGTGTTCAACGCGCGCCTGGCCGCGATGATGGCCCGCGCACTCGCGCCCACGGGCGCGCTCATGACCTTCCTGGCCCTGTGGACCGGCGCGCTGTGGGGCCGGCCCACCTGGGGCACCTGGTGGGTCTGGGACGCGCGCCTGACTTCCGAGCTGCTGCTGCTCTTTCTGTATGCGGGCTTCCTGGCGCTGCACGCCGCGATCGAGGATCCGCGCCGGGCCGACCGCGCCGCGGCCCTGCTCGCCCTGGTGGGCGTGGTCAATGTCCCGGTGATCTATTTCTCGGTGATCTGGTGGAACACCCTGCACCAGGGCGCATCGGTCAGCCTCACCCGCGCGCCCACCATGGCCACCACGATGCTGGCGGGCATGCTGGTGATGGCGCTGGCTTTCTGGATGTACACGGTTGCAGTGAGCCTGTGGCGCGTGCGCCTGCTGATACTCGAGCGCGAACGCCATGCCGACTGGGCACGCGAGGCGGCCGGCCTGCCCGCCCTGGCCGGCACCGACGGCGCAGGAGCCGCGGCATGAATGCGCCCGACCTCCTGCACTACCTCGCCATGGGCGGCCATGGCCTCTATGTGTGGGGCTCGGTGGGCATGTGTGCCGCCGCCTTCGTGGCGGAAGTCCTGTCGCTGCGCGCGCGCCGGCGCGACCTGCTGCAGGAACTGGCGGCCACCGAGGCGCCCGCGCCACCCGGGCGCCAGCCCGTGCTCACGCGCCAGGAGGCGACATGAAGCCCCGCACGCGCCGCACGCTGGCCGTGGCCGTGGGTCTGTGCCTGGTCGGGGGCGCGAGCGCCCTGGTGCTCAATGCGTTCAACAGCAACCTGGTCTTCTTCTTCAGCCCCACGCAGGTCGTCGCGCAGCAGGCCCCACAAGGCCGCAGCTTTCGCATCGGCGGCCTGGTGGAAGCGGGCAGCGTGCAACGCGGCACGCAGGACCTGAAGCTGGAGTTCATCGTCACCGACGGCGCGCAGCGCGTGCCCGTGCGCTACACCGGCCTGCTGCCCGACCTGTTCCAGGAAGGCAAGGGCGTGGTGGCGCAGGGCAAGCTCGGCGCTGACGGCATCTTCCACGCCGACCAGGTGCTGGCCAAGCACGATGAGAACTACATGCCTCCCGAGGCAGCGGCGGCCCTGAAGGCAGCGCAGGGCCACCCGCCTGCCGCAGCGGCGCACGCCACGCGCGCCGCCGACCCGCGCCGCACCCCCGACACGAAAGGCCCGCGGCCGTGATCGCCGAGCTGGGCCACTTCGCCCTGATGCTCGCCCTGGGCGTGGCCCTGGTGCAGTCCGTGCTGCCGCTGTGGGGCGCCCACACCGCACGCCAGGCGCTCGTGCGGGTGGCGCCAGCGGCGGCCTATGCGCACCTGCTGCTGCTGGCCCTGGCCTATGCCGCGCTCACCTGGGCCTTCATCGACAACGACTTCTCGGTGGCCCTGGCTGCCAAGCACTCCAACACCTCGCTGCCCCTGGCCTATCGCATCACCGCGGTCTGGGGCAACCACGAAGGCTCGATCCTGATGTGGGCCCTGATCCTGTCCGCATGGACCGCCCTGGTGGCACGCTTTTCACACGCGCTGGACCAAGCGACCCGCGCGCGCGTGATCGGCGTGATGGGCCTGGTCAGCGTGGGCTTTCTGCTCTTTACCCTGCTCGTGTCCAACCCCTTCGAGCGCCTGCTGCCCGCCGCCGCCGACGGCCAGGACCTGAACCCGCTGCTGCAGGACCCGGGGATGATCATCCACCCGCCGCTGCTGTACATGGGCTATGTGGGCCTGGTGGTGCCCTTTGCCTTCGCCATCGCCGCCCTGCTCGCGGGCCGGCTGGACACCGCGTGGGCGCGCTGGTCACGGCCCTGGACCACGGCGGCCTGGTGCTTCCTCACCGTGGGCATCGCGCTGGGCAGCTTCTGGGCGTATTACGAATTGGGCTGGGGCGGCTGGTGGTTCTGGGACCCGGTGGAAAACGCATCCTTCATGCCCTGGCTGCTGGCCACGGCCCTGATCCACTCGCTGTCCGTCACCGAGCAGCGTGGCGCGATGAAGGTCTGGACCGCGCTGCTGGCCATCCTCGCGTTTTCGCTCTCGCTCCTGGGCACCTTCATCGTGCGCTCGGGCGTACTCAGTTCGGTCCATGCCTTTGCCACCGACCCGGCGCGCGGCGTCTTCATCCTGGCCTTCCTCGCCCTGGTGGTGGGCGGCTCGCTCGCCCTCTTCGCGTGGCGCGCGCCGCGCGTGGGCCTGGGCGGCGCGTTCGAGCCGGTGTCGCGCGAGTCGATGCTCCTGGCCAATAACCTGCTGCTTGCGGTGGCGGCGGCGGCGGTGCTGCTTGGCACGCTGTACCCGCTGGTGATCGACGCACTGGGCATGGGCAAGCTCTCGGTGGGGCCGCCGTATTTCACGGCGGTCTTCGTGCCGCTCATGACGCCCGCCCTCTTTCTCATGGGCGTGGGCCCGATGGCGCGCTGGCGCGCCTCGCCGCTGCCCGACCTGGTCAAGCGCCTGCGCTGGGCGGCCGCGGTCAGCGTCGCCAGCGCCGCCCTCGCGCCGCTCGTGCTCGGCACCTGGACACCGATGATCGGCCTGGGCCTGCTGCTGGCGGTGTGGATTGCGGGCGCCTGCGTGGTCAACGCAATCGAGCGCCTGCGCCTGCACCGCGCGCCCGGCCTGTGGGCACGCATCGCGGCGCAGGGCGGCAGCTACTGGGGCATGCAGCTGGCGCACGGGGGCGTGGCGGTTTTCATCGCGGGCGTCACTGTGGTCGGCGGCTTCCAGAGCGAGCGCGATGTGCGCATGGCCCTGGGCGACTACGCCGAGGTCGGCGGCTACCGCTTCCAGCTCGAACGCCTGGGTCAGGCCGAAGGGCCGAATTACCTGGCCCTGGTGGCCACGCTGCGCGTGACGCAGGACGGCGCGCACGTCGCCACCTTGCAGCCCCAACGCCGCAACTACACGGTCAGCCGCATGCCCATGACCGAGGTGGCGATCGATCGCGGTTTCACGCGTGACCTGTACGTCGCCCTGGGCGAGCCGGTGGGCGCTGAATCCTTCAGCGTGCGTATCCACCACAAGCCCCTGGTGAACTGGATCTGGGGCGGCTGCCTGCTCATGGCCCTGGGCGGCCTGATGGCTGTGGGCGACCGGCGTTATCGCGTGCGGCGCCAGCACGAGGCAGCCGCGCGCACGCGGGCGGATCACCCACTGCCTTTGGCCTCGGAGCGGACCGCATGAAGCGGGCCCTCATCCCCTTGGCGATCTTCGTCGCGGTGCTGGGGTTTCTCGCAGCCGGCCTCCAGGGCAATCCGCGTGACCTGCCCTCGGCCCTGATCGACAAGCCCGCGCCGGCGTTTCGCCTGGCCACCCTGAGTGCGCCCGAACAGACCCTGGGCAGCGCCGACCTGCGTGGCCAGGTCTGGGTGCTCAATGTCTGGGCCTCGTGGTGCACCGCCTGCCGGCTGGAGCACCCGCTGCTGGTGGCCTTCGCGCGCACGAACACCGTGCCGATCTACGGCCTGAACTACAAGGACGCGCCCGAAGACGCCCGGCGCTGGCTGGCGAACTTCGGCGATCCGTATCAGCAGTCCTTCAGCGACCGCGACGGGCGCGTGGGCATGGACTTCGGCGTCTACGGTGCGCCCGAGACCTTCGTCATCGACCAGTCGGGGCGGGTGCGCTTCAAGCATGTGGGTGCGCTCACCCCTGAAGTGCTGCAGGAGCAGATCCTGCCGCTGGTCAGGAGGCTGCGTGCCTGACGCGCTTCACTTGCCTGGCGCCTTGCACGGACGCGGCGCGCGGCGGGCCCGGGGGCTGCAGGTTGCAGCCGCCCGCGCCCTGGGTATGGTGCTGGCGCTTGCGCTGGTGATCGCTCCCGCGATCGCACAAGGCCGCGAGGCCACCCCCACCGCTGCCGACCCCGCACTCGAGGCGCGCGTGATGACCATCGCCGAGGAACTGCGTTGCGTGGTCTGCCAGAACGAAACCCTGGCGGCCTCGCAGGCCGACCTCGCGCGCGACCTGCGCGCGCAGATCCGGCTGCAACTGCAACAGGGGCGTACACGCGAGGAGATCATGGACTTCATGGTCACCCGCTATGGCGAGTTCGTCCTGTACCGGCCGCCCCTGCAGGCGACGACGCTGGTGCTGTGGACTGGGCCCTTCGTCCTGCTTGTGCTCGCTTCGGGCTGGCTGGTGCTGGGTGCGGGGCGGCGCCGGCGTGCGGCGGACGGCCTGACCGCCGACGAACTGCGCCGCGTGCAGGAACTTCTCGATGAAAGGCGGCCCGGATGACGCCTGCCGCCACCTTTTGGCTGCTGGCCTTGCTCCTGGTGGCAGGCACGCTGGGCCTGCTGCTGCCCTCGCTGTGGCGGGCGCGTGACGCCTCGGCGCCGGGTTCACTGGCGGCTGCGGCCGCGACGGCAGGCTCCACGCGGGCCCTGCTGCGCGAACAACTGGCCGCCACGGAGCATGACCGCGCCGCAGGCCGCATCGACGCGGCTTCGGCCGACCGCCTGCGTGCCGAGATCAGCCGCCGCCTGCTGGAAGAACACGCCGACGCGCCCACAGCCTGGCGCGCCGATCCCGCACGCCGCATGGCCTGGGCGCTGGCCCTGGGCGTGCCGGCGCTGGCGGTGGCGCTTTACAGCGTCCTGGGCAACCCGCAGGCGCTGTCGCAACCGGAGCGTGCGGCGGCCGGCGCACAGCCAACCATGACACAGGTCGAAGCCATGGTCTCGCAGATGACGCAGGCGCTGGAGGCGCGCGCGCAGCGTGGCGAAACCCGGCCCGAAGACGGTCCGGCCTGGGCGATGGCCGCGCGCACCCTGGCCACGATGCAGCGTTTCAAGGAAGCGGACCAGGCCTTTGCGCGCGCCCTCGCCCTCACCCCCAACGACGCGGACCTGCTGGCTGATCGCGCCGACATCCTGAGTCTGCTGCAAGGCCAGAACCCCGAGGGCGAGCCGATGCGCCTGATCGAGCGCGCGCTGCGCATCGACCCCGACCAACCCAAGGCGCTGGCGCTGGCGGGCAGCGTGGCGTTCAAGCGCGGCGACGTGGCCACGGCCATCCGGCACTGGCAGCGCGCGCTCAAGCAACTGCCTCCCGAGAGCGAATTCGCGCGCGGGCTGGCGCAAAGCCTGCAGGAGGCGCGGCAGGCGCAGGCCGGCAGGCCTGACACAAGCGCCGCCACGTCGGCCACCAGCACCTCACCGCGCCTGCCCGCAACCACATCGGGCCTGGCTGCTGCGACTGGCGGCTCGATCCGCGGGCGCGTGACCCTGTCGCCGGCGATGCGCGCATTGGC
This sequence comes from Pseudomonadota bacterium, assembly GCA_041178265.1. Taxonomy (GTDB): domain Bacteria; phylum Pseudomonadota; class Gammaproteobacteria; order Burkholderiales; family Burkholderiaceae_C; genus Ramlibacter. Next base: position 14,456 of record JBEGVR010000073.1, on the reverse strand, counting down.
GCGCCCGGACGACACGGTCTTCATCGTGGCGCGCGCCGAGCAGGGCCCACGCATGCCGCTGGCCATCGTGCGGCTGCGCGTGGCCGATCTGCCCGCCGACTTCACCCTGGACGACAGCAGCGCGATGTCGCCGCAGCTGCGGCTGTCGGCGTATCCGGACGTGGTCGTGAGCGCCCGCATCTCGCGCTCAGGGCAGGCGCTGCCGGAATCCGGCGACCTGATCGGGGCGCCGGTGCAGACGCGTGTGGGGATGCGCGGAGTGGCGCTGCAGATCGATCGGGTGCAGCCCTGAGCGGGGGGGGGGAATGGCCCGCCAACCGGCCTCGAGGGGCGACAGCGACTCAGCGACTTGCGCCAGTGCCGAGGTCGGAAAAATTGCTGATCCTGACTGCGCCGTCCGGGAAGCGCGCCACGATCTCGAGCTCGCCGCCCATGGCCTCGATGTGACTGCGCAGAGTGGAGAGGTACATGTCGGTGCGCTTCTCGAGCTTGGCGATGGAGGGCTGCTGCACGTGCAGGATGTCGGCGAGCATCTTCTGCGACAGGCCGCGCGCCTGACGCAGTTCCTGCAAGGGCATCTCCGCAAGCATCGCCTGGGCCCGGGCCTCAGCCCGGGCGCGGGCCGCGCCCGACATCCCGGAGCGCAAGGCTTCAAACTTCTTAGCCATTGATCTGTCCTTCCAGTCGGAGTTGCTCCAGGTGCTCGTCGTACAGGCGATCTGCAAGCGGGACGTGCACTTCGTGACTGCTGCTGCTGTGGGGAAAGCCCAATAAGGGGCCCCTATCTTCGAGCAGGCGAACGGATGCCGCCACTGACACCTGTTCATCCTCGGTGAGGCCCCTTCCACCAGTCTTCGAATTCGTCCGTGTATTCGACCTCCCATCGCATTCGAAAATTATTCACCCGAGGGAATATTCCGTCAAGAGAATATTTGTGGCGTCTTGCGGGCTCACCCCGCTGCGATCGTGGCGCAGCCCCAACAGCACCTGGTGTCCCAGGTCAGGCGGGGATGGCGCCGCGCAACCAGCGCAAGGTCCGCGCCAACGCCTCCAGCTGGTCGGCGGCTGCATTCCAGCCCCCCTCGAACCCCATCTTCAGGTGCTCGTCGCGGTCCTGCGCGTTCCAGTGCAGGCCTCGGGCCAGGTAATGCGTACCGCCTCCGGGCGCGTCGTCCAGCGTGATGTCGCCGACCATGAAAGGCTTGGGCGAAGGCACCCAGGCCTGTAAGCAGGCGTCGGTGAACACCAGGCGGCGGCCTGTCTCGACCTGCAGGCAGACGCCCGGACACGGCACCTGCTCGCCTTGCGGGCATTGCATCTGCACGAAGAATCGCCCGCCGGAGCGCATCTCCATCTGCGCCTGCGTCACGCGCCAGGGCAGGGGGCAGTACCACTGCATCAAGAGGTCGGGCTCAGTCCAGCAGCGCCAGATGGCGGCACGCGGGGCGTGCAAGGTGCGTTCGATCTGGAGGGGGAAGGAAGCAGCAGCGACAGGCGAGGTCATGGGGCGATACCTTAACGCAGGGCAGTCTCAGCCGGGAGGCACCGTATGAACCCACGCCTGCACCATCGCCTCCACCACCCGCTGGGGCTGCTCCTCGTGCGCCAGGTGCCCGAGCCCCTCCAGCACGATCTTGCGCACGGGCGTGCCGGGGGCCAGGCGCGCCATGACCCGGTCGGCATCACCCGGCGGCACGGTCGCATCCAGGTTGCCCACCATCAGCAGCAAGGGCGTGTGCAGCCGCAGGAGCTCACGCTCGAAGGCGGGCAGGTCCCAGGCGGCCATCATGCCCAGCGCGCCCTCGGCGTGGCCGGGGTTGGCGGCCAGGCGCGCATAGAGTGCGCGGCCCCGCGCATCCAGCGTGGAGCCCGTGCTATCGAGCAGCCGCTGCATCACCGCCGCATCCGAGGCACTCCAGGCGAACAGGCGCGGCACGCCGGGCAGCGCCGCCATCAAACGCGCCGCCGGCGAAAACACCCGCCCCGCCAATCCGCCCAGCGCCAGCAACGCGCCATTGAGCGACACCAGCAGCTGTGGCGTGATCGCGCCGTCAATCGCCATACGCGCACCGATCGCCGCACCCGCCGAATGCCCCACCACCAGCTGCGGGGCGAAGTCCAGTGCCGACAGCAGGCGCGCCAGGGCGCGCGCCATGCCGGGCAGCGACAGCTGCAGCGACCCGATGCCATCGGCCGGCAGGCTGGTGTAGGCGTGCCCCGGCAGGTCAATGGCCAGCACCTCGAACTGCGCTTGCAGCAGGGGCGCGACATCGCGCCAGCTGTGGGTGGACGAGCCGGTGCCGTGGATCAAGAGGCAGCGCGGAGCGGGCAGCGCAGAGGTTGTGGCGCACGGGAAGCGCTGCACATGCCATCGCAGGCCGTCGGCAAGGACGAACGCGCTGTGCGCGCGATGCGGCCAGTCTGCGCCCTCACGCTCCCAGTCCAGGCGCCGCTGCATCAGCGTCGCCCAGTCGCCAATCGAACCGCCGCCGACATCGCCTGCGCGTCGGCATGCGGCAGCGGCAGATAGGTAGCACCCATGCACTGCGCCAGCGCCTGCGCGCCGGGCTGCGGCTGCGGCGAGGTATCCAGCAACAAGGCGCTCGCGCCGCAGGCACGCAACGCCGCGGCGGCCGCGAGCGCGTCCTGGGTCGCCCGCTCGCGCCCGGGCGTGCCATCGCGCGCGATGTTCGCGCGCCCGTCGGTGAGCATCACCACCACCGGCGTGTCCCCCGCGCGCCGCACCGATTCGGCCAGGCCGCGCGCGGCATCCAGGGCGGCTGCCAGCGGCGTGCCGCCGCCGCCGGGCAGGCCCGCGAGGCTGCGCTTGGCGCGCGCCAGCGACCGCGTCGGCGGCAGGAGCAATTCAGCGCGCGGGCCGCGAAAGGCAATGACGGCCACGCGATCGCGCCGCACATAGCAATCGGCCAGCAGCAATTCGACTGCGCCCTTGGCCTCGGCCAGGCGGTGCAGGGCCGACGAGCCCGAGGCATCGACCACGAAGATCGCCGTGGTCGAGGTGTTCTGCTTGAAGCGCGTGACATGGAAGTCCTCGCGGCGCACGTGGATGCGGCGCGCCTTGGCGTCGCCCGTGGCCTGGCGTGCGCGCAGGCCCTGCCAGGGGGCGGCGGCGCGCAGGGTTTCCAGCAGGTTCAATCGCGCGCCACCGCGCGGCTCGCCACGCCGCGCGCCCACGGGGCGTCCACGGATCACGCCCTTTTGCAAGGCGCCCGAACGACCGCCGGCTGGCGCGCCGCCGCGCGCGCGCTCGCCCATCGCGATCAGCGCCAGCAATCCGGGCGGGATCGCGGACTGCGCTGCCTCCACCACGCGCTCGGCCAGCTCCTGCGGCGAGGCGCTGTCGTCGCGGTCTTCGTCGCCGCGGTCCTGCGGTTCATCCGGGGCCGGCGGTGGAGACTCGGGCTGCGCCTGTTGCGGGTCCTCGGCCGGGGGCTGCGGCATGCGCGTGGCGCGATGCGCCAGCACCAGGCGTGCAGCCAGCGCCGCATCGTCCGCATCCACGGCGGTACGACCCTCCAGCGCCGCGGCGGCGCGGGCCACGCGCAGGGCCTGCAAGGGGGCCCGCATCGAATCCACGCCCAGCGCCAGAGCGGCGGCGCACAAGGCCTCGGCGATCGCGTCATCGACCGTGACCGATGGCAGACGCGCACGCGCCTCGTCCACGGCATCGGGCGACAGGGCCAGTTCGCACAAGCCATGCAGCGCATCCGCCTCCAGCCGCAGGGCCAGGCGTTCACGCAGGGCGGCGGGCACCTGCTCGTCGTCGTCCAGCCCCTCGTCCAGGGCGACCAGGCCGACGCGCGCGGGCAGGCGCTCGCCCAGGCCATCGCGCTCCAGCAGCACTTCGCCGGCATCCATCACCGAGGCCAGGCGCGCCGCGAGGCCGGGCGTCAGGCGTTCAGCCATCGCCAGCGTCACCACGCCGCCGTCGGCCTGGGCCAGGAGCCCGCGTTGCATCACCGGGCGTCCCGCCTGCAAGGTGGCCGCAAAATCCAGCCCCCCGAGCAGTGCGGCGTCCCCCACGTTCAGGGGCATGCGCCGCTGCGGCGTGCCGGCGGGCAGCAAGCCGGCGACGAAGGCCAGCCACGCATCGCGGTCGGCACTGTGGGGCCCGCGCAGCACCACGCCACCCAGGCCGGCCGGGTCGATCGCGAACAGGGTGGCCGCGGCGAGTGCATCCGCCTGCGCTTGGCCGTGCAGGTCGTTCATCGCGGTGCGGCGCCTCGGGAAGCCGCCTCAGGAGGCGGCCAGGTGTTCCGCCACTGCGCGGTCCACCCGCACAGTCGATCCGGCATCGTCCAGGGGGTTGCGGCGCAGGCGATGGCGCAGCGCAGGCGCGGCGATACGTCGCAGATGGTCGACCGTCACCTTGCGCGCGCCGTCCAGGGCGGCCAGCGCACGCGCGGCGCGCACCAGGGTCAGGTCGCCGCGCAGGCCGTCGGTGCCCAGGGCCATGCACAGCGTGGCCGAACGTTCGCGCATGGCATCGGACACGTCCACCTCGTGCAGGCGCTTGCGGGCGCGCACCAGCTGCTTGCGCGTGCGTTCATCTTCTTCGCGCCAGGTCGCGGCGTAGGCTTGCGGGTCGCGCTCGAAGGCATCACGGCGCTTGACCACCTCGACGCGTGAGGCCAGGTCCGACGGCGTCTTGACTTCCACCGACAGCCCGAAGCGATCGAGCAGCTGCGGCCGCAGTTCGCCCTCCTCCGGGTTGCCGCTGCCCACGAGCACGAAGCGCGCGGGGTGGCGCACCGACAGGCCTTCGCGCTCGACGACGTTCTCGCCCGAGGCGGCCACGTCGATCAGGAGGTCCACCAGGTGGTCCTCCAGCAGGTTCACTTCGTCGATATAGAGAAAGCCCCGGTTGGCCCGCGCCAGCAGCCCGGGCTCGAAGGCCTTGATGCCCTGGGACAAGGCGCGCTCCAGGTCCAGTGCGCCCACCACCCGGTCCTCGGTGGCGCCCAGGGGCAGGTCCACCACGGGCACGGGCACCAGCTTGCCCGGTCGGGTCTTGCCGGCCGGTGCCGCGGCGCATTGCTCGCAGAGGCCGGCGGTCGCCGCGGGATCGCACCCATACGGGCATCCGGTGGCCACCTTGATCGGCGGCAGCAGGGCCGCCAGCGACCGCACGGCCGTCGACTTGCCGGTCCCCCGGTCGCCGAACACCAGAACACCGCCGATGCTCGGGTCCACCGCGACGGCCAGGATCGCGAGCTTCATCTCGTCCTGGGCCACGATCGCGGAAAAGGGAAAGGGCACGGCCATGGAATGTCAGCCTAAAGTGTCAACTTGAATTGACATCAAGTATGTCATACCAGGTCACGGTTGGGAACGGCCGGGACCTGGGGACGGGGCCTTGCCGTCGCCTCGGCTGGGAGCAGCCCGGCGCAATCCCCCCGCCGCCTATGATGGCGGGTTGTCCTGAACCCGCCCCTGCCTTGAACTCATCGACCGACGGCCCGTACCTGGCGTCTACCCAGGCGACGCAACGCATCGCGGCCTTGGCGGCGCAGCGCATCGCGATCCGCGGCGCGCGCACGCACAACCTGAAGAACATCGACCTGGACATCCCCCGCAACCAGCTGGTGGTGATCACCGGGCTGTCCGGGTCGGGCAAGTCGTCCCTCGCCTTCGACACCCTCTATGCCGAGGGGCAGCGCCGGTATGTGGAAAGCCTGTCGGCCTATGCCCGCCAGTTCCTGGCCCGCATGGACAAGCCCGACGTCGACGTGATCGAGGGCCTGTCGCCCGCCATCTCCATCGAGCAGAAGGCCACCAGCCACAACCCGCGGTCCACCGTCGGCACCGTGACCGAGATCCACGACTACCTGCGCCTCTTGTTCGCGCGCGCCGGCACGCCGCACTGCCCCACGCACGCCCTGCCCCTGGCGGCGCAGACCGTCTCGCAGATGGTCGACGCCACGCTGGCCCTGCCGCCCGACACCAAGGTCATGGTGCTGGCCCCGGTTGCGCGTGACCGCAAGGGCGAGTTCGGCGACCTGTTCACGCAGATGCAGGCCCAGGGCTATGTGCGGTTCCGGGTCAACGGCCAGGTGCTGGAGTTCAGCGACCTGCCTGCGCTGAAAAAGTCCGAGAAGCACGACATCGACGTGGTGATTGACCGCCTGAAGGTCCGCCCCGACATGCAGCAGCGTCTGGCCGAAAGCTTCGAAGCCGCCCTGCGCCTGGCCGAGGGCCGCGCCGTGGTGCTGGAAATGGACACCGGCACCGAGCACCGCTTCAACGCCCGCTACGCCTGTCCGGTGTGCCACTACGCCATCGGCGAACTGGAGCCGCGCCTCTTCTCCTTCAACTCGCCCGCCGGCGCCTGCCCCACCTGCGACGGTCTGGGCCATACCGAGTACTTCGACCCGCAGCGCGTGGTCGCCTTCCCCTCGCTGTCGCTGGCCTCGGGTGCAATCAAGGGCTGGGACCGGCGCAACGCCTATTACTTCAACCTCATCGAGTGCCTGGCCGGGCACTATGGCTTCGAAGTGGACGCGCCCTTCGAGAGCCTGCCTGCCCCCGTGCAGCACGCGCTGCTGCATGGCTCGGGGGAAGAGGCGATCAAGTTCTCCTACCTGCTCGAATCCGGACAGGCTGCGCCCAGAAAGATCAACAAGCGCCACCCCTTCGAGGGCATCCTGACCAACATGGCGCGGCGCTTTCGCGAAACGGACTCGCCCGCCGTGCGCGAAGAACTGGGCCGCTACCGCAGCCTGCAACCCTGCCCGGATTGCCAGGGCGCGCGACTGCGCGCGGAGGCGCGCCACGTGAAGATCGGCCAGGGCGAACAGGCACGCGCCATCTACGAGATCAGCCGCGCCACGCTGCGCGATGGCCATGACTATTTCCAGTCCCTGAAGCTGGAAGGCGCCAAGGCCGCCATCGCCGACAAGGTGGTGCGCGAGATCGGCAACCGCCTGAAGTTCCTCAACGACGTGGGCCTGAGCTACCTGAGCCTGGACCGTAGCGCCGAGACGCTCTCGGGCGGCGAAGCCCAGCGCATACGCCTGGCCAGCCAGATCGGCTCGGGCCTGACAGGCGTGATGTACGTGCTCGATGAACCGAGCATCGGCCTGCACCAGCGAGACAACGACCGACTGGTCGCCACCCTCAAGCACCTGCGTGACATCGGCAACAGCGTGCTGGTGGTCGAACACGACGAAGACATGATCCGCGCCGCCGACCACGTGATCGACATGGGCCCGGGCGCGGGCATCCACGGCGGGCGCGTGATGGCGCAGGGCACACCGGCGCAGGTGCAGGCGCAAGAAGACTCGCTCACCGGCCAGTACCTTTCGGGCACGCGACGCATCGCCGTGCCGAAAAAGCGCACGCCCTGGCTGCCCGTCGAGGGCGGCCGGCCGGGCCAGACCCAGCGCCTGCGCGTCACCGGCGCGCGCGGCAACAACCTGCAAGGCGTGGACGTCGACATCCCCGTGGGCCTGCTCACTTGCGTGACCGGCGTGTCCGGCTCGGGCAAGTCCACGCTCGTGAACGACACGCTGTATGCGGCGGTGGCGCGCGAGCTCTATCGTGCGCACGAGGAGCCCTCGGCCCATGACACGATCGAGGGCATCGAGCACTTCGACAAGGTGATCAACGTCGACCAGTCACCCATCGGCCGCACGCCGCGCAGCAACCCGGCCACCTACACGGGCCTCTTCACCCCGATCCGCGAGCTGATGGCCGACACGAACATCGCCAAGGAGCGCGGCTACGGCCCGGGGCGCTTCTCGTTCAACGTCGCGGGCGGGCGCTGCGAGGCCTGCCAGGGCGACGGCGTGGTCAAGGTGGAAATGCATTTCCTGCCTGATGTCTACGTGGCCTGCGACGTGTGCCGGGGCCAGCGGTACAACCGCGAGACGCTGGAAGTCACCTGGAAAGGCAGGAACATCGCGCAGATCCTGGGCATGACGGTGGAAGACGCGCATGAATTCTTGAAGCCTGTGCCCGCCATCGCGCGCAAGCTGCAGACGCTGCTGGATGTGGGCCTGTCCTACATCCAGCTCGGACAGGCCGCCACCACGCTCTCGGGGGGTGAGGCGCAGCGGGTGAAGCTGGCGCTGGAACTGTCCAAGCGCGACACCGGCCGCACGCTGTACATCCTGGACGAACCGACCACTGGCCTGCACTTCGCCGACATCGACCTGCTGCTGAAGGTGCTGCACCAGCTGCGCGACGCGGGCAACACCATCGTGGTGATCGAGCACAACCTGGACGTGATCAAGACCGCCGACTGGCTGGTGGACATGGGGCCCGAGGGTGGCTCGGGCGGGGGCCAGGTGGTGGGGGTGGGCACGCCCGAGGCTCTGGCGGCCAACCCGCAAAGCCACACGGGGCGCTACCTGCGGCGGTACCTCTAAGGCCCCTCAGCCCCGCGCGGCCTGCAACAAGTCGCGCGTCTTCATCGCCTCGCGCCGCGCGGCCTGCGCGAAATCCTCGCCCGAAGAGGCATACAGAATCGCCCGCGACGAACTCACCGCGATCGGCGCATCGGCACGCCAACCCGCCTTGACGGTAGCCACCGCGTCGCCCCCCTGCGCCCCCACGCCGGGAATCAGCAGCGGCACGTGGGGCGCCACCTGCCGCACCCGCTCGATCTCGGTGGGATAGGTCGCGCCGACCACCAGCCCGAGTTGCCCATTGAGGTTCCACGGCCCCTGCGCCAGGCGCGCCACGTGCTCGTACAAGAGCGGTTGGCCAGGCACCGAGGACAGGCGCTGGTTCTGCAAATCGTCTCCGCCCGGGTTGGACGTGCGGCAAAGCAGGAAGGCGCCCTTGCCCGCGTGTTTCAGATAGGGCTGCACCGAGTCGAACCCCATGAAGGGCGAGAGCGTCACCGCGTCGGCGCCATAGCGTTCGAAGGCTTCGCGCGCGTATTGCTCCGCGGTCGATCCGATATCGCCGCGCTTGGCGTCCAGGATCACCGGCACGTGCGGGATGTTGCGCCGCAGGTGCTCCATCAGCTTTTCCAGCTGGCCCTCGGCGCGGTGCGCCGCGAAGTAGGCGATCTGCGGCTTGAAGGCGATGGCCAGGTCGGCGGTGGCGTCGGCGATGCGGGCGCAGAAGTCGTAGATGCGGCTGGCGTCCCCCTGGAGCGACGCCGGAAAGCGAGAAGGCTCCGGGTCCAGGCCCACGCACAGCATGGACGCATTGCGCCGCTGGGCGTCCTGCAGCATCTCGAGGAAAGTCATGCCGGGATTGTAAGGAGCCGCCTTGAGCGGCCCGGGTCAAGGCCCGCGCAGTGCCACCTCCAGCTGCCCCAGGTCCGCCGGCTTGGCGATATGGGCGTCAAAGCCGGCTTCGCGGGCGCGTTCCCGCGCGCCGGCATCGGCATAACCCGAGAGCGCAATGAGCCGTATGCCCGCGAGCTGCGGTAACGCGCGCAGGCGCGCCGCCACCGCATAGCCGTCAAGCGCACCAGGCAAGCCGATGTCCGAAATCACCACGTCGGGCCGCTCGGCCTGCGCCGCCTGCACGCCGCTCTCGCCGTCGAAGGCCAGACGCACCGCGTGCCCAATGAGCGTGAGCAGGTCCCCCAGGGACTGCGCAGCGTCCACGTTGTCCTCGATCACCAGGATCCGCAGCGGCCCTGGCGCTGTTTCTGCCGCCAGGGCGGGCGTCGGCGTCGATCCGTCCGCCGTGGGTACGGCCGACGCCAGCATCGGCATCACCAGCGTGAACTGGGCGCCGCGGCCCAGGCCGTCGCTGCGGGCCTCGACCGAGCCGCCATGCAACTGCGCCAGGCCGCGCGTGATGGCCAGCCCCAGGCCCAGCCCGCCCTTGCTGCGGGCCAGGTCCTGGTGCGCCTGGGTGAATGGGTCGAACAGCCGGGCCAGGACCTGGGGTGCAATGCCGATGCCGGTGTCCTGCACCGACACGCGCACCTGCCGCGCCGCGCCGTCGGGGCGCACCCGCAACGTCACCTGGCCGCCGCGCTCGGTGAAACGCTGCGCGTTGCCCAGAAGGTTGGCCACCATCTGCGCCAGGCGAACCGGATCGCCGTCCACCCACAGAGGGCTGGCGCCGGCATCGACCCGCAGCGACAGGCCCTGGGCCAGCAGGCTTTCGCGGTAATCGCAGGCCGTCTGGCGCGCGATGGCGCCCAGGTCGCAGCGCTGGCGCTGCAGGGTCATCTTGCCGCGGGCGATGCGTGAGACATCCAGCAGGTCGTCGATCAGGCGCGCCATGTGGGCGACCTGGCGCGCGATCACATCGCAGGCGCGGCGTTGCGCGGGCTGCAGGTGGTCGATGCGCCGCACGATCTCCACTGCGGTGCGCACTGGCGCCAGCGGGTTGCGCAGCTCATGGGCCAGGATGGCGATGAATTCGTCCTTGCGCTGGTCGGCCGCCAGCAGGGTGTCGGTGCGTTCCTGCAGCAGCACCGAGGTGCGATGCAGCACGCGCGCCACGTCATCGGCTTCCTGGATGGTGGGGGTCGGTGGCGTGACGCTGCGGCCAGCACCCAGCTGCGCGGCGGCCTCGGTCAAGGCCTGGAACGACCCGGAGATCCGCCCGCCGATACGCCAGGCCACCAGCGTGCCCAGCGCGAAAAGCAGTGCGATGCCTCCTGCCATGCGTGAGGCCGTCTGCACGAACACGGCCTCGGCCGCACGCTGCGGGATCCCGATCGCCACCGTCCAGCCCGTCGAAGGCGACCGGCTGAAGAAGGACTTCACTTCCGTGCCCTCCAGCGTGGAGCCGGTGCCCTCGCCCTCGGATTGCAGGCGCAATTGCGCGAGCAATGACGCGGAGCTGGCCCGCCCCACGAACTGCTCCGGCGCATGCGTGCGAGCGACGATGGTGCCGCGCCGGTCCACGATGCTCGTGATCCAGTCGGCTGGCAGGCTCTGCTTGCGCAGCACGCTGTCAAACTGCTGCGGCAGGATGCCCACCCCCAGGGCATACCGCACACGGCCGTCCACGAACACCGGCACGTCCACCGACACCAGGGGCCGCTTCAGCACCGGGCCGATGAACAGATCCGACACCACCGGCCGGCCGGTCTCGAACACCGGCCCCACCTGCTCGGGCGCTGCGGCGGGCGGCAGCGGCTGCCCGTAGTCGACGGCGGTATTGAGCAACTGGCGGCCTGCTTCGTCACGCAGCACCACGTTGGAGCCCAGGCTGACCTGGCGGATGGACTCGCGGGCCTGCGCGTGAAAGCCCGCCAGGTCACCGGCTCGCAGCGCCTGCGACCGGGCCAGCGTCTGCGCCACGGCCCGCGCCATGTCCAGGTGGTTGTCGGCGGCCTGCACCAGCGCCCGGGCCGTCAGCACGGTGGTCTGCTGGATTTGCGCCTGGGTCTGGCGGTATTGGTAGGCGAACAAGGCACTGGCCCCCAGCACACCGGGCAGCAGGCACGCCAGCACCAGCCACAGCAGGAATGCGCGCACGGTGGGCAGGCGGCGGTGATGGAGAGTCTGCGGCATGGACGGGTCAGTACTCGACTGCCGCAAGCCGGACGGGTTCCGGGCAGGGGCGTAAGGGATTGCAAGAGGCGCGCAGATCGAGCCGGCAAGGAATTTCGGGAGGCCACTGGACTGCAGCGGACGCAGAGCACCGCGGGACCTCCGGGGTGCCGCATGGCATGCAGTGACTGACCGGCGCAGACCATGAAAGTTCTGCGTTTGAACGATTGCGCGCAATTCATCGCCCGCACCGACTCACGGGAAGGCTGGGCCTGTGCCGGCCAGGCGTTGCCTCAGGGGCCCGTGGGGGCGAGGGGGGAGGCGTCAGGCCACCAGGCGTTCCGGCGTCGAGCCGTTTTTTTCCAGATGGAGGACGAGGGCCGCACCGGCCCGCTGCGCGTGCTGCTGCGACAGCGTGGCCGCAAGCTCACCGTTGCCGTCGTTGATCGCCTTCAGGATCTCGGCGTGTTCGTCCCAGATGCCGGACCGTCCGGTGGAGCGTTGCAGCACCGCGCCCATGACCCGTCGCAGGTGCACCCACTGCAGGGTCTGCGTCTCGAGGACGTACGGGTTGCCCGAGGCCTCGTAGATCGCGCGATGGAAGGCCATGTCGGCCTCGATCAGCGCATTGACGTCAGAGCCTGCCGCAGCCTTGCGCCCCGCATCGATCAAGGACTGCGGGATCCTGGCCTTGCGCTCGGCGGCCAGGCGTGCCGCCAGTGCCTCCAGCGCACCCCGCACCTGATAGAGGTGCCCGATCCGGATGGGGTCCAGTCGTGCGACGACCAGCCCCCGGCCCGGCGCCTCCTCCAGCAATCCGTCCTTTTTCAGCAGCCGCAAGGCCTGCAGCACCGGCGAGCGGGACACGTTCAGCTGCTCAGCCAGGTCTTCCTGCGTGATCCGCTCACCGGGCGCCAGGGTGCCGGCGCTGATCGCATCGATCAGCGCCCTGTACACCGCCTCGACATAGTCGGTTCGCCCGGGAATTTTCGACAAACCCATTGCAATCTCCCTGGTTCGTCCACTCTTGAAGGCCATGCGGTCCGCGATCTGCCGGTCTCAGGCAAACATGTCGGGCTGCGTCGCCACGAGGTGGTCGTAGATCGGCTGAAAATGCAGCCAGCCGATGTAATCCGACCCCACGTGCTCACGGCTGTACCGCGAGCGGTCTGGCGGCACCATGACGGGCTTGTGGCCGGTGGCCTCCACCATCAGTTGCTGGCGGCAGCAGCGCTCCAGCGCGGTGAACCAGAACGCCGCCGACTCGATGCTGTGGCGGCTGGCCGTGAACAGGCCATGGTTCTGGTGGATGGCCGCCTTCACGCCCTTGAACCAGTCGCAGACGGCCAGGCCGGCGCTCTCTTCGACCGCCACCTGGCCAGCCTCGTCCCGGATCACGATGTGGTCCTCGAAGAACGCGGCGGCGTCCTGCGAGATCGGATCCAGCGGGCGGCCCAGCGCCGCGAACGCCGTCCCGTACACCGTGTGCGCATGGCACATCGCCAGAATGTCAGGGTGCGCCTCATGGACGGCGGCATGCAGCACGAAGCCAGCCCGGTTCACCGCGTACTTACCTTCAACCACGATCCCCTTGTGATCGACCAGGATCAGGTTGGAAAGCTTCACCTGCGCGAAGTGCACGCACATCGGATTGGTCCAATACAGCTCGGGCCGCTCTGGATCGCGAATCGTGAGGTGGCCCGCAAACCCGTAGTCCAGTCCTTCCAGCGCGAAGGCCCGGCACGCAGCCACCAGGCGCTGCTTGCGGTGCTGGCGTTCTGCCTGGAAGCTGTCGAAGGCGGGGATCTGCGGGTAGATCAGTCCTTCCTGAATCGGGTCGTAGAGGGACTTTTTCTGTGGGATCGCTGCGGGCGTCTTCACTCGATCGAGCATCGTGGTTTCCTCGTGATGGGTCAAAGGTCCAGGGACAGGGTCTTGCTGCGGGCCCGCGAGACGCACACCGTCAGGCAGCGTGCGCGCTCGGCGTCGTCCAGGATGTAATCGCGGTGGTCGACGTCACCCTCCAGGTAATCGACCTTGCAGGTGCCGCACAGCCCCGACAGGCAGGAGGTGGGTACCCGGCGCCCGCTCAGTTCGATGGCGCGCACGATGGTCTGGTCGGGGCCGACCTGGATCGTCGCGCCGCTGCGCACGAGGCGCACCTCGAAGGCGCCATCGGGCGTGTCCGTCGCCGCAGCCTGCGGCGCCTTGAAGTGTTCGCTGTGCACGGCCTCCTGAGGCCAGTGCGCGCAGGCCGCCTCGCAGGCCTGCATGAAGCCCGCCGGGCCGCAGAAATACACATGCGCGCCCTCGGTGCGGTCCTTGAGCAGGGCCTGGATGTCCAGGCCCCGGGCAGGCTCTCCGCCGTCGAAGTGCAGGTGCAACCGCCCCGGCGGGACGATGGCGCGCAGGTCGCTCACGAAAGCCGCGTGGGCCAGGCTGCGCGCGCAGTAATGCAACTCGAAGGACTCGCCCCGGGCGGCCAGCGCATGCGCCATGGCCTTCAGGGGCGTGATCCCGATGCCGCCACCGAGCAGGATCGTGTGGCTCGCCTGGTCGGCCAGGGCAAACGCGTTGCGGACCGGGCCAATCCGCAGCAGGTCGCCCACGCGCACCTTCTCGTGCAGGGCCCGCGAGCCGCCCTGGCCCTGCGGCTCCTTGAGCACACCGAGCAGCCAGCATGATCGATCCTGGGGATCCCCCGCCAGTGAATACGGACGCACGATCCCGCCCGGCAGGTGCACGTCGGCATGCGCACCCGCGTCGAAGGCGGGCAGCGGTTCGCCCTGCGGATCGGCCAGTTCGTAGGAGCAGATGCCCTGCGCCTGCAGGCGGATGGCGCGCACCTGCAGTTGCAGCACACCGTCCTCGCGGGCGATGTCCAAGGGCAGCGGCGCGTTCATGACTGCCCCCACGCTCGGCACTGCGTGTCCTTCGCTGCCCCCCGAGGGGGTACGAGCTTGCTTGGGGCGGCCCGGCGCTGCGCTCGACATGACTGCCCCCACGCTCGGCACTGCG
>JBEGVR010000072.1:0-3624 GCA_041178265.1 Pseudomonadota bacterium | reverse complement strand
GATCCGCGACGCCGACAAGAAAGGCATCTTCCAGATCAGCCAGGAGATGGGCCGCATCAAGAAGATCAGCGGCGCCAACCTGCTGCGCAATGCGATCATGATCCCGGCCGTCACCAACCACGACGACGCCGACATCACCGATCTCGAAGCCTTCCGCGTCTCCACCAACAAGGAGAACGAGAAGAGCGGCGTCAAGGTCACCATGCTGGCCTTCCTGATCAAGGCCTGCGTGTCGGCGCTCAAGAAGTTCCCCGAGTTCAACAGCTCCCTTGACGGTGACCAGCTGGTCCTCAAGCAGTACTTCCATATCGGCTTCGCGGCGGACACGCCCAACGGCCTGGTCGTGCCCGTGATCCGCGACGCCGACAAGAAAGGCATCTTCCAGATCAGCCAGGAGATGGGCGAGCTGGCCAAGAAGGCGCGCGACGGCAAGCTCACGCCCGCCGAGATGCAGGGCGCGTGCTTCACCATTTCCTCGCTGGGCGGCATTGGCGGGCGCTACTTCACACCCATCATCAACGCGCCGGAAGTCGCGATCCTGGGGGTGTGCAAGAGCCAGACTGAGCCCGTGTGGGACGGCAAGCAATTCCAGCCGCGGCTGATGCTGCCGCTGTCGCTGTCTTGGGACCATCGCGTGATCGACGGCGCGGCGGCAGCCCGCTTCAACGTCTTCCTGACACAGATCCTGGCGGACTTGCGCCGCGTGCTGCTCTGACAGGGCCGGGGTCGCCCCGCGCCCGCCACCCATTGCCATGACCACCGTCGTCGTAGCCCGCAAGGGCGGACAGATTGCCATCGCGGCCGACACCCTAGTGACCTTCGGCGACACACGCCTGGCGCATCGCTTCGAGGACAACGCCAAGATCTTCCGCGTCGACACCGAGGCCGGCCCCAGCTACATCGGCATGGCTGGCACGGTGGCCCATTTCCCCGTCCTGCGCAAGGCGCTGGACGCCATGCCCCGCGAGATCCTCCAGCTGGGGAGCAAGGACGCGGTGTTCGATACCTTCATCAAGCTGCATCCCTACCTGAAGGAAAACTTCTTCCTCCAGACCAAGGAGGAAGACAGCGACCCCTACGAGTCCAGCCAGTTCAGCGTGGTGATCGCCAATGCCAGCGGCATCTATGGCCTCTACAGCTACCGAGAGGTGTTCGAATTCAAGGAGTTCTGGGGCATCGGCTCCGGCCGCAGTTTCGCCGTGGGCGCCATGCATGCGGCCTACCCCAAGGCGAAGACGGCCCGTGAAGTCGTGGAGTCCGGCATGGCCGCAGGGTGCGAGTTCGACCGCAACTCCGCAGGCCCCTGGGACGTCTACACCGTGAAAACCAAGGAAACCAACAAATGAGTCGCATTGAAGTCAAGGTGCCGGACATCGGCGATTTTTCTGAAGTGGCCGTGATCGAACTGCTCGTGAAGCCGGGTGACACCATCAAGGCCGAACAGTCCCTGATCACCGTCGAGAGCGACAAGGCCTCGATGGAAATTCCGTCCAGCCACGCTGGCGTGGTGCGGGAACTGAAAGTGAAGCTGGGCGACAAGGTCGCCGAGGGCTCGGTGCTGCTGGTGCTCGAGGCACAGGACACGGCCGCTGTGGCGGCTCCTTCGCCCGCGCCGGCTGCGGCCGCTGCCGCGCCTTCGGTCGCCGCTTCGCCTGCCCCGGCGGTCGCTGCGGCTGCTGCGGTTGCGGCCAGCCATGCAGGCGGCGCCGACCTCGACTGCGACATGCTGGTGCTCGGCGCTGGCCCAGGCGGTTACTCCGCAGCCTTCCGCGCCGCCGACCTGGGCATGAAGGTGGTGCTGGTCGAGCGCTATGCCACCCTCGGCGGTGTCTGCCTCAACGTCGGCTGCATTCCCTCCAAGGCGCTGCTGCACGTGGCGGCCGTGATGGACGAAGCGAGCCACTTCGAATCGCTGGGCGTGAGCTTCGGCAAGCCGACCATCGACCTGGGCAAGTTGCGTGCGCACAAGTCCAAGGTGGTGGGCAAGCTCACTGGCGGGCTGGCTGCCATGGCCAAGATGCGCAAGGTCACGATCGTGCGCGGCTACGGTGCCTTCCTGGACCCGCACCATGTGCAGGTCCAGGAGACCACCGGCGAGGCCCAGGCCAAGACTGGCACGACCCAGACCATCAAGTTCAAGCACGCGATCATTGCGGCTGGTTCGCAGGCCGTGCGCCTGCCTTTCATGCCCGACGATCCGCGCGTGGTCGACTCCACCGGCGCGCTGGGCCTGGCCTCCGTTCCGAAGCGCATGCTGGTGCTGGGCGGCGGCATCATCGGCCTCGAGATGGGCACGGTGTACTCCACGCTGGGCGCGCGCCTGGACGTGGTCGAGATGCTGAACGGCCTGATGCAGGGCGCCGACCGCGACCTGGTCAAGGTCTGGCAGAAGATGAACGCGCCGCGCTTCGACCACATCATGCTCAAGACCAAGACCGTCGGGGCCGAGGCCACGAAGGACGGCATCCTGGTGCGCTTCGAGGGCGAGCAGGCCCCCAAGGAGCCGCAACTGTATGACCTGGTGCTGCAGGCCGTGGGGCGCTCGCCCAATGGCAAGAAGATCGCCGCCGAGAAAGCCGGCGTGGCGGTCACCGACCGCGGCTTCATTCTGGTGGACAAGCAGATGCGCACCAACGTGCCGCACATCTTCGCCATCGGCGATGTCGTGGGCCAGCCCATGCTAGCCCACAAGGCCGTCCATGAGGCCCATGTGGCCGCCGAGGTGGCCGCTGGCGAAAAGGCCTGGTTCGACGCCCGCGTCATCCCCAGCGTGGCCTACACCGACCCCGAAGTGGCCTGGGTGGGCCTGACCGAGGACCAGGCCAAGGCCGAGGGCATCGCCGTCAAGAAAGGCCTGTTCCCCTGGACGGCCTCGGGCCGCGCCATCGCCAACGGCCGCGACGAAGGATTCACCAAATTGCTGTTTGACCCGGACAGCGGCCGCATCCTGGGCGGCGGCATCGTGGGCACGCATGCGGGCGACATGATCGGCGAGGTGGCCCTGGCCATCGAGATGGGCGCCGACGAAGTGGACATCGGCAAGACCATCCATCCACACCCCACCCTGGGCGAGAGCATCGGTATGGCGGCTGAAGTGGCGCACGGCAGTTGCACCGACCTGCCCCCGGCGCGCAAATAAGAAACGGCCCGCAGGGCCGTGGTGGAATGCAAAGGGGCAGACGGGGCTGCGTGGGGGAGGGCGCTTCAGCGGCGCGCGACCGCCGAGTCTGTGGCTGGTGACGCATCCGTCACGCCCAGCACACGGCGCGCACCGTCGAACCGGCGGCGCCAGTAGCTGCCGCCCATGTCCTCCACCCGCACCTCGGCGCCCGGCTTGGGCGAGTGGATGAACTTGCCTTCGCCGACGTAGATGCCGACATGGCTGAAGGCGCGGCGCATGGTGTTGAAGAACACCAGGTCGCCAGGTTTGAGGTCCTGGCGCTCGATGACCTGCGTGGCAGCGGCCTGGTCGTCGGCCGTGCGGGGCAGGACCAGGCCCACGGTCTGTTCGTAGATGGCTCGCACGAAGCCGCTGCAGTCAAACCCCGTCTCGGCCGAATCGCCACCGAGGCGATAGGGCACGCCCAGGAAGCCCATGGCATGGACCACCAGTTCGGAGGTGCG
>JBEGVR010000071.1:0-7494 GCA_041178265.1 Pseudomonadota bacterium | reverse complement strand
GCCATTTAAAGAGGTACGTGAGCTGGGTTTAAAACGTCGTGAGACAGTTTGGTCCCTATCTTCCGTGGGCGCTGCAGATTTGAGGAAGCCTGCTCCTAGTACGAGAGGACCGGAGTGGACGCACCTCTGGTGTACCTGTTGTCACGCCAGTGGCATTGCAGGGTAGCTAAGTGCGGAAGAGATAACCGCTGAAAGCATCTAAGCGGGAAACTCGTTCCAAGATGAGATCTGCCGGGGGCTTGACCCCCCTAAAGAGTCGTTCAAGACCAGGACGTTGATAGGCGAGGTGTGGAAGCGCAGTAATGCGTTAAGCTAACTCGTACTAATTGCTCGTGCGGCTTGACCCTATAACTTTGATCGAAGACCGCAAGGTCCACATCAAGGATTTATGCCGGGGATAACACCCCAAGGTCGGCGCAATCAAAAACGATCGAAAGATCAACCCAAAGCTGATTCGAAGCTCTATGAATTGGTCGTGTTGACCCACAGTCAACATGACAACAAGTTATGCCTGGTGACCATAGCGAGGTGGCCCCACTCCTTCCCATCCCGAACAGGACAGTGAAACGCCTCTGCGCCGATGATAGTGCGGATTCCCGTGTGAAAGTAGGACATCGCCAGGCTCTTACAGCCCTCAAAACCCCTCCCAGCAAAAGCTCGGAGGGGTTTTGTTTTTTAGGGTCCGACTACTTGGCGAAGTCGAGCCACCGACGGATGCCTATTGCCGATCCGTGCGGGCGCGCGACCTGCGCCGGGCAAGAATCCAAGCCGTGTTCAACCCTGAAACCACCATGAGGGGCCACAGGAGGGTGCAAATTGCCACCCAAAATCCTATGGCCACCCAGTCCTTTTCGGGTGCTACTTCGTGCGGCTTGTGCGGACCCTCGCTGAACAAGTGCCGATGCGTAAACGAGGCAAGTCCGAAGAAACAGCCAAATGCGAGAAACAGCCAAATGTAGATATTCATGGCAACTCTCCTCCTGCGCCTCGATTCAGACCCGGGGTTTGGGCAATGGGCGAAGCGACCTGCCTGCAGGATAGGCGATTTCACTAATCTTGGACAGTGCGCTCAATTAGCAAAGACTGTGCTGAAAATCATCCAGCGAACGCATGCCGATACGAGCGCCGCTCCGGTAAGAGGCGGTCAGCGCACAGGCCTGAGCACGGCGGCCAGATCGGGCGTGCGCGGATCGAACGGCAGGCTAGGCGTTGATCAGGTCGGCGCCCTCGCGCCGGGCGGCACCTGCGCGCACCAGATCGTCGGCCAGTCCCTCGAGCCAGGCGGACGGAGCCAGATCGGGTTCCCACCGCCGCCGCACGGTCTCCAGGTAGGTCGTACGTGCGGCCCATTCGTGCAGCGCCGGGCCCGAAAACGCCTGCAACTCCAAGAGCTTGAATTTCAGCAACACCTTGGCCGCGTGACGCGCATGCTTGGCTGGCGCTGCGATGAAACCCTCCAGCCGCTTGCGGGCGGCGGCCAGGGCCTCGTCGATTCGGGTGAACACGGACCCATGGCCCGGAATCACGACCGCGGGGGCCAGTGACTCGATCAGGTCCAGCGTCAGGCCCACTTCATCGAAGGCACGTTGTCCTTCCAGCTCGGGAAAGACAACGCCAAAGCCGTTCTCCCAGAGCGCATCGGCCGAAATCAGCACGCGCGAGGCCGGTTCGAACAGCACGATGGAATGCGGATCGTGCCCGGGCGCGGCATGAACCTGCCAATCTTGGACGCCCAGTCGAAGCATGGTGCCTGGCGACAAGACGCCGTCGGCACGAAAACGCGGACACAGCTGGCCGGTGGGGATATAGGTGAGGGCGACGGCGTCCCAGGCCTGCACCTGCGAAAAATGCCCGGGCGGGATCAGTGTCTGCACCGAGGGATGGGCGCCCTGGAGGGCGGCATTGCCGCCGCAGTGGTCGCTGTGCAGGTGGGTATTGAGCAGGAGGTCGAGCCCCCGCCCCTGCAGCGCGCGCGCCACCAGGTCCAGCGTCTGAGGCGCGTGGGTGCAGTAGCCGCTGTCGATCAGGGCCGAGGGGCCGTCACCGGTGAAGAGGATGTTGTTGGCAGACAGCCAGCCGCGTTCGAAAACCTGGACGCCCGCCGGCAATGCGATGGAAGCGCTCACGCGGCGATCTTACCGGCCTTGCTGCGCCTACTTGCCTGCGCGCAGCTCGCGCCGCAGGATCTTGCCCACGTTGGTCTTGGGCAGTTCATCGCGGAACTCGATGTACTTGGGCACTTTGTAGCCCGTGAAGTTTTCGCGGCAGTAGCGCGCGACGTCGTCCTCGGTGAGTAGCGGGTCGTTCTTCACGACAAAGACCTTGATCGACTCGCCCTGCATGGCGTCCGGCACGCCCACGGCCGCACATTCCACGACGCCGGGACACAGCGAGATGACGTTCTCGAGCTCGTTGGGAAAGACGTTGAAGCCGCTGACGATGATCATGTCCTTCTTGCGGTCGATGATCTTGGTGTACCCGCGTTCGTCCATGATGCCAACGTCGCCGGTGCGCATGAAGCCATCAGCGGTGAAGGCCCGGGCCGTCTCCTGCGGCTGCTGGTAGTAGCCCGTCATCACGTTGGGGCCGCGGATGCAGATCTCGCCCGAGGCGCCCACTGGCAGGCTGTTGCCCTCATCGTCCTTGATGGCGATGTCGATCCCCGGAAGCGGCAGGCCGATGGTGCCGGAGAACTCGGTGGCATTGACCGGGTTGTTGGTGCCAATGGCACAGGTCTCGCTCATGCCCCAGCCTTCCACCATCGTGCAGCCAGTCACCTTCTGCCATTGGCGCGCGGTACCCTCCGAGGCAGCCATGCCGCCGGCCTGCGACACGCACAAATGAGAGAAGTCGACTGTCTTGAATTGCGGGTGCTGCAGCAAGGCATTGAACAGGGTGTTGACCGCCGGCAGCAGGTGAAAGGGCCGGCGCTTGAGGACTTCCACGAACTTGCCGATGTCACGCGGGTTGGGGACCAGGGTCATGTGCGAACCCCAGCGGATCCCGAGCAGGCACAGCGTGAGCGCGAAGATGTGATAAAGCGGCAGCGCCGTGATGCTGTTGGTGCGACTCACGTCGCCCACGCGTGCGAGCGCCGGGGTGAACCAGGCCTCGGCCTGCAGGATGGCGGCGACGATGTTGCGATGGGTCAGCACGGCGCCCTTGGACAGGCCGGTGGTGCCACCGGTGTACTGCAGGAAAGCGATGGAATCGAGGTTCTGCGGGGCGGGCCGCAGCGTGAGCGCAGCGCCCAGCGCGATCGCCCGTTTGAAGGGGATGACCACCCGCCCACCCGAGAGCGGCAGCTTGTAGGCCGGGACCAGCTTGGCCAGGTGGCGCACCGCGAAGGTCAGCCAGCGTCCATACCAGAACCCCAGGTAATCGCCCAGGGCGGTGACCACCACCTCCTGGACCTGGGTCTTCTCGATTACCTCCTCGAGGGTGTGGGCGAAGTTCTCGAGGATCACGATGGCGGTGGCGCCCGAATCGCGCAGCTGGTGTTCGAGTTCGCGCGCCGTGTAGAGGGGGTTGACGTTGACGCAGGTGTAGCCTGCGCGCAGGATGGCCGCCATCGTGACTGCGAACTGCGGCAGATTGGGCAGCATGATGGCCACGCGTGCACCCGGCTCCAGGCCCCGCGACTGCAGGTAGGCGCCCAGCGCGCTGGACAGGGCGTCGACCTGGCCATAGTTCATCCAGCGGTCCATGCACACCGAGAAGGGGCGGTCCTTGTTCTTGCGGAAGGACTCCTCCATCAATTCGGTGAGGGAGCGGTATTGCGTGACGTCGATAGCGTGCGTCACGCCCGCGGGGTAGCTTGCGAGCCAATGCCTGTCCATGGTGTCTCCTTGCGCGGGCATTGTCCCGGCCCTGTCCGTTCGGGCCTATCGGGCTTGTCCTAGGGTGGTGACGCCCCGGCATACTGGGGCCATGGCATCCCGGCCCTCCATGCATTCGACGCTCGCTCGCCTGCAGCAGGCGCTGACCCTCTGGACGCTGGCCTGGGCTCTCGCTTGGCTGGCCTGGATCTGGCCGTATTCGCCCACCCTGGCGCTTGCAGGGTTTTTCACGCTGACCCTGGGATATGCCGTGGTCCTGGCCCTGGAGTTCATCCTGCTGGTGCGCATCGCCCGGGACGACCCGGCGCCGCGCGCCACCCCGTGGGAGTTGGTGCAAGCCTGGGCGCACGAAGCCCGCGTGGCCTTGCAGGTGTTCGCCTGGCGCCAGCCCTTTCGCTGGCGCGCCGTGCCCGACCGGCTGGCGGGCCAGGGCGTGGCCGGTCGGCACGGGGTGGTCCTGGTGCATGGCTTCGTGTGCAACCGGGGCTTCTGGACGCCCTGGCTGCGATCGCTGCGCGCCGAGGACCGTGCCGTCGTGGCCGTGAACCTGGAGCCGGTGTTCGGATCCATCGACGCGTACGCGCCAATCCTGCAGGACGCGGTGGCGCGGGTGCGCCAGGCCACGGGCCTGCCCCCGGTCCTGGTGTGCCACAGCATGGGTGGCCTGGCGGCACGCGCATGGCTGCGCACCGTGAAGGACCCCCACCAGGCCGTGGCCCATGTGGTGACGATCGGCAGCCCGCATGCGGGCACCTGGTTGGCCCGCTTCAGCCACCTGCCCAATGGGCGGCAGATGCGCACCGACAGCGCGTGGATGCAGGCGCTGCGCGATCACTGGACGCCAGCGCTGGCGATACGCTTCACCTGCTGGTATTCCAATTGCGACAACATCGTGATGCCGCCCTCGACCGCCACGCTGGCCGGTGCGGACAACCGGCTGCTGCGGGGTGCGGCGCACATCGACCTGGCGTTCCGGCCGCAGGTGCTGCAGGACACCCGCACCCTGCTGGAGACCCTGGACCGCCAGGCCTGGCCGGGGGGAACGTGAGCGGGGTCAGGCCTTGGGCGCGGCGGCGAGCACGCCACGACGCATCTGGTCCAGCTCCATGGACTCGAACAGCGCCTTGAAGTTGCCTTCGCCGAAGCCTTCGTTGCCTTTGCGCTGGATGAACTCGAAGAAGATCGGGCCCAGCTGGTTCTCGCTGAAGATCTGCAGCAGCAGTTCGTCCGGCGTGCCGTCCACCAGGATGTTGCGCTGTTGCAGGGCCGCGATATCCTCCTGCAGGCCGGGGATGCGCCGGGGCAGCAGCTCGTAGTAGGTCTGGCTGGTGTCCAGCAGCTTCACACCCGCCAGCTGCAAGGCGTCGACGGTGGCGTGCAGGTCGGTGGAGGCCAGCGCGATGTGCTGGATGCCTTCGCCGTGGTAACGGTCCAGGTATTCCTGGATCTGGCCGGATTTTTCGTTGCCCTCTTCATTGATCGGGATGCGAATCTTGCCGCAGGGACTGGTCATGGCCTTGCTCTTGACGCCGGTGGCCTGGCCCTCGATGTCGAAGTAGCGGACCTCGCGGAAGTTGAAGAGGCGCTCGTAGAACTCGGCCCATTCGGCCATGCGCCCCCGGTGCACGTTGTGCGTGAGGTGGTCGATGGTAGTGAGGCCAAAACCCACGGGGTTGAGGGCGCCGGCGCCTTGCGCGTCGGGCAGGGGTTCGAAGTCGACATCGTAGAAGCCGATGTTGCCGATATCGCCTTCCTGCGCGCCATTCTTGCCGCGCCAGCGGTCCACCAGGTAGATCAGGCTGTCGCCGATGCCCTTGATGGCGGGGATGTTCAACTCGCCCGGTCCAGCCTGGCCCGCATAGGCCCAGGCGCCCAGCGAGATGGCGCGCTCCCAGGCCGCCTTGGCGTCCTGCACGCGCAGGGCGATGGCGCAGATGCTGGGCCCGTGCTGGCGGGCGAAGCGCTGCGCGAAGGAGTCGGGCTCGGCGTTGACGACGAAATTGATGCCGCCCTGGCGGTACAGGGTGACGTTCTTGTGCCGGTGGCGGGCGATCGCGGTGAACCCCATGCGCTCGAAGAGGGCGCCCATGGCCTGCGGGTCGGGGGCGGCGTATTCGATGAACTCGAAGCCGTCGGTGCCCATGGGGTTGTCCCAGGCGGCGGTGGCGGGGCGAGCGGGCATTCAGGGTACTCCTGTCAACGGCGGGTATTGGGCTATCCTATACATTCTCCAACGACCGCACGTCCTGCACCCCCCGGCTGTGTCCGACCCGTACCCTGCGCGCGCGGCTTCCGAAAAGGAAGACAAGCGCACTTTCCTGCAGAAACTCGCTGAATTCATCTACCCGGGCCCCGATTCGCGGGCCGAACTGATCGAAACCCTGGCCGACGCCGAGGACAAGGACGTCATCGGCCCCGAGTCGCGGGTCATGCTCGAAGGGGTGATCCGCCTGGCCGACCTCACTGCGGGTGACGTGATGGTGGCGGCCCCGCGCATGGACCTGATCGACATCGATTCGCCCTACGACGAGATCCTGCACGGAGTGATCGAGACCGCGCATTCGCGCTTTCCGGTGTACGAGGGCGAGCGCGAGAACATCATCGGCATCCTGCTGGCCAAGGACCTCCTCAAACTCCAGCGCGCCCCAGAGCTGAATATCCGGGCGCTGCTGCGACCGGCGTCCTTCGTCCCCGAAAGCAAGGGGCTGAACGACCTGCTGCGCGAATTCCGCGGCAACCGCAACCACCTCGCGATCGTGGTCGACGAGTTCGGCCGCATCGCCGGGCTGATCACCATCGAGGACGTGCTCGAACAGATCGTGGGCGAGATCGAGGACGAGTTCGACATCGACGAGGACGAGGGCGACATCTTCGCGCTGGCCGACCGTACCTACCGGGTCAGTGGCGACACCGCCATCGAGCGCGTGAATGAGGCCTTCGGCGTCACCCTGGCACCTGAGAGGGGCGGTGACGACGAGCCGAAGTTTGAAACGGTGGGTGGGCTGATCGCGCACGCCATGGGCCATGTGCCCAAACGCGGCGAGCGCCTCGCGCTGGGCGGCTTGCAGTTCGTGGTCCTGCACACCAAGGGCGGTGCCGTTCGCTGGTTCAAGGTGTCGCCGCTCGCCGACGGCGACAAGGCCGCTTGAGGCGGCGTTTCGGTCCGTACCGCGAGCCCTTCGCCTGGGGGCACGCGCTGCTGGCTGTCCTGGCCGGCGCGGCGCAGGGCGTGTCCATCGCGGCACCCTGGAGCGGCCAGCCCCAGTGGTGGCTGCAGGTGCTGTCCCTGGCGGTGCTGGTGGGCCTCCTTCGCCGGCAGGCCACCCCCCGGCGCGCGGCGGTCCTGGGCAGCCTGTTCGCCACCGCCTGGCTGGCCGGCACCTGGTGGTGGCTGTTCATCTCCATGCATGTCTATGGCGGCTTGGCCGCGCCGCTGGCGGCCATCGCCGTGTTGCTGCTCGCAGCGGCCCTGGGCCTGTACTACGCCTTCGCGGCGGCGCTGACCTGGTGGCTCGGGCGCGGCGCCTGGGGGGCGGTGGTGTTCGGTGCCGCGTGGCTGCTCGCCGAGTTGATGCGTGGTGTCTGGTTCACCGGCTTTCCGTGGGGGGCGGGCGGCTATGCGCATGTCCAGGGCCCGCTGGCGGCGCTGGCCCCC
>JBEGVR010000070.1:0-3471 GCA_041178265.1 Pseudomonadota bacterium | reverse complement strand
TCGCCATGGTTGTTCCTTCAGGCGGAGAAGATGTCTTCGATCGACTTGCCGCGCTTGGCCGCCACTTCCGCAGGGGTGGTGGAATTCCTGAGCGCATCGAAAGTCGCCCGGACCATGTTGTAGGGGTTGGTCGACCCGTGGCTCTTGGCCACGATGTCGGTGATGCCCATCACTTCAAAGACGGCGCGCATCGGGCCGCCGGCGATGATGCCGGTGCCCTTGGGCGCGGGCATCATCATGATGCGGGCGGCGCCGTGCTGGCCTTGCACCGCATGGTGGATGGTGCCGTTCTTGAGGGACACCTTGGTCATGTTGCGGCGGGCCTCTTCCATGGCCTTCTGCACGGCAGCGGGCACTTCCTTGGACTTGCCCTTGCCCATGCCGACGCGGCCGTCACCGTCGCCCACCACGGTGAGTGCGGCAAAGCCCAGGATGCGGCCGCCCTTCACCACCTTGGTGACGCGGTTGACCGCGATCATCTTTTCGCGCATGCCGTCTTCCGGCCCGTCGCCTTGCGTCTTTGCGATGATTTTTGCCATCTTGTGTATCCGTGTGCGTTAGAACTGCAGGCCCGCTTCACGGGCGGCATCGGCCAGCGCCTTGACGCGGCCGTGGTAGGCGAAGCCCGAGCGGTCGAAGGCGACCTTCTCGATGCCGGCGGCCTTGGCCTTCTCGGCAATCATCTTGCCGATGGCCTGCGCGGCGGCGGTGTTGCCACCCTTGCCCGAGGCGCCGAGCGACTTGCGCACGTCGGCCTGGGCGGTGGAGGCGCAGGCCAGGACCTTGCTGCCGTCTTCGGAAATGACCGAGGCGTAGATGTGCAGGTTGGTGCGATTGACGGTCAGACGCGCGACGCCCTGCTGGGCGATGCGGATGCGGGTCTGGCGGGCGCGACGGAGGCGCTGCTCTTTTTTGGTCAACATCGTGCGGCCCCTTACTTCTTCTTGGTCTCTTTGATCGTGATCTTTTCGTCCACGTAGCGGATGCCCTTGCCCTTGTAGGGCTCGGGGGGGCGAATGGCACGGATCTCGGCGGCGACCTGGCCGACGCGCTGGCGGTCGGCACCGGAGACCACGATCTCCGTCGGGCCGGGCGTGGCGACCTTGATGCCCGCAGGCATGTCCTTGTTGACGGCGTGCGAGTAGCCCACCGATAGGTTCAGCTTGGTGCCGGTGGCCTGGGCCTTGAAACCCACGCCGACCAGGGACAGCTTTTTCTCGAAGCCCTTGGTGACGCCGACGACCATGTTGTTCACCAGCTGGCGCATGGTGCCGCTCATGGCGTTGGCCTCACGGGAGGCGTCCGCCGGGATGAAGGTCAGCTTGCCGCCTTCGTTGCTCACCTTGACCAGGGCGTTCTGGGCGAGCGACAGCTGGCCGCCGGCGCCTTTCACGTTGATCTGGTCTTCCTTGATCGACACGTCCACACCCTGGGGGACGGCGACCGGCATTTTTCCTACGCGGGACATTGTGTGTTTCCTTCCCTTAGGCGACGTAGCACAGCACTTCGCCGCCCACGCCAGTGGCGCGCGCCTTGCGGTCGGTCATGACACCCTGAGGGGTGGTGACGATGGCCACGCCCAGTCCGTTCATGACGTGGGGAATGGCGTCGCGGCCCTTGTACACGCGCAGGCCGGGACGGCTGACGCGCTCGATGCGCTCGATCACCGGACGACCGGCGTAGTACTTCAGTGAGATCTCGAGTTCAGTCTTCCCGGCTTCGGTCTTGACCTGGAAGCCGTCGATGTAACCCTCGTCCTTCAGCACCTGGGCAATAGCCACCTTCACCTTGGAAGAGGGCACGCTGACCGTGGGCTTGGCCACCATCTGCGCGTTGCGGATGCGGGTCAGCAGGTCGGCAATGGGATCACTCATGCTCATGTTGTGTGTCTCCTGCCTGATTACCAGCTGGCCTTGGTGATGCCGGGGATGTCGCCCGCAAAGGCCATCTCACGGATCTTGGCTCGCGCCAGGCCGAATTGCTTGAACGTGCCACGCGGACGACCCGTGATGCTGCAGCGATTGCGCTGGCGGGTGGGGTTGGCGTTGCGGGGGAGTTTCTGCAAGCCCAGACGAGCGGCCGCGCGCTCTTCTTCGGACTTCTTCAGATCAGATGCGATCGCTTTCAGTTCCGCGTGTTTCTTCGCGTACTTGGCAACCAGTTTGTCTCGCTTGAGCTCGCGCTCGATCAAAGCCATTTTAGCCACGATGCACCTTCAATTCTTGAACGGGAAACGGAAGCCGGCGAGGAGGGCCTTGCACTCTTCGTCGTTCTTGGCCGTGGTGGTGATGCTGATGTTCAGGCCACGCAGCGCATCCACCTTGTCGTACTCGATCTCGGGGAAGATGATCTGTTCCTTGACGCCGATGTTGTAGTTGCCACGGCCGTCGAAGGCGCGCCCGGAGATGCCGCGGAAGTCGCGCACGCGGGGCAGGGCCACGGTGACGAAGCGGTCCAGGAATTCGTACATGCGCGTGCCGCGCAAGGTGACCATGGTGCCGATGGCCTGGCCTTCGCGGATCTTGAAACCGGCGATGGCTTTCTTGGCCTTGGTGACCACGGGCTTCTGGCCGGCGATCTTGGTGAGGTCGGAGACGGCGTTGTCCATGACCTTCTTGTCGGCGACGGCCTCCGAGACACCCATGTTCAGGGTGATCTTGGTGATGCGGGGCACCTCCATCGGGGACTTGTAGCCAAACTTGGCGGTCAACTCGGGGACCACCTTTTCGCGATAGTGTTGTTGCAGTCGTGCCATGTGATTCCCCTCAGGCCGCCTTGATTGCTTCGCCGGAGGACTTGAACACGCGCACGCGCTTGTCACCCTCGACCTTGATGCCCACGCGATCGGCTTTGCCGGTGGCGGGGTTGAAGATGGCCACGTTGGACTGGTGGATCGGCATGGTCTTTTCGACGATGCCGCCGGTGGCGCCCTTCATGGGGTTGGGCTTGGTGTGCTTCTTCACCAGGTTGACGCCCTCGACCACCACGCGCTCGTCGTCCTTGCGCAGGACCACCTTGCCGCGCTTGCCCTTGTCGCGGCCCGCGAGGACGATGACCTCGTCGCCTTTGCGAATCTTGTTCATGGCTCTACCTCTTACAGGACTTCAGGGGCCAGGGACACGATCTTCATGAACTTCTCGGTGCGCAGCTCGCGCGTGACCGGGCCGAAGATGCGGGTGCCGATGGGCTCCAGCTTGTTATTCAGAAGCACGGCGGCATTGCCGTCGAACTTGACCAGGGAGCCGTCGCCACGGCGGATGCCCTTGGCGGTGCGGACGACCACGGCGCTGTAGACCTCGCCTTTTTTGACGCGGCCGCGCGGCGCAGCTTCCTTGATGCTCACCTTGATGATGTCGCCCACGCTGGCGTAGCGACGCTTGGAGCCACCGAGCACCTTGATGCACAGCACGGATTTCGCACCCGTGTTGTCGGCGACTTCGAGCCGGGATTCAGTCTGGATCATTTCAAATA
>JBEGVR010000069.1:0-5848 GCA_041178265.1 Pseudomonadota bacterium | reverse complement strand
GCGCAGCCCGGGCCGTCTGCCAGCGAGGAAATCCCTCATGGGGCCGTGGCCCGCGGGGCTGGGGGACAATCTCGCCATGACCCCGACCCTGGCCGCCCCCCTGGCACCTGCCGCCTCCCCCGAGACCCAGGCCAGCCTGGGCCTGCGCTGGACGAACAGCTATGCGCAGCTGGGCCCGGACTTCCACACCGAACTGCGTCCCACCCCCCTGCCCGCTCCACATCTCGTGGGCCTGAGCGAGCGCCTGGCCCTCGATCTCGGACTCGACCCGGCTCGCCTGGCGGCCCCCGACGTGGTGGCCGCCCTCACCGGCAACGACCTGCTGGCCGGCTCGCGCCCCCTGGCCACGGTGTACAGCGGACACCAGTTCGGCGTCTGGGCGGGCCAGCTGGGCGATGGCCGGGCCCTGCTCCTGGGCGAGGCGCAGACCGCCGCCGGCCCCCAGGAGATCCAGCTCAAAGGCGCGGGCCGCACCCCCTACTCCCGCATGGGGGATGGCCGGGCGGTGCTGCGATCGAGCATCCGCGAGTTCCTGTGCTCGGAGGCGATGGCCGCCCTGGGTATTCCCACCACCCGCGCCCTCATGGTCACCGGCTCGCCCGCCCCCGTGCTGCGCGAGGAAGTGGAAACCGCCGCCGTGGTCACCCGCGTGGCCCCCAGCTTCATCCGCTTCGGCCACTTCGAGCATTTCGCCGCCAACGGCCAGGACGCCCAGTTGCGTCAGTTGGCCGATCACGTGATCGACCGCTACTACCCCGAGTGCCTCGACGGCGCAGCCCGCGAGCGCCTGGGCGGCAGCGCCGTGGCCGCCTTCCTGGAGCAGGTCAGCGAGCGCACCGCGGCCCTGGTGGCCCAGTGGCAGGCCGTGGGCTTTTGCCACGGCGTCATGAACACCGACAACATGAGCATCCTGGGTCTGACCCTGGACTACGGGCCCTTCCAGTTCATGGACGGCTTCGACCCCGGCCACATCTGCAACCACAGCGACTCGGGCGGACGCTACGCCTACCACCGCCAGCCCAACATCGCCTACTGGAACCTGCACGCGCTGGCCCAGGCCCTGCTGCCCCTGATCGGCGACCAGGAACTGGCCATCGCGGCGTTGCGGTCCTACCCGCGCGTGTTTCCGCAGGCCCTGCAGGCCCGCATGCAGGCCAAGCTGGGCCTGACCCTCACGCTCGAAGACGACCGCTCACTGATCGACGACCTCCTGAAGCTCCTGGCGGCGGGCCGCGTCGATTACCCCCTGTTCTGGCGACGGTTGTCCGACCACGTCGCGGGCGGCTCGCCCGAACCGGTGCGCGATCTCTTCGCCGACCGCGACGCCCTGGACGCCTGGATGCACCGTTACGCGGCGCGCCGCGCGATCGAGCCTGAGGGCGGCGACGCAGCGGGCGGGCGCATGCGCTCGGTCAATCCCAGGTTCGTGCTGCGCAACCACCTGGGTGAACTGGCGATCCGCCAGGCCAAGGCCGGCGACTACTCCGGCGTGTCGCGCCTGCTGGCGGTGCTGCAGCACCCGTATGACGACCATCCGGATGCGCCCGCCGACTACGCCGGCCTGCCCCCCGACTGGGCTTCCTCCATCGAAATCAGCTGCTCCTCATGACCTACCCGATCCAGAAAACGGACACCGAATGGCAGGCCCTGCTGGCCGCCAAGGGCGCCGAGCCCCGTACCTTCGACGTCACCCGCCGTGCCGCCACCGAGCGCCCGTATACCGGCAAGTACGAGCAGGTCTGGGCCGATGGCAGCTACCACTGCATCTGCTGCGGCAACAAGCTCTTTGACTCCCCCACCAAGTTCGACGCCGGTTGCGGCTGGCCCAGCTTCTCGCAGGCCGTGCCTGGCGCCATCCGCGAACTGACCGACACCAGCCACGGCATGGTGCGGGTGGAGACCGTGTGTGCACAATGCGGCGCGCACCTGGGCCACGTCTTTACCGACGGCCCGACGCCCACGGGCCTGCGCTATTGCATGAATTCCGCCTCGCTCGACTTCACCCCTGACCCCAAGACCTGACGCCACCGCCGCATGAAGCTGCTGATCGACTTCTTTCCCATCATCCTGTTCTTCGTCGCCTTCAAGGTGGCGGACATCTACGTGGCCACGGCCGTCGCCATCGTCGCCACGATCGCCCAGATCGCCTGGATCCGCTGGCGCACCGGGCGGGTCGAGTCCATGCAGTGGCTGAGCCTGGGCGTCATCGTCGTGTTCGGCGGTGCCACCCTGCTGGCCCAAAGCGAAACCTTCATCAAGTGGAAGCCCACCGTGCTGTACTGGCTCATGGGCGGGGCGCTGCTGGCGGGTCCCCTGTTCTTCGGACGCAACTTCCTCAAGTCGCTCCTGGGCGGGCAAGTCACGCTGCACGAGGACGGCTGGCGCGTCATGAACTGGAGCTGGTGCGGCTTCTTCGCCGCCATGGGCGCCATCAACCTTTGGGTGGCCTACACCTTTGACACCGACACCTGGGTCAACTTCAAGCTGTTTGGCGGTATCGGATTGATGCTGCTGTTCGTGCTGGCCCAGGGGCTGTATCTGGCGCGGTACATGAAGTCGGACGAGGCGTCCAAGCCGTGAGCACCGGCATCACCGCCGCCGCCGTTCACGCGCGGCTGGCCGAGGTCCTGCAGCCCGCGCGCCTTGAGGTGATCGACGAGAGCGCCGCCCACGCCGGCCACGCGGGCGCCGACGGCACGGGCGCGGGCACCCATTTTCGGGTGCGCATCGCCTCGCCCGCCTTCACTGGCAAACCGCGCGTCGCACAGCATCGCCTTGTGTATGATGCGCTCCACGATTTTCTCGAGCGCGGCCTGCACGCTCTGGCCATCGAGATCGTTTGACCCCCTTTCCGCGGATTCGCTAGGAACATCTCCATGAAAAAGCACCTTCTTGCCGCCTTCGCTGCCGCCGCCCTGTGCGCCGCACTGCCGGCCCTGGCCCAGAACATCGCCATCGTCAACGGCAAGCCGGTGCCCAAGGCCCGCGCCGACGCCCTGGCCGCCCAGGTGGCCAAGAGCGGACGCCCGGTCACCCCCGAGCTGACCAACCAGATCAAGGACGAAGTCGTCGCCCGCGAGATCTTCATGCAGGAAGCCTCCAATCGTGGCCTGGACGGCAGCGACGACTACAAGAACCAGCTGGAATTGGCCCGCCAGACCATCCTGATCCGCGCCCTCTTCGCCGACTTCCAGGACAAGAACCCTGTCACCGACGCCGACGCCAAGGCCGAATATGACAAGTTCGTCGCAGCCAACGCTGGCAAGGAATACCGCGCCCGCCACATCCTGGTGGCCAAGGAAGAAGAAGCCAAGGCCATCATCGCCAACCTCAAAAAGGGCGCCAAGTTCGAGGACCTCGCCAAGAAGCAGTCCAAGGACCCGGGCTCGGGCGCCAACGGCGGCGACCTGGACTGGGCCAACGCCAAGAGCTACGTGCCCGAGTTCTCCGACGCCATGGTCAAGCTGTCCAAGGGACAGGTCACCCAGGCGCCGGTCAAGAGCCAGTTCGGCTTCCACGTGATCCGCCTGGACGACATGCGCGAGGCGCAATTGCCCAAGTTCGAAGAGGTCAAGCCGCAGATCCAGCAGCAGATGCAACAGGAGCGCCTGTCCAAGTTCCAGGACGACCTTCGCAGCAAGGCCAAGGTCGAATAAACGCGACCCTGCCTGCGTGGAAAAGCGGCCTGCGGGCCGCTTTCTTTATGGGCCCAGCTTTTTCGGCGACCAGGCCCTGGCTGGCGGGGTGGGTGATGCGGGACACCAGGCCCGAACGTTCAGGCGGTCACGCGGTCAGGCCGACATCGGGGTGACCTCCTGGTCGATACGCCTGGACAGCGTCGCTTCGGCGGTCTTGATCTCATAGGCGGTCTGCAGGTTCATCCAGGACTGCACGTCACCACCGAAAAAACGCACCAGCCGCATCGCAGTGTCCACCGAGACGCCCCGGCGCTCGAGCACGATGTCATTGATGCGCGAGGGCGGCACCCGCAGCGCCTGTGCCAGCGCATGCGGACTCATGCCCAGGGGCAGGAGGTAATCTTCGCGCAGCACCTCACCCGGGTGAATCGGGCGCATGCGGTTTTTGGGGGCTGACTGGGCCATGGTGCGCTCCTGACTTCAGTGGTAGTCCACGATTTCCACGTCACGGACACCGTCGGGTGTCCACACGAAACAAAGCCGAAACTGGTCATTGATCCGGATGCTGTACTGACCGTGACGATCCCCCTTCAGCGCCTCCAGCCGGTTTCCTGGGGAAACCCGCAGGGCGTCGAGTGTCGCCGCGCTATCGAGCTGCTGCAGCTTTCGTTCGGCGACGGAGGCGATGTTGGCCAGGCGGGGCACCCGCCGCCCAGCAAAAAGGGCGGCGGCATCGGAATCGAGAAAGGTCAGGATCACCTTCCAAGTTTATACCGTTTACCGGTAAACGGCAAGTCCGCCCCTCCCCTGTCGGGTGGCCGACTGCATGCTCCTGAAGCCTGCGGGCCCACCGCAGACCAGAGCGCACGGGTACCATCGGACGCGATCTGCCCCACGCACGCCATGTCCATCCCGCACCACACCACCATCACCGCACTGCGCTTCCTGTTCACTCTTGCACTGGTCCTGCCCGGTATCGCGCGCAGCCAGCTGGTGGAGGAGGTGCCCTTCATCACCACCCCCGACAACGTCACCCTGGAGATGCTGCAGGCGGCGCGCGTGGGTCCAACCGACCATGTCATCGACCTGGGATCGGGGGACGGGCGCATCGTCATCGTGGCGGCCAAGCGCTTTGGCGCCACGGGCCTGGGCGTGGAGATCGTGCCTGACCTCGTCGAGCGCAGCCTGCGTTCTGCGCGCGAGGCCGGCGTGGCTGGCAAGGTGGACTTCAAGGTGCAAGACCTGTTCCAGACCGACCTGTCCCCCGCTACGGTCATCACCATGTACCTGCTGCCGGAGTTCAACCTGAAGCTGCGCCCCGCCCTGCTGGCGCTCAAGCCCGGCACCCGCATCGTCTCCCACGACTGGGACATGGGCGATTGGAAACCCGACGAGACCACCGTGGTGGCGGTTCCCGACAAGAAGGTGGGCTTGGAAAAATCCAGCAAGGTCCATCTGTGGACCGTGCCTGCCCGCATCGAGGGCCTGTGGTGCGGCACCGGGCCGCTGGGAGATTTCAGCCTGCGCGTGACCCAGCGTTACCAGGAGGTCGAGGCCACGCTCACCCGCGGCGAGCGCGCGCGCGCCATTCAGGGGCGCATGGCCGGGGCGGTGCTGCGCACCCAAGCGACGCGCCACGGGTCGATGGAATTGACGCAAGAGGGCGCTCAGTTGCGGGTCACGGGTGGCGACGGCGCCTTGGCCATGGCGAGCGGTACGGCCTTCCAGCGGGCGCGGGGGGCTGGCTGCTCCTAACCTGGAACGCGCCGGGCATGCGGGGCGGGCCCGGGGGCTTCAAGTGTGGGGGCCCTTCGGGCTCCCCTGCGGTGCTCGGTCGCTGGGGGCACGCGCGACAACTCGCCCTGCGGGCTCAGACACGTCGCGCTTTCCACCCCCATCGCCCTGCGCTCCTCGGCCCCACACAGGCGCCCCCAGACCCGCCCCGCACACCCGGCGCTTGCCTCCGGCGCGAAGCCTCACGCGCACCGAATGTGGCCTGGATGCCGCCGCACCTCACGCCGCGCCCCATTGATGGAGACGCCGCTGGCGTGAAACGGTGGACAGGGGTAAGCGCTGGGTGGGTGGCATGGGTTCGGGGGCGCCTATGCGGGGCTGAGGAGCGCAGGGGCGGGCGGAAAAAGAAGCGCACATGTTTGAGCCCGCAGGGCGAGTTTGTGCGCTTCCCGCCCGGCCCGAGCACCGCAAGGGAG
>JBEGVR010000068.1:0-3119 GCA_041178265.1 Pseudomonadota bacterium | reverse complement strand
CTTGCAGTACGGTGCGCCCCCGCACGGTGGTATCGCCATCGGCCTGGACCGCTTCGTCATGCTCATGACCGGTGCCGAGAGCCTGCGCGACGTGATTGCCTTTCCCAAGACCCAACGCGCCCAGGACCTGCTCACCCAGGCCCCCGGGCCGGTCGACGAGAAGCAGCTGCGCGAACTGCATATCCGCCTGCGCAATGCGCAGGCGGCCTGAGTGCCCCAGGTGGCTGGCAGGATTCCGGGGCGCCGCAAGGGCGCCCTTTCTTTTGGGCTCAGGGGCAGGGCACCACACGCAGCGGGCAAGCGTGGGGGTGGCTCATGATCATTTACAAGATCCCGCAATCCGTGCTGGTGGTGATTCACACCCCGGCGCTGGACGTGCTCCTGATCCAGCGCGCCGATGCCTGGCGGTTCTGGCAGTCCGTCACCGGCAGCAAGGACGCCGAGCACGAGTCCTTTGAGGCGACGGCCGTGCGTGAGGTGGCCGAGGAAACCGGCATCGACTGCCGTCCCGGGACAGCGCTGCACGCTGGGTTGCGAGACTGGGCCCTGACCAACACCTATGAAATTTACCCGCAATGGCGCCATCGCTATGCTCCTGGTGTGACCCACAACCTCGAGCATGTGTTCGGGCTGTGCGTGCCCGGGGGCACGACGGTGACGCTCGATCCGCGCGAGCACACGGCCTTTCAGTGGCTGCCCTGGCGCGAGGCGGCCGATGCCTGCTTCTCGCCGTCGAACGCCGAGGCCATCCTGATGCTGCCGCGGTTCGTGTCATGAGCGGGCGGACAGGATGACTCGTACGCTGCGCGTCGCCACCTACAACATCCACAAGGGTGTGCAGGGCATCGGCCTGGCGCGCCGCCTGGAGATCCATAACCTGGCCGAGGCGGTCGGACACCTCGACGCCGACATCGTGTGCCTGCAGGAAGTTCGCAAGGTGCACCGGCGCCAGGAGCGCTATTTCAGGGGCTGGCCGCAGTTGCCGCAGGCCGAGTTCCTGGCGCCCGACGGTTATGCCGCGGTCTACCAGACCAATGCCTTCACCCGCCACGGCGAGCATGGCAACGCGCTCCTGTCACGGTGGCCGGTGGTCTCGCAGGGGCATGAAGACATGTCCGACCACCGCTTCGAGCAACGGGGCCTGCTGCACGTCGAGTTGAAGGTGCACGGGGGTATCGTGCACGTGATCGTGGTCCACCTGGGACTGATTGCGGGCAGCCGCGCGCGTCAGGTGGAACAACTGGGCCGCTTCATCGAGCGGGAGGTGCCGGCGAAAGCGCCGCTGCTCGTCGCCGGCGACTTCAACGATTGGGGCGGCAAGTTGCGCGAACCCATGGCGCGCCTGGGCCTGCGCGATGGCGACCGCGAACGTGTCGCCACCTATCCGTCGCGGCTGCCGCTTACCCAGCTCGATTACGTCTACGCGCGCGGCCTGGCGCCACTGCGCGTGAGCGTTCCGCGCGGGCGCGACTGGGCCCGCATGTCCGACCACCTGCCCCTGGTGGCGGAGTTCGCCGTCTGAGCGCCGCGCCATGCCCCTGCGACTGCCACCCCTTCGAACCGGCCACAGCATGGACCTGCTCGAAGGCAGCGCCAAGCTGTTCCCGGCGCTGGTGGCTGCCATCGACGAGGCGGTGCACGAGGTCTGGCTCGAGACCTACATCTTCGATTTCACCGGCGCCAGTGCCGGCGTGGCCCTGGCCCTGGAGCGCGCGTCACGCCGCGGCGTCGCGGTGCGCGTGGTGGTGGACGGCTTTGGCACACCGCTGCTGCCTTTCGACTGGCGCCGGCGCTTTCGCCTGGCGGGCGTGGACTGGCAGGTGTATGCCCCGGTCGGCAGCCTGGGCGTGCTGTGGCCTGGCAGCTGGCGCCGCCTGCACCGCAAGCTGTGCGTGGTGGATGCTGCGGTGGCCTTCTGCGGCGGCATCAACATCCTGGATGATCTGCATGACCCGGGCCATGGCCACCTGCAGGCACCCCGGCTGGATTTCGCCGTGCAGGTGCGCGGCCCGTTGGTGGCGGACATGCGGCAAGCGATCCGCCAGGTGTGGCAGCGGCTGCGTGCACTGCACACCCTCAATCCCCATGCACTGGCTGAGGCCCTGATGCCCCAGCGGCCCGAGGCGCTGCAGGAGGGCGCCGAAGGCGCGGGCCGCATGCGTGCGGCCCTGATGCTGCGTGACAACCTGGGCCATCGCGCCCACATCGAGCGGGCCTACCTGCGCGCGATCGGGCGGGCCCAGCGGGAGATCCTGATCGCCAACGCCTACTTCGTGCCGGGCCGACGCCTGCGCCAGGCGCTGGAGCGCGCGGCGCGCCGGGGCGTGCGCGTGACGCTGCTGCTGCAGGGGCGCTACGAGTACTTCATGCAGTACTACGCCTCCCGCCCGGTGTACGGCAGCCTGCTGCGAGCCGGGGTGTCCATCCACGAGTACGCTCCCAGCTTCCTGCACGCCAAGGTGGCGGTGATCGACGGGCGCTGGGCTACGGTGGGGTCCTCCAATCTCGATCCCCTGAGCCTCTTGCTGGCGCGCGAGGCCAATGTGGTCGTCGAGGACGAGGCGTTTGCCGGCCAGCTTCGGACCCGGCTGATGCAGGCGATCGCCCACCATGGGCAGGTCATGGACCCGGCGCGCTACGAGCGCCGGCCGCTCACCGAGCGGGTGCTGGAGCGACTGGCGCTGGGCGTGATGCGCCTGGCCCTGTTGATCCAGGGCAAGAAGTACCTTTGACTCCCCGCGCAGCGCACGAACGCCGCCGAGCCGACTGGCGATTAAGTCCTTCGTACCCACGACGGCGAGCCGACAGGCCATTCCCGCGCGACGCAGTGGCCTGCAGGCCCGGGTGTTAGCATCGTCCATGCTGATGAAAGCCGACTCCTCCACGCCCCCCGCCGCCCTCGATACCGACACCGGAACGCCCGTGTCGGCCAAGATCCGCGAGCGGCTCCAGGCCGCCCGCAAGCGTTTCCACGCCAATGACAACATCGCCGAATTCATCCAGCCCGGCGAGCTGGAAGCCTTGCTGGATGAAGTCGAGGGCAGGATGCGGGGCGTCCTGGACAGCCTGGTCATCGACACCGACAGCGACCACAACACCGGCGACACCGCCCGGCGCGT
>JBEGVR010000067.1:0-11205 GCA_041178265.1 Pseudomonadota bacterium | reverse complement strand
GTGAGCAGGGCATCGAGCTGCGGGTGCACCCGACGCTGGTGCCGTCCAAGCGCTTGATCGCGTCGGTCGAGGGTGCGATGAACGCGGTGATGGTGCAGGGCGACGCCGTAGGCACCACGCTGTATTACGGCAAGGGCGCAGGCAGCGAGCCGACCGCCAGTGCGGTGATCGCCGACCTGGTGGACATCACCCGACTGCACACCGCCGACGCGGCGCAGCGCGTGCCGCACCTGGCCTTCCAGCCCGATCAAATGAGCGACCAGCCAGTGCTGCCCATGTCCGAGGTGGTGACCAGCTACTACCTGCGCCTGCGCGTGGCCGACCAGGCCGGCGTGCTGGCTCGCGTGACCGGCCTGCTGGCCGACGCCGGCATCTCCATCGACGCCATGCTCCAGCGCGAGGCCGGCGAGGGGGAGAAACAGACCGACCTGATCATCCTCAGCCACGACACCCGCGAGGGCACGATGGATGCGACGCTCGCGAAGATGCAGGCCCTGCCCACCGTGCTGGCGCCGATCACCCGCATCCGCAAGGAAGAACTCGCCTGACATCATGAGCCCCCACGTTCACTTCGTTCTCTGCCCCCCGAGGGGGCGCTCATTGCCCTTCGGGCGGCCGGGCGGGCACTGATGTTGTACCTCTCCACGCGCGGTCACCCCGAGCGCAAGCGCTTCTGCGAGATCCTGCTGGAGGGCCTGGCGCCCGATGGCGGCCTGTACCTGCCCGAGCGCTATCCGCAGGTGGACGACGCCACGCTTGCGCGCTGGCGTGGCCTGGGCTATGCCGACCTGGCCTTCGAGGTGCTGTCCCTCTACATCGACGACATTCCTGAAGGTGACCTGCGAGCCCTGTGCCGCAAGACCTACACCGAGGCGGTATTCGGCTCCCCGCAGATCGTGCCGCTTCGAAAGCTGGAAGACGGCCTGTACCTCCAGGCCCTGTCCAACGGCCCCACGCTGGCCTTCAAGGACATGGCCATGCAGCTGCTTGGCAACCTCTTTGAGTACGAGCTGGCCCGCCGTGGCGAGGAATTGAACATCCTGGGCGCCACCTCGGGCGACACCGGCAGCGCCGCCGAATACGCGATGAAGGGCAAGAAAGGCGTGCGCGTCTTCATGACCTCGCCGCACGGGCGCATGAGCCCCTTCCAGCAGGCGCAGATGTTCAGTCTGCAGGACGCCAACATCCACAACCTGGCGATCGAGGGCGTGTTCGACGACTGCCAGGACATCGTCAAGGCCGTCTCCAACGACCTGGCCTTCAAGCGCAAATACCGCATCGGCACGGTCAACTCCATCAACTGGTCACGGCTGGTGGCCCAGGTGGTGTATTACTTTGCCGGGTATTTTCAGGCGACCTCCGGTCGTGTCCAGGCCGCCGGCGCACTTGAGAAGGTGAGCTTCACCGTGCCCTCGGGCAACTTCGGCAATATCTGTGCTGGCCACGTGGCACGCATGATGGGCCTGCCGATCGACCGGCTGGTCGCAGCCACCAACGAGAACGACGTGCTCGACGAATTTTTCCGCACCGGCACCTATCGCGTGCGAGGCGGCGCCGACACCTTCGAGACCTCCAGCCCCTCGATGGACATCTCCAAGGCGAGCAACTTCGAGCGCTTCGTGTTCGACCTGCTCGGACGCGACGCGGCGCGCGTGAAGCATCTGTTCCAGGATGAACTGGGCGCACGCGGGCGCTTGGAGCTGTCGGCCGAGGCGGCTGTCGCGCGCGAGCGTTTTGGTTTTTCCAGCGGGCGCAGCACCCACGCCGATCGCCTGGCCACGCTGCGCGACACCTGGCAGCGCCATCAATCCATGATCGACACCCACACCGCCGACGGCGTGAAGGTGGCCCGTGAGCAGTGCACCCCGGGCGTGCCCATGATCGTGCTGGAGACGGCCTTGCCGATCAAGTTCGCCGCCACCCTCGTCGAGGCCCTGGGTCGCGAGCCGGTCTGCCCGGCCGGCTTCGAGGGCATCGAGGTCCTTCCCAAGCGCGTGCAGGTGATGCCGGCTGATGTGGCGCAGGTCAAGGCCTACATCGCGGCGCACTGCGACTGACAGATCCAAATGAAAACCGTGTGTTTCGCCGGCTACTCCGGCTCCGGCAAGACCACCCTGGTCGAGGGCGTGATCGGTGCGCTCAAGCTGCGGGGGCTGCGCGTCTCCGTGGTCAAGCATGCGCACCACAAATTTGACATCGACCATCCCGGCAAGGACACCTGGCGGCATCGCGAGGCGGGCGCCTTCGAGGTCGTTGCAGCCTCCAGCCGGCGCCTGGCCCTGATGCGCGAGTTCGAACAGGAGGCGCAGCTGAACGTGCACCATCTGATCGCGCAGTTGCACGACGGCGTGGACTGGGTGCTGGTCGAGGGCTTCAAGCAATGCGACCTGCTCAAGGTCGAGGTCTGGCGTGCCGATTCGGGGCAGCCTGCGCGCTACATGGACGACGATTTCGTCGTGGCCATCGCCACCGATGCGGCGGCCGGTTTGCCCGAGGCCACCCTGCGCCCCGTGCTCGACATCAACGACCACGACGCCGTGGCGCAGTGGCTGGTCGATCACGGCGACCGCTTCGACTACATCGCCGAGCGCTACGCATGAACACCCCCCGCCCCCCGCTGCGTACCCTGGCTAACGCCCTGGCCGAGTTGCTGGCGCATGCCGTGCCCCTGGGTCGACCCGAGACGGTGTCCACCTTCGAGGCCGATGGCCGGGTGCTGGCGCAGGACCTGGTCTCCGCCCTGCAGGTGCCGCCGCAGGACAACAGCGCGATGGACGGTTACGCGCTGCGCTGCGCCGACCTGGGCCCTGGGGCGGGGATCAAGGCCTTGCCTGTGAGCCAGCGCATTCCGGCCGGCAGCGCGG
Organism: Pseudomonadota bacterium; assembly: GCA_041178265.1. GTDB lineage: Bacteria > Pseudomonadota > Gammaproteobacteria > Burkholderiales > Burkholderiaceae_C > Ramlibacter. The sequence goes on along the minus strand of JBEGVR010000067.1, from coordinate 8,341 downwards.
CGCAGCCCCTGCAGGCAGGGAGCGTGGCCCGAATCTTCACGGGCGCGCCCGTGCCCCAGGGGGCCGACGCCATCGTGATGCAGGAAGACACCGAGACCCTGCCCGATGCCACGGTGCGGATCCTGCGCGCGCCGCAGGCAGGCCAGTGGATTCGCCGCGGCGGCGAAGACGTGGCGCGCGGCGACGTGGTGCTGCGCGCTGGCCAGCGCCTGTCGCCCGCCGCCATGGGCCTGGCCGCCAGCATCGGCCTGGGTCGGCTGCCGGTGGCGGCGCGTCCGCGCGTGGCGCTCTTTTCCACGGGCGACGAACTGGTGATGCCCGGCACGGTGCCGCCCGAGGCCATGCCGCCGGGCGCCATCTACAACTCCAACCGCTACTTCCTGCGCGCGCTGCTGGCGCGACTGGGTTGCGAGGTGACCGACCTGGGCATCGTTCCCGACCAGCGCGAGGCCACTATCCAGGCCCTGCGCGAGGCCAGTGCGGGCCACGACCTGATCCTCACCAGCGGCGGCGTGTCGGTCGGCGAAGAAGACCACATCAAACCCGCAGTGCAGGCCCTGGGCTCGCTGGATCTGTGGCAGATCGCCATCAAGCCGGGCAAGCCTTTCGCCTACGGGCGCGTGGGGGCGGCGCATTTCATCGGTCTGCCGGGCAACCCGGTTTCCAGCTTCGTGACCTTCGCCCTGCTGGTGCGGCCCTTCCTGCTGAAGCTTCAAGGCGCAACGTCCGTCGCACCGCCGGTGACGCATCTGCCGGCCCATTTCGACTGGCCGCGCCCCGACAGGCGCCAGGAGTTCCTGCGCGTGCGCCGCAACGCGCAGGGCGGGCTCGACCTGTTTGCCAATCAGAGTTCAGGCGTGCTGACCTCCGTGGCCTGGGGCGATGGCTGGGTGGACAATCCGCCGGGCCAGGCGATCGCGCGCGGCGAACGCGTGGCGTTCATCGCCCTTTCCGATCTGCTGGCCTGAGCCCCGCACCATGAAGCTGTCGATCCGTTACTTCGCCTCCATCCGCGAAGCGCTGGGCCAGTCCGCTGAATCCCTGGACACGCAGGCCCTGACCCTGGGCGCACTGCGTGACGAACTCATCGCCCGCGGGGGCGCCTATGCCCAGGCCCTGGCCCGCGGCAAGGCCGTGCGCCTGGCCCTGGACCAGGTCATGGCCGACGAGTCGGCTGCACTGCGTGAGGGCGCCGAGGTGGCGTTTTTCCCCCCGGTCACCGGAGGCTGAAGACATGGCGCAGTCCCGGGTCACGGTCCAAACTGCCGATTTCAGCCTGACGGACGAAGTGGCTGCCCTGCGTGCGGGCGATGGCGGGGTGGGCGCGGTCTGCGCCTTCGTGGGCACGGTGCGTGACCGCAACGAGGGCAGCCACGTGAGCGCAATGGAGCTCGAGCACTACCCCGGCATGACCGAAAAGGCCATCGAGGCCCTGATCGACGAGGCGCACCGGCGCTTTGACATCCGCGCCGTGCGGGTGATCCACCGCATTGGCCCCCTGCAGCCGCAGGACCAGATCGTGCTGGTGGCCGTGACCTCCGCCCACCGCCACGAGAGCTTCCAGGCCTGCGAGTTCCTCATGGACTACCTCAAGACGCAGGCGCCGTTCTGGAAGAAGGAGGCCACGCCCGAGGGCGCGCGCTGGGTGGATGCGCGGGTGGCCGATGACGAGGCGCTGGCGCGTTGGGGGCGCCTGCCCGGTCCAGCCTGAAGCCGGGGAGCGTTGGGCCCCGGCCGGCTCCGGCCGGCCCGCGCGCGGGGCCGCGCCTGCCTTCGCCCGCCTACTTCGGCTGGAAGTCGCTGGCCTTGATGATCCGGTCCCAGGTCTGGGTGTACTTGCGCACCACCCCCGTGAACTGCGGCTGCGGCTGGTAGCCCACCGCCAGGCCCATGCCGGCCAGGGCGAGGGCGGCCAGCAGGCCGCGGCGCAGGGGGGAGGGGGCGTAAGGCAGGGGGCGGGTCTCCTGATGCCGTTGGGTGTCGGGCGGGGCGGCCCGGGCGGCGGATGGCCTCGGCCGGAGGATACTGGAAGGCTCCCCCTCCCGCCATGGGCCGGGCACGCCCCTTGCCGCCGCCCCCGCGCTCTTGAAATCCCCCCGGCCAGCCTAAGCTGCAAAGCCACACGGATCCTGTCCCATGCGACTCGACAAGCTCACGACCAAATTCCAGGAAGCCCTGAACGAGGCCCAGACCCTCGCCCTGGGCAACGACCACGCCTACATCGAAGCCGAACACCTGCTGGTGGCCATGCTGCGCCAGGAGGACGGCCCCCGCGCCCTCTTGCAGCGCGCCGGCGTGAACGTGCAGGGCCTGCTGGCTGCGGCCGAGTCCGCGATGCACAAGCGCCCGCAGGTGCAGGGCCAGGACCAGGTGCAGGTCGGGCGCGACCTGGTGGGCCTCTTTCAGGCCGCCGAAAAAGAGGGCATCAAGCGCGGCGACCAGTTCATCGCCAGCGAACTGTTCCTGCTGGCAGTGGCCGACAGCAAGGCCGACATCGGCCGTATCGCCCGCGAACATGGCCTGGTGCGCAAGTCCTTCGAGACCGCCATCGACGCGGTGCGCGGCGGCCAGAGCATGAACAGCGCCGAGTCCGAAGGCCAGCGCGAGGCGCTGAAGAAATACTGCATGGACCTCACTGAGCGCGCCCGCCAGGGCAAGCTCGACCCGGTGATCGGCCGCGACGACGAGATCCGCCGCGCCATCCAGGTGCTGCAGCGCCGCACCAAGAACAACCCGGTGCTCATAGGCGAGCCTGGCGTGGGCAAGACCGCCATCGTCGAAGGCCTGGCGCAGCGCATCGTGGCGGGCGAGGTGCCCGAGAGCCTGAAGAACAAGCGCGTGCTGTCGCTGGACATGGCGGCCTTGCTGGCGGGTGCCAAGTTCAGAGGCGAGTTCGAGGAACGCCTGAAGAACGTGCTCACAGAGCTGGCCAAGGACGAGGGCCAGACCATCGTCTTCATCGACGAGCTGCACACCATGGTGGGCGCCGGCAAGGCCGAAGGCGCCATGGACGCGGGCAACATGCTCAAGCCCGCCCTGGCGCGCGGCGAACTGCATTGCGTGGGCGCCACCACCCTGGACGAATACCGCAAGTACATCGAGAAAGACGCTGCCCTGGAGCGGCGTTTCCAGAAGATCCTGGTGGGCGAGCCCACCGTCGAGGCCACCATCGCCATCCTGCGCGGGCTGCAGGAGAAGTACGAGGTGCACCACGGCGTCGAGATCACCGACCCGGCTATCGTGGCCGCGGCCGAACTCTCGCACCGCTACATCACCGACCGCTTCCTGCCGGACAAGGCCATCGACCTGATCGATGAGGCCGCCTCCAAGATCAAGATCGAGATCGACTCCAAGCCCGAGGTGATGGACAAGCTCGATCGCCGCCTGATCCAGCTGCAGATCGAGCGCGAGGCCGTGCGCAAGGAAACCGACGAGGCCTCGCAAAAGCGCTTCGCGCTGATCGAGGAGGAGATCGGCAAGCTGCAAAAGGAGATCGCCGACCTCGACGACATCTGGAAGGCCGAGAAGGCCCAGGCCCAGGGCGGCGCGCAGATCAAGGAAGAAATCGACCGCCTGCGCCACCAGATCGAGGAGCTCACGCGCAAGGGCGACTTCAACAAGGTCGCCGAGTTGCAGTACGGGCGTCTGCCCGAACTGGAAAAGCGCCTGAAGGCCGCCCAGTCCCAGGAGACTGACAAGGCCAAGGCCGGCCGCCCGCAGCTGCTACGCACGCAAGTGGGCGCCGAGGAGATCGCCGAGGTGGTGGCGCGGGCCACCGGCATCCCCGTGTCCAAGCTGATGCAGGGCGAGCGCGAGAAGCTGCTGCAGATGGAAGACCGCCTGCACCAGCGCGTGATCGGTCAGGACGAGGCCATCACTGCCGTGGCCAATGCGATTCGCCGCAGCCGTGCAGGCCTGTCCGACCCGAACCGGCCTACCGGCTCCTTCCTGTTCCTGGGGCCCACGGGCGTGGGCAAGACCGAGTTGTGCAAGGCGCTGGCGACTTTTCTGTTCGACAGCGAGGAGCACCTGGTCCGCATCGACATGAGCGAGTTCATGGAGAAGCACTCGGTGGCCCGGCTGATCGGCGCGCCTCCGGGCTATGTGGGCTACGAAGAGGGCGGCTACCTGACCGAGGCGGTGCGGCGCAAGCCCTATAGCGTGATCCTGCTGGACGAGGTCGAGAAGGCCCACCACGACGTGTTCAACGTGCTGCTGCAGGTGCTGGACGACGGGCGGCTGACCGACGGCCAGGGCCGTACCGTGGACTTCAAGAACACGGTGATCGTGATGACCAGCAACATCGGCTCGCACATGATCCAGGCCATGGTGGGCAAGCCCTACGAGGACGTGAAGGAAGCGGTGTGGGATGAACTCAAGAACCACTTCCGCCCTGAATTCCTGAACCGGATCGACGAGACGGTGGTGTTCCATGGGCTGGATGCCTCGCACATCGCGCGCATCGCCCGCATCCAGTTGCAGGTGCTGGAGCAGCGCCTGGCGAAGATGGACCTCACGCTGCAGGTGCCGGAAGCTGCGCTGGAGGAACTGGCCAAGGTGGGGTTCGACCCGGTGTTCGGCGCGCGGCCCCTGAAGCGCGCGATCCAGCAGCGGATCGAGAACCCGCTGTCGCGGCTGATTCTGGAGGGGCGTTTCCCGCCCAAGAGCGTGATCCCGGTGGAAGTGAACCCGGCGCTGGAGCCGGGGGTGTTCAGGTTCGGGAGCGCACAGCCTGCGGCAGCCTGAGCCGGGGCGCCCGGGTCAGGTCGACGCATGAAGCCAGGCCGGGGGGCGGTCTACAAGCTGCCGTTGAAGATGTAGTCCTGCGAGACGGGCGCCGCCAGGAGTTCGGGGGTCAGGCCCAAGTCGCGGGCCTCATCGCTCAGGGGGAAGTCGTCCAACGACCAATCATGGGTCCAGCCCCCGTCCCACAATCCCACCGCAGTGATGGGCGTGCTATCCCCCAAGAGGAAGAAGGTGCCCTCGCCCGGGCGCGTGCCGTCCTCGTCTGCCTCGTTCGGGTATTGCTGGCCCGCGTGGATGGAGACGGCCACCAGCTGCGTGTTGCCGGCCAAGTCGCCTTGGTGAGCGCTCAGGAATTGTGACAGCTGCAGGTCATCAATGTCGTAGATCGCCTGGACGTCGGCCGGCGTGATCTTGACCTTGATCAGGTCCGTTTCCGTATTGCCGTCGTCGAGGTACAGGACCACGTTGGACAGGGCCTGTGTCATCGGGGGGAAGAGATTTGCAGGCTGCGAGCTGCCACCGCCGACGCCGGAACGCACGTTCACGCTCAGGTTCGCGACGTCGGTCGCGCCATGAGCGTCCTCGGTCTGGTACTGGTACTGCCAGGCCCCAGCGCTTCCTGGCGTGTAGATGTAGTCGCCATTCGTCTCCAAGGCGATGCTGGCGCCATTGCCCAGGTCAATGGTCCCTGTCGTGTGGAAATTCCCGTCTGCGCCCTGGATGCCCGCGAATCCAGGCGTGTCGCCACGGTCGATGTCGGTGTCGTTTGCGAGCCATTGCGAGACGTTGCCAGTCAAGGTGCCGCCGAGCAGGACGCTGCCCAGGTCGTCGTCTTGCGCATCGGGGGCGTCATTCACGCCGCGTACCACCACCCGGAAATTCGCGGTGTCGGTGGACCAGCTTGTGCTGCCCGATTGGTTCCTGGCATCGTAGGTGAAGTTGTAAATCAGGACATCCTCGGCATTGAGGCGGTCGGCTTGGGTGGCATCCACGAGGTACTGTCCATTTGCGTCCACGCGCAGCGTCGCGCCCTCGGCGTTTGCAAGGGTCACGTCCTCTCCCAGGTCGCCACCGCTCCAGCCAGTCAGGAACGCCGAGCCGCCGTTCAGGTCGTTATCCAGCAGTTGGCCATTCGCTGTCTGGTCTTCAAACACCTGGGCGCTGTCGTCGTTGGCCTGGATCGGCGGCGTGGTGGTCTCCAGCAGCTTGCTCGAGCCGCCGCGATGGCCCGCGGTCCCGACCGAGGTGGTGCGCACGCCGAAGTCCGCATTGGCGAAGTCGTCCAGGGTCAGATGACGGGAGGTGCTGGAGAGAACCGTGGAAAAGCTCTGGATGTCATCCTTCCCGATGCCGGCGCTGCCGATCGCGATGCCGACGTCGTAGCCCCCATCGCTGCCGAGCAAGCCGTTCATGTTGGCGCCATTGCCCAGGTCGCGCACGCTGTCGTTACCCTGGGTGAGGCTGGAAACGCTGCTGCCGGACGTGGCTTGGATCGAGCCGATCAGGCTCTCGTCGGCCACGTCAAAAAAGATGCCGCGCAAGTCACCGAGCACCGAGCCTTCAATGTGGACGGACATCTTCACCGTCCCGTCGGCCTGTTCCTCCAGGGTGATCCAGATCGCGGGCTGGGGACTCGTGCTGGATGACTGGTCATCCACTCTGAAGGTCATGGATCGCATGGGAGCTCCTTGGAGACGGTTGGGGGCTGTGAAGGCGTCCTTAATCTAGAGGTTCGTCAGTAAAAATAAAACCTTTGTATCGTTAAAAATCGGGTGTCCCGATGGGCTTAGAGGATGTGAGCCGCCGGTCACCATCTGGCCCGGCCGCGGTCACGCGCCGCCGCCCCCATGCTGCCCATACAGCTTCTGCATCCCCCCCAGCCAGCGGTCGTAGTCCCGCACCTTGGCCTGCATGTACTGCAGCACCGAGGGGTGGGGCAGGGCCAGGAAGGTTTCCTCGCGCATCGTCTGGATCACGACATCGGCCACCTGGGCCGTCGTGAGCACGCCGTCGTGTCCGGCCGACCCGGCGCCGCCGCGCGTCATCTCGGTGTCCACGCCCTGCGGGCACAGGCACGACACCCGCACCCCGCGCCGGCCGTAGGCGATGCGCAGCCACTCGGCGAAGGCCACGGCCGCATGCTTGGTGACAGCGTAGGGCGCGGTCTCCACGATGTTCAGGAGGCCCGCCGCCGAGGCCGTGACCAGGAAGTAGCCCTCGCCCCGGGCCACCATGCCGGGCACCACGGCGCGCGCCGCCCAGACATGGGCCATGAGGTGGATCTGCCACATCGAATCCCACACCGGGTCTTCCAGCTCGAAGCCGCCCGGCCGGCCCAGGATGCCGGCGTTGGAGCAGAAGATGTCCACCGGCCCGAAGCGCTCAGCAGTGGTGGCCACCACGTCCTGCAGGTCGGCTTCGCGGCTGACATCACAGCGCAGGGCCAGGGCCTGGGGGCCGATCTCGCGCGCCACGGACTGCGCCTTGGCCAGGTCCCGGTCGGCCAGCACCACGCCCCGAGCGCCCTCCTGGGCGAGGCGGCGCGCCAGGCCCTCGCCAATGCCGCTGGCGCCACCGGTGACGATGGCGATCTTTCCGCTTGCTTGCATGGTGCTGCGCTCCTGGGGGCTGAAACAGCCAGTATGGCCATCCGCCCGGCAGCCGGCAGCCGCCGCCGCGACAGCCCGAACCCGGCGCAGCGGTCTCAGAAGGGCGCGACGTCTCCCGGCCGGATGGCGGTCATTCCGCGCTCTCGTTCCTCGTGCTGGCGCTGCCACTGGCGGATGGCGCTGGCGGCGCCTACGCCCGAGCAGCCCGTGGAGTAGGCGCCCCGCGGCATGAGGCCAGCCGGGGCCGGGGCCACGCGCGCGGCGTCGCCGGGGGCGGCCGCCAGGGGACGGGGCCGCAGGGGGTCGGTCGGGATCGGAGTGGGGTGCATGGGATCCTCCTGCGCCCGGCGCTGCAACACGGGCAGGCGGCCACCCTAAGCCCCCTGCGCAGCTTCGCGGGTCGGCGCGGTGCTAGCTCGGCTGTCGGAATAGTTCCCGTGGATCGCGGGGTGGGTGCGGATCAGAGCCCGTTGAGCGGGATCTTCAGGTAGCTCACGCCATTGGCTTCCGGCGGAGGCAGCTGGCCGGCACGGATGTTCACCTGGATGGCGGGCAGGATCAGGGTGGGCATCTGCAGGCCAGCATCGCGCTGCGTGCGCATGGCGACGAACTCGTCTTCCGTGATGCCCTCGTGGATGTGGATGTTGCGCGCACGCTGTTCGGCCACGCTCGTCTCGCAGCGGGGGGCGCGGTCGGTGGGCGGGTAGTCGTGGCACACGAAGAGGCGTGAGTTATCCGGCAGCGCCAGCAGCTGGCGCACCGACCGGTACAGCGCCTGCGCGCTGCCGCCGGGGAAGTCGCAGCGGGCGGTGCCGACGTCGGGCGGAAAGAGGGTGTCGCCCACGAAAACCGCATCGCCCACCTGATAGGCCACGCAGGCGGGGGTGTGGCCCGGCACGCTCAGGACGCGGGCCTGCAGGCCCCCGATGGCGAAGGTTTCGTCGTCGGCGAAGAGGTGATCGAACTGCGAGCCGTCGGTGGGAAAG
>JBEGVR010000066.1:0-6268 GCA_041178265.1 Pseudomonadota bacterium | reverse complement strand
AGGACGCCCAGCGTGCGCCCGCTCAGCGCATCACGCGCCAGCAGGCGCAGGGGCTCGCAGGCCACCGCCCGCACGGCGTCCAGCCTGTCCAGCGCATGCAGCACACGTGTGGCATTGGGCCCCAGTTGCACGCCCGCACCCACCTCGCTGAAAGCAGGCGCCTGCTCCAATACCTGGACCTCCCAGCCGGCCCGCACCGCGCTCAACGCCGCGGCCAGACCGCCTATGCCGCCCCCCGCGATCAGGAGCCGGCCCGACATCCGAACCTCTGGAAACCCTGCATACAGACCAAATTCAACGCGACAGCAGCTGCCTCAGCACAAACGGCAGGATACCGCCATGCCGGTAATAGGCCACCTCGATGGGGGTGTCGATGCGAAGCTGCACGACGACCTCCTGGCGGCTGCCGTCGGCGCGCACGATCACCAGCGTGGCGTCGCTTTGCGGCCGCAGCTGCGGGTCGGGCACCACGTCGATCAATTCCGAGCCGTCCAGCCCCAGCAACTCCCAGCTGTCCTGGCCCTTGAACTGCAGGGGCAGCACGCCCATGCCCACCAGGTTGCTGCGGTGGATCCGCTCGAAGCTGCGGGCGACTACGGCCTGGATGCCCAGAAGCTGCGTGCCCTTGGCCGCCCAGTCGCGGGACGACCCGGTGCCGTATTCCTCGCCAGCAAAGACCACGGTGGGACACCCCTGGGCCTGGTACTTCTGCGCGGCGTCGAAGATGGACATCTTGCGCGCCGGGCCCGCGTCGTCGCGGTACAGGGTGTAGCCGCCTTCCTCGCGTGAACCGTCGGCACGCGGCGGCAGCATCAGATTCTTGATGCGGACGTTGGCGAAAGTGCCGCGCACCATCACCTCGTGGTGCCCCCGGCGCGAGCCGTAGCTGTTGAAGCCGGCCTTGGTCACGCCTTGCGCCAGCAGCCACTGGCCGGCAGGCGAGCTTTCCTTGATGGAGCCCGCGGGCGAGATATGGTCGGTGGTGATGGAATCGCCAAACAGCGCCATGACGCGTGCGCCCTGCACCCGCACCGGGGCACCGTGGGCCGGCTGCTCCAGCGAAAAGTCGTCAAAGAACGGCGGCTGCGCGATATAGGTGCTGGCGGGCCAGTCGTAGGTCTCGCCCTGACTGCCCTCGATACGCTCCCACAGCAGGCCAGGATCCGACTGCACCTTTTCGTAATTGGCCCGGTAGGCCTTGCCGTTCATCGCGTGCTTCATCAGGCCGCGTACTTCATCCGAAGTGGGCCAGATGTCTCCCAGCCACACCGACCTTCCGCCGGGGCCGGTGCCCACCGGCTCTGTCATGAGGTCACGCAGCACGGTACCCGCCAGGGCATAAGCCACCACCATCGGCGGGCTGGCCAGGAAGTTGGCCTTGAGGTTCGGGTGGATGCGCGCCTCGAAGTTGCGGTTGCCCGAGAGCACCGCGGCACACACCAGGTCGCTCTTGAGGATGGCTTCGTTGATCTCGGGCGCGAGGTCGCCCGAGTTGCCGATGCAGGTGGTGCAGCCGTAGCCTGCGACGGTGAAGCCCAGTTGCTCCAGGTACGGCAGCAGGCCGGCCTTGATCAGGTACTCCGTGACGATGCGCGAGCCAGGCGCCAGCGAGGTCTTGATGTGGGGCTGCACACGCAGGCCCGCCTGCACCGCCTTCTTCGCCAGCAGGCCTGCGGCCAGCATCACGCCGGGGTTGGAGGTATTGGTGCAGCTGGTGATGGCTGCGATCAGCACGTCGCCATGGCCGATGGTCACGTCCTGCACATGTGCCTCTCGCCCGTCGCTGACTGACTTGGAGGCCCTGAGCGTCGGCTTGTTGGCCTCCATCTCCAGCTCGAAGCGCGGTGCGGCGGCCGGCGTGTCGGGCGTCATCGGCACCTTGGGTACCGGTGACTCGCCACCCGCATGCACCAGGTGGCGTGTGAGCAGGGTGGCGGCCGGCTGGTTGAAGCCGTTCTCGGCGGCGGGCCGCGCGAACAGCGTGCTGAACTGACTGGCGACCTGCCCGATCTCGATGCGGTCCTGCGGCCGCTTGGGCCCTGACAGGCTGGGGGTGACGCTGCCCAGGTCCAGCCGCACCACCTGCGAATAATCGACCTGCCCCGGCAGCGGCACACCGAACAGCCCCTGCGCACGGAAATACGCCTCCAGCGCCGCGACCTCGGTGCGGCTGCGGCCGGTGCCCTCGAAATAGGCGAGGGTCTTGTCGTCCACCGGGAAGAAACCCATGGTCGCCCCGTACTCCGGCGCCATGTTGGCCAGGGTGGCGCGATCGGGCACCGACAGCGTGCGCGTACCCTCGCCGAAGAACTCGACGAACTTGCCCACCACCTTGTGGCTTCGAAGCAGCTGCGTGACCGTGAGGACCAGGTCGGTGGCGGTGCAGCCTTCGCGCAGCTGGCCGGTAAGCTGCACGCCCACCACGTCGGGCGTGAGGAAGTACACCGGCTGCCCCAGCATCGCGGCCTCGCCCTCGATGCCGCCCACGCCCCAGCCCACCACGCCCACGCCGTTGATCATGGTGGTGTGGCTGTCGGTGCCCACCACGGTGTCGGGGTAGTACACGCCGTCGGCACGCCGGTGCACCCCGCGGGCCAGGTACTCCAGGTTCACCTGGTGCACGATGCCAAAGCCAGGAGGCACCACACCGAAGGTGTCGAAGGCCTGCATGCCCCACTTCATGAAGGCATAACGCTCCTGGTTACGCTCGAACTCCAGGCGCATGTTGAGATCCAGCGCATCGCGCGTGCCATAGTGGTCCACCATCACCGAGTGGTCCACCACCAGGTCCACCGGCACCAGCGGCTCGATCGCACCGGGCTGCTTGCCCAGGCGCGCTGCGGCGCTGCGCATGGCGGCCAGGTCGGCCAGCAGCGGCACGCCGGTGAAGTCCTGCAGCACGACGCGGGCCACGGTGAAGGGAATCTCGTGGACCCGCTCGGCGTCGGGCTTCCATTGCGCCAGCTGACGCACATGCTCGGGCGTCACCTTCACGCCGTCGCAGTGACGAAGCACCGACTCCAGCACGATCCGCAGGGAAACGGGCAGGCGCGCAATGCCTGGAAATTCCTCGGCCAGCACGGGCAGCGAATGAAAGCGCCCCGCCTTGGCGGTACCGACCTTCAGGGGGCGCAGGGTGTGGGCATAAGCATGGGTCATGGGCAGCCTTTCTTTCCGTCCGGGAGAACGTCGGAGAAAAAAATCGCCCTTGAGCCTAAGCCGTGGGCAAGTACCGCACGGACAGGATGCCTTCCTGGGCGGCCAACTGCGCGATGACCTCGGGACTGACCGGAGTGTCCACGTCGACCAGGGTGTAGGCCAGTTCGCCGCGCGACTGGTTGGCCAGGTCACCGATGTTCAGGCCTGCCGCCGCCAGCGTGCTGGAGATCCGTCCCAGCACGTGCGGCACATTGGCGTTGGCGATCGCGAGCCGGTAGGGCGTGCCGCGGGACAGGCTCAGGGCCGGGAAATTCACGGAATGGCTGATGTGCCCGTCCTCCAGGAAGGCACGCAGTTCGTCGGCGGCCATCACCGCGCATTTCTCCTCGGCTTCGTGCGTGGAGGCGCCCAGGTGCGGCAGCAGCACCGCGCGCGGATGCCCCAGCAGGGCGGGTGCAGGAAAGTCGCTCACATACGCGGCCAGTTGCTCGCCGTCCAGCGCCCGCAGCACGGCGGCATCGTCGACCACACCCTCGCGCGCGAAATTGAGCAGCACCGCGCCCGGTGGCGCCAGTGCCAGCCGGCGTGCATCGACCAGGTGGCGGGTCGCGTCGGTGAGCGGCACATGCAGGCTCACGAAGTGGCAGGTGCGCATCACCTCGTCGACGCTGGATGCACGGCGCACCTGCGAGGGCAGGCTCCAGGCCGCATCGACAGTGATCTCGGGGTCATGCCCCCGCACCTGCATGCCCAGGTGGATCGCGGCATCGGCCACCAGGGCCCCGACGCGTCCCAGGCCGATCACGCCCAGGGTCTGGCCGGCCAGTTCATGACCCACAAAGGAGGATTTGCCCGCCTCGACCTGATCCGCGAAATCGGGGGCGGAGGGGTTCAGCGACTGCACGAAGCGCAGCGCCGGTACCACCTGCCGGGCGGCCATCAGCAAGCCGGCAACGACCAGTTCCTGGACGGCCTGGGCGTTGGCGCCAGGGGTGTTGAAGACGGGAACGCCACGGGCGCTGAGCGCGCTGACCGGGATGTTGTTGGTGCCGGTGCCCGCGCGCGCCACCACCTTGACGCTGGGGGGAATGGGCTCGTGGTGCAGGTCGGCCGAGCGCAGGAGCAGGGCGTCGGGTTCGTCCAGGCGGGGCCCTGCGAGATAGCGGGCAGCGGGCAGCCGTTGCAGGCCGGCTGGCGCGATCTGGTTGTACACACGAACGCGCCAGGGTGCGCGAGCCGCGGATTCGTGCGGGTCGTCAGGCATGCTGGGCCTCGAAGTCTTTCATGTAGGCCACCAGCGCCTGCACACCCTCCAGCGTCATGGCGTTGTACAGGGAGGCGCGCATGCCACCCACCGAGCGATGCCCCTTGAGCTGTACCAGCCCGCGCGCCTGCGCACCCTTCAGGAAGGACTCGTCGAGCTTGGGGTCCTGGAGCCAGAAAGGCACGTTCATCAGCGAGCGCGACTCGGGCGCGATGGAGTTGCTGTAAAAGCGGCTGGCATCCAGGGTGTCGTACAGCAGCTTGGCCTTGGCCCGGTTGCGTGCCTCCATGGCCGCCAGGCCGCCCAGCGCCTTCACGTGCTTGAACACCAGCCCCGCGATGTAGATCGCGTAGGTGGGCGGCGTGTTGTGCATGGAGTCGGCGTCAGCCTGGATCTTGTAATTGAAGACCTCGGGTGTGATCGGCAGCGCGTGCCCCAGGAGATCTTCACGGACGATGACGACGGTGAGGCCGGACGGTCCGATGTTCTTCTGCGCGCCGGCGTAAATCAGGCCATAGCGGCTCACGTCCATGGGACGCGAGAGGATGTTGGAGGACATGTCGGCCACCAGCGGCACCTGGCCAGTGTCGGGCGTCCAGAAAAATTCCACACCGCCGATGGTCTCGTTCGAACACAGGTGCACGTAGGCGGCCTGGGGGTCGAGCTTCCACTCGGACTGCGCGGGCGTGCGGGTGTAGCGGCCGTTGTCCTCGCTGCTGGCAGCCACGCGCACCTGGCCGAAGTGCGCGGCCTCCTTGACCGACTTCTTGGACCAGTCGCCGGAGACCACGTAATCCGCGCGGCCGGTGCGGCCGATCAGGTTCATGGGAACGATGGCGTTCTCGCCAACCCCACCGCCTTGCAGGAACAGCACCTTGTAGTTCGAGGGAATTGCCATCAGCTCGCGCAGCGTAGCCTCGGCCTCGGCGTGGATGGACATGTATTCCTTGCCCCGGTGGCTCATCTCCATCACTGACATGCCGCAGCCGTGCCAATCGAGCATCTCGTCGGCGGCCTGGCGCAGGACCGCCTCGGGCAGGGTGGCGGGACCGGGGCTGAAATTGAAGACGCGGGCCATGGGGCGACAACTCCTGGGGAACGTGAGTAAAGGGGGGAGAGGAAACGGGCAGGGCGCGGCGCGCCGGACGACCAGCATACAAGAAGCGAGGGTCGGCGGGGGCCAAAGGCCCCGTCAGGCCGGTTCGGCAGGCGGCAGGGCCGGGTCCGGAAGGTCGGCGATCTGCCGTTCGAAGGCGCGCAGGCGCTTGTACACCGAGATCAGTTCGACGATCGTGCCCCAGCTGAGGACCAGGTACTGGAAGGCCGCCTCCACCCGGTCGAAGGCCCGCGTGATCTGCTGCATCACCCCCAGGGTGATGACGCCGGCCACCACGGTGGGCGCCAGGGCGATCAGCGGAATCAGCACCGAGAACTGTAGATAGGACCACTTGGCCACGTCGAAGTACAGGTAGTGGAAGAAAAGACGGAAGTAATTGCGCCGCACGTCCGCAAAGAGCCGCCGGGCCTCGGGGGGCTGCGCCCGGGTGGCATCTTCCTCGCCCAGCACGAGTTCCTTGCGGTAGGCCGCCTCGACGCGCTGGTTCTGGAACTCCAGCCCCGGCAGCTTGAAGCCCACCGCCGCCAGGAGCACGGTGCCGAAAAGCGCCGAGAGGATGGCGATCCAGACCATGGCGTGCGACACCGGTCCGATCCATGGCAGCTCAGTCACCTTCTCGGACAGGGTCCACAGGATCGGAAGGAAAGCGCCCAGCGTCATCATGCTGCGCATGAACTCCACGCCCAGGCCTTCCATGATGCGGGCGAAGCGCATGGTGTCTTCCTGCA
>JBEGVR010000065.1:0-9889 GCA_041178265.1 Pseudomonadota bacterium | reverse complement strand
CCAATTTTGCATCCAATGACTACTTTGGAAGTATCTGGTGTACTCGGTGCGGAGCGATCACCGGGATAAGATGAACAGCCATGACAAGCCATTGGCGCCCACGCGTTCCTGCTTTGTGCCTTGCGGCGTTCACACTGAACGCCGCCGGCATGGATGCCGACTGGACGAAGCACGCAAAAAGCGGCTCGCTCCTGGATTCCACGCACCTTATCGAAATCAAGCACGGGACCCACCTTTCAGAGACCGTGCGGATGCTGCGACAAGGCAGTTTCGAATTGGCCAACGGCACCCCCGTGCGCTTTGACGCCTGGTACAGGACCTCCTGGGTCGACACGCGCGTGACCTGGATGACCCAGGTCAATGACCAGTTCGGCCTGATCTTCGGCGCCAGCACCGGCGAGCGCGGACGCAAATACACGATCAACCCCAGCCTCAAACTGGGCATGTTGTGGCAGGAACCCATGTCGCGGACAGCCACCTTGTCCCTGCGCGCCTCCACGGTGCTGGGTGGCCGACTCAAGGAAAAAAGCTGCATCGCCGACTACGGCGAGATCGGTGGCGTCCAGGAGGTCAACTGCCGCCTCGTGGCATCGACCCTGCAACCGGCCGAGACCCTGCGCTTGCTTCTCGACGAAAAACCCCGTGACCGCCATCAGGTCGGCGTGACCCTGACCTGGCGCCATTGAGCCGCACCACACCCCGAGGAAATGACCATGAACACCGCCCTGCGCCTGCACATTGCCCTGGCCCTCACGATCCTGTCCTGCGGGGTGCAGGCACAAACCCTCCAAAGCTGGATGAGCCCCGAGGTCCAGGACGCCTGGGGCCTGGGATTCAAGGGACAGAAAGTAACCATTCAGGTCATCGACGAATTTAAGAGCGGCACCCGTTTCTCCGGCAACCTGGGCAGCGGCACGCTGTACCAACGCCACGGCGAATGGACACGCATGGAAGCGGGCATGATCGCCCCGCTGGCAACGATCACCTCGGTGGACTACAACAGCGCCAGGGCGATATCGCTGGCACGCGGCCTGAACGTCCTGAACCTGAGCTATGGCATGTTCGCCGCCAACGGCTATTCGAACAGCCAGATCTCGTGGAGCAGCCAGGAGAAATCCATCATCGCAGCCGGCCGCAACGGCACGGCAGTCATCGCCAAGGCCGCCGGTAACGATGGCGTGGCGGTGAACGCCGCCAATGCCAGTGGCCAGGCGGACTACCTCAATCGGGCATTGATCGGAGGGCCCTCCGCGATGTTCGTCGGTGCGCTGGAAAAGAACGGAACGAGCGCGGCACCCGCTGCGCTTGCCTCCTACTCCAACAGGGCGGGGGTCGACCAGACCGTACAAAACCAGTTCCTGGTGGTCGGGGTCGAAGGATCCAAGACCGGCCTGTATGGCACCTCGTTCGCGGCCCCCATCGTCACCGGTTACGCCGCGATCCTGGGCAGCAAATTCCCGAGTGCCACCCCGACGACCATCACCAACCAGCTGCTCAACACCGCGCGCACCGGCACGATCAGCAACTACGACCGCGCGGTGCACGGGCGGGGCGAAGCAAGCATTTCCAACGCGCTCTCCGCAGTCTCGGTGCGCTGATCTCCCCAGCGCCCCCTCGACCGCCGACATCCGGGTATCGTTCCTTCCTGCCTTGCAGGTCCGCAGGAAGCACAACGCGATGAAGAAGTCGAAGATCGCCTGGGGCCTGGCGGCCGTCCTGATCGTGGGCGCGATCGCCGGGTGGTTCAGCCTGGACAAGGAAACCCGAGGCCTGCTGGCCACCTTTCCCACCAACCGCGACCTGCTTTTCTGGTCGCAGCCCCAGCGCGATGCGGCCTTTCGCGCCCTGGACCGCCTGCCGGTGCTGGCCAAGGCACGCGTGGTGCCGGCCGGGCCCACGCCCTCGCCCCTGACCTCGGGCGCGCCGCTGCCGCCCTCGGTGGACGTGGCCGCCTTCATGGCCGGCCAGCGCGCCGCCGCCTTGGTCGTCCTGCACCGCGGTCAGCTGCGGCTGGAGCGTTACGGCCTGGACTTCGGCGCGCAGGGCCGCTGGACCAGTTTCTCGGTGGCCAAGTCGGTCACGTCCCTCCTGGTGGGCGCGGCCCTGCAGGACGGCCACATCCGCATCATGGACGACAAGGTCAGCGACTACCTCCCGCAGATGAAGGGATCGGCGTACGACGACGTGACGATCCGCCAGCTCCTGACCATGACCTCGGGCGTGAAGTGGAACGAGGACTACGGCGACCCGAATTCCGACGTGGCGAAGTTCAACAACCACAAGCCCGAAGACGGCGTGGACGCCGTCGTGAGCTACCTGCGCCGCCTGCCCCGGGAGGCGCCGGCCGGCACCCGCTGGCACTACAGCACCGGCGAGACCAACCTCGTGGGTATCCTGCTGGCGCAGGCCACGGGCAAGCCCCTGGCCACCTACCTGTCCGAGAAGATCTGGGTGCCTGCCGGCATGGAGCAATCCGCCACCTGGATCCTGAGCAAGACGGGCCGCGAGATCAGCGGCTGCTGCCTGCAGGCGGCCACGCGGGACGTGGCGCGCCTGGGCCAGTTCGTCCTGACAGGCGCCCGGGTGGACGGGCGCCCCCTCGTGCCCGAAGGCTGGCTCGCGCAGGCCACGCGCGAACAGGTGGCGATCGGCCAGGCGGGTCGCGGCTACGGCTACCAGTGGTGGACGCAGGCGGACGGCACTTTCCATGCGCGCGGCATCTTCGGGCAGGGCCTGTACATCGACCCGCAGCGCCAGCTCGTGATCGCCCTGAACGCCAACTGGGCGGGCGGCGCGCGCGACCCGGTGGCCACGCGGGCGCGCGATGACTTCGTGCGGGCGGTGCAGGCGGCCATTGACGCCGAGGCGGCGGCCAGGCCGGTGGCTCGAAACTAGCGGCGGGGCGACGCCCACGTGGCGCGATTCCCGTCGAAGGATCGCAAGACCGCGACCACGACTTCATCGACACCCCACCGGCGCAACATCCTTTTCAATCGCGTCCGGTGAGGCTCTGGAATCCAAGCCAGGCGCTGCGGGGGTATGAGGCCGGCCTCGCGCGTCCTGGCCAGGACCGAGGCGCGGTCATACGCCACCCGGCGCACGCGAATGCTGCAGGCTGCCGAGTCGAACAGCAGGAAGCTGGCACGCGGGTCTTCTTCCCGGGGCTCGCCGACCGAGCCCGGATTGACCAGGTACCAGGCGTCCGGGCGGAGCGTGAAGGTGTCGCCCTGGAGACGGCGGATCTCGCCGGCGCGGCGCTCCCAGACGCCTGGCCGGTGGGTGTGACCAAAGGCACAGACCCGCGCGCCCGAGGGGTGCACGGCCAGGGCATCGAAGCTCAGGGATCGTTTGAGGTCATCGTCCAGCCGCACCCATTCGCAGCCGACCTGCGGATGCAGGGCGCCGTGCACCGCCACCAGCACGCCGTCGATCGAGCGCTTCAGAGGCAGGGCCGCCAGGAAGTCCCGCGTGCTGTCCTTCAGCCGCTCCCGGGTCCAGGCGATGGCGCGCTGCGCGATCGGGCTGAAGCCGTCCCCCTCAAGCACCCCGATCACCGCGCGATCATGGTTGCCCGCGACGCACAGCGCGCCGACGTCCCGCAGCAGTCGCACGCACGCGGCCGGTTCCGTGTGGTAGCCGGTCACATCGCCCAGGCACACGATGCGGTCCACCCGCTCCTGTGCGATCGCCTCGAGCACCGCGGCCAGTGCAGGGCGGTTCGCGTGGATGTCCGAAATGACGGCAAGCTTCATGTCTTCATGGCCGGCCGCAGGGCCTTGCGCATCCGGGGCCACAGGCGCATCAACCGGTGCAGTTTGGGCTTGACAAAGGGCGCCGGGTCGTCGCGGTTGATCGGACTGGCTTCGCATCGTGCGAGCCAGCCGAGCCAGGAGAGCATGGACAGGCCGGCGTCGCGCGCGGCGAGACGGTCCATATCCGGACGGCACCAGCAGGGGCCAGGGCGCGCGACCGCTGCATGGGGTCGGTCACGACCCGTCAGGTCGGCATAGACCAGGGCCGGCAGGTTCACGCCCGCCACCGCCCCGAGGTGGTGCCACAGGTTGAACCGGGGATTGATCTCCAGCAGGTGCAGGCGCCCGTCGGGTGCGCGCTTGAAATCGAACTTGGCGACCCCGCTGAGGCCGATGCGCCTGGCCACGTCACGACCAAGGGCTGCCACGTCCGCGGCCTGCCCGCGGATGTCGGTGATGGTCAGCGCGGTGCTGTGCCCATAGACCGCTGGATAAGTCCGGATCTTGCGCCCAGTGAATTCGCCGGCCACCGCCCCGCGTTCATCCACATACACGTGGTAGCTCTCGATGTCCGATTCGGGGCCGGGAATCATTTCCTGCGCCAGCAGGTCGAGACCCGCTGCGGTCAACCGGGGCCACAGCGCGCCAAGATCGTCGGCGCGATCGATCCGGACCGCCTTGGCCCCCTGCTCAATCGCCGCCCAGGACTGGCGACGGGTCAGGGGCTTGACGACCAGCGGATAACGCAGCTCCAGGTCCGGCGGCTGCGAGCCGGGGCGAGGGTGCAGCACGCGGGTGCGTGGCACGGGAAGCGAGAGTGCTTCAGCCAGACGCTGGAAGCGGGCCTTGTCGACCATCTGCTCGATGAATCCAGTCTCGGGCAGGGCGAAGCGGAAGGCCTTGGCGAGCCGGTCGCGGTGGCGCGACACCATCAGCAGCTGCGAGTCCTCCTCGAAATACAGCACCGGCCGCTGCGCCTGGCGCTTGCCGAACTCCACCAGCGCGTCGACCAGTTCGTCCTCACCGATCGCTTGCACATCGAGCGGCAGCAGCCGCTCGGTGTAGCGCGAATATGCCAGCCAGCTCCCCGCAGGCGCGACCACCGCACAGCGGATCCCCGCCAGGCCCAGGGGCCGGACCAGATCCATGTCGCCCAGCACGCAGGCCAGGGGTCCGTCGTGCGGGCGCGTTGTGCGAGGAACTCCAAACATGAAAAACTCCTTCCAGGCCGAACACCGATGGGGTTGCGGCCACTATAGGAGCGCGTCGCCACGGCTTCGTCACCCGCGACGCTGATCTCATGTAGGCGCCCGCCCGCCGCCGGCCTGGTCCGCCAAGCCCGTTAGCATTACGGGCTGGCCATCGCCCTCAAGCGCGGGCCGCTCCCTCGATGTCCCCACCCGACGCCCTCCCCACCGCCAGCGACTTCATCGCCCGAGGCCATACGCCCGTAATGGCCCAATACCTGGCCATCAAGGCCGAATTTCCCGAGACGCTGGTGTTCTACCGCATGGGGGACTTCTACGAACTCTTTCACGGCGACGCCGAGAAGGCCGCGCGCCTGATCGACATCACCCTCACCCGCCGCGGCCAGTCGGCCGGCGAGCCGGTGTTGATGGCCGGCGTGCCTTTCCACTCGGTGGACACCTACCTCGCGCGCCTGATCAAGCTGGGCGAATCGGTCGCCATCTGCGAGCAGGTGGGCGAAGTGGGTGCCAGCAAGGGTCCGGTCGAACGCAAGGTGGTGCGCGTGGTCACGCCCGGCACCCTGACCGACACCGAACTCCTGAACGACAAGTCCGAGGCGGTGCTGCTGTCCGTGCACCAGGGCGCGCGCCACCGGCTGGGCCTGGCCTGGCTGTCCGTCACGCAGGGCGCGCTGCAAATGGCCGAATGCGACGCCGGCGAGCTGGAAGGCTGGGTCGCGCGCGTTGCCCCTTCGGAACTGGTGTACAGCGCTGACGCGACGCCGGCCTTCGAGCAGCGCCTGAAAGCGGTGCGCGGGGCCACGGGGACGCTCTCCCTCACCCTGCGTCCCGCCTTCCAGTTCGATGCCGGCCTGGGACTGCGCAAGCTGCTGGAGCAGCTGCAGGCTGCCAGCCTGGGCGCCTGGGGCGCCGACGACCTGCCCGAGGCCCACGCCGCTGCGTCCGCCCTGCTCGCCTACGCCGAACACACCCAGGGCCGTACCCTCACCCACGTGCGCGGCCTGCAGGTGCATCGGGGCGACGACCTGATCGACCTGCCCCTGGCCACCCGCCGCAACCTCGAGCTCGTGCAGACCCTGCGCGGCGAAGACGCTCCGACCGTGTTCTCGC
The DNA here is from genome assembly GCA_041178265.1 of Pseudomonadota bacterium. GTDB lineage: Bacteria > Pseudomonadota > Gammaproteobacteria > Burkholderiales > Burkholderiaceae_C > Ramlibacter. The sequence continues at coordinate 3,819 of JBEGVR010000065.1, read as the reverse complement.
TGCTGGACACCTGCATGACCGGCATGGGCAGCCGCCTCCTCAAACAGTGGCTCCTGACCCCGCGCCGCGAACGCACCGAAGCCATCGCACGCCACGACGCCATCGCCGCCCTGCGCGAAGGGCCCTGGCAGGCGCTGCGCGATCACCTCAAAGGCAGCAGCGACGTCGAGCGCATCACCGCCCGTACCGCCCTTCGCCAGGTGCGCCCGCGGGAACTCGTGGGCCTGCGCCACGCGCTGGAAAAGGCCGCCGCCCTCGCGCCTGTCCTGGCAGGCCAGCCGGGCCTGCTGTCGCACCTGGCCACCGACCTGGTGCCGCCCCCCGGCTGCGCCGGCAGGCTCGCCCTCGCCCTCATGGAGGAACCCGCCGCGATGGTGCGCGATGGCGGCGTGATCGCCATCGGCTTCGACGCCGACCTGGACGAACTGCGCGCCATCCAGGACAACGCCGACGGCGTCCTGGTCAAGCTCGAGGCGCAGGAGCGCGAACGCACCGGCATCGCCAACCTGAGGGTGCAATACAACAAGGTGCATGGCTTCTACATCGAGGTCACCCAGGGCCAGTTGGACAAGGTGCCAGGCGACTACCGCCGCCGCCAGACCCTGAGGAACGCCGAGCGCTTCATCACCCCCGAACTCAAGGCCTTCGAGGACAAGGCGCTGTCCGCCCAGGAGCGCGCCCTGGCCCGCGAGAAGTGGCTGTACGAGCAGCTGCTGGACGAACTGCAGCCCCACGTGCCCGCGCTCACGCGCCTGGCCCAGGCCCTGGCGTCATTGGATGCCCTGTGCGCGCTGGCCGAGCGCTCCCTCACCTTGCACTGGTGCCGACCGCAGTTCATGAAAGAGCCCGGCATCGAAATCTCCAAGGGCCGCCATCCCGTGGTCGAGGCGCGCCTGGCCGAAACCACCGGTGGCAGCTTCATCCCCAACGACACGGTGCTGGGCCCGCGCCAGCGCATGCAGGTGATCACCGGACCCAACATGGGGGGCAAGTCCACCTACATGCGCCAGGTGGCCCTGGTGTGTCTGCTCGCCTCCATGGGGTCCTACGTGCCCGCCAGCGCCTGCCGCCTGGGCCCGCTGGACGCGATCCACACCCGCATCGGCGCGGCTGACGACCTGGCCAACGCGCAGTCCACCTTCATGCTGGAGATGACCGAGGCGGCGCAGATCCTGCACGCGGCCACCCCCCACAGCCTGGTGCTGATGGACGAGATCGGCCGCGGCACGTCCACCTTCGACGGCCTGGCCCTGGCCTCGGGCATCGCCGCCCACCTGCATGACAAGACCCAGGCCTATACCCTGTTTGCCACGCACTATTTCGAGCTGACCGAATTCCCGGCGCGCCACCACGCTGCGGTGAACTGGCATGTGAGTGCCACCGAGGCTGGCCACGACATCGTCTTCCTGCACGAGTTGCAGCCCGGCCCCGCCAGCCGCAGCTACGGCATCCAGGTGGCCCGCCTGGCCGGCATGCCGGCGGCGGTGGTCAATCATGCCCGCCACGCCCTGGCCTCGCTGGAGGCGCAGCAGACCCAGGCGCGCGAGCAGGTAGACTTGTTCGCGACCCCGCCCGAGCCGCCGCAGACGGTGGCCAGCGCCGTCGAGGCAGCCCTCGACGCCCTGGACCCCGACGCCCTCAGCCCCCGCGACGCCCTGGACGCGCTCTACCAACTGAAGAAACTCAAAAGCAAGCCATGACCTACTGCGTCGGCATCAAGCTCAAGGCAGGCCTGGTGTTCCTGTCCGATTCGCGCACCAATGCGGGCGTCGACCACATCAGCGCCTTCCGCAAGATGATCATCTACGAGCGTCCGGGCGATCGCTTCATGGTGCTGCTGTCGGCGGGCAACCTGTCCATCTCGCAGTCGGTGCGCGAGATCCTGCAGGTCGAGCAGTTGAAGAGCCATGAGGGCGGCGACCCCATCACCATCTGGAACGCCAGGAGCATGTTCGACGCCGCCCGCGTTCTAGGCCAGGCCGTGCGCCGCGTCTACGACCGCGACGCCGAGTCCCTCAAACACGCCGGCGTCGAGTTCAACGTCTCCCTGATCTTCGGCGGCCAGATCGCGGGCGAAGGCATGCGCCTGTTCAATGTCTATTCGGCGGGTAACTTCATCGAGGCCACCGCCGAATCGCCCTACTTCCAGATCGGCGAATCCAAGTACGGCAAGCCGGTGCTCGACCGGGTCCTCACGCCCGACACCCCGCTGGACGAGGCCGCCAAGTGCGCACTCGTCTCCATGGACTCCACCATGAAGTCCAACCTCTCGGTGGGTGCACCCCTGGACCTGGTGGTCTACGAAGCCGACCGCCTGCAGTCCGACAAGGTGGTGTGCATCGGCCAGAGCAACCCTTACCTGCGCATGCTGCACGGCACCTGGGGCCGCAAGCTGCGCGAGGCCTTCGACAGCCTGGACAGCCCGGTCTGGAACGGCACCCCCACTGAGACCCCCCTGCGCGTGCCGGACGATCCCAGCCCGCCCCTGCGCAAGATCACCCGCCCCGAGGACAAGCTCATTTGAGCCTCATCGTCTTCTCCCACGGCAACAGCTTTCCGGCGGCCACCTACGGCGTCCTGTTCAAGCACCTGCAGGCGCGCGGCTACACGGTGAAGGCGGTGAACGCGTACGGACATGACCCGCGCTTTCCGGTCACCAACAACTGGACCCACCTGGTCACGCAGCTTCAGGAGTTCGCGGAGAAAGAGGCCGTGAAAGCCGGCGAGCCAGCCTGGCTGGTGGGTCATTCACTGGGCGGGTTCCTCAGCGTGATGTGCGCCGCGCGCCACCCCGAACTGGCCCGAGGCGTCGTGATGCTGGACTCGCCCCTGCTCGGAGGCTGGAAGGCCACCGCGGTAAGTGCTGCCAAGCGCACCACCATGATCGGCGCGGTCTCGCCGGGCGCCGTGAGCCGCAGCCGCCGCGACCGCTGGCCCAGCGTGCAGGCGGCGCTGGAGCATTTTCGCCACAAGAAGGCCTTCGCCCGATGGGACCCGCAGGTGCTGCAGGACTATGTCACGCACTGCACCCGCGAGACCGACGGCCAGCGCGCGCTGACCTTTGACCGCGGGGTCGAGACCGCGATTTACAACACCTTGCCGCACAACATCGACCGCCTGCTGCAACGCTACCCGCTGCGATGCCCGGCGGCCTTCATCGGTGGCACGCTGTCGCAGGAAGTCAAGCAGGTGGGCCTGGCGCTCACGCACAAGGCCACCCACGGCCGCATCAGCCTGCTGGAAGGCACGCACCTGTTCCCGATGGAAAAACCGCTTGCCACTGCGGCCGCCATCGAGGCGGCCATCCTGGCTTTCTGAATCAGCCTTTCCAGGTGACCCAGCCGCTCCAGGAGGTGGCCAGCACGATCACGCCGAAGGCGATGCGATACCACGCAAAGGGCACGAAGCTGTGCGTGGAGATGTAGCGAAGCAACCAGCGCACGCACATCCAGGCACTGGCGAAGGAAAAGATCAGGCCGATGGTGAACATCGGCAGGTCGTCCAGCGCCAGCAGGCCCCATTCCTTGTACAGGCTGTAGACGCCTGCACCGATCAGGGTGGGGATGGCCAGGTAGAAGGAGAAATCGGTGGCGGCCCGCCGCGAGAGCCCCAGCATCATGCCGCCGATGATGGTGGCCCCACTGCGGCTGGTGCCCGGAATCATGGCCAGGCACTGCACCAGGCCCACCTTCAGGGCGTCCCAGGGCGTCATCGCGTCCACGTCGTGGATGCGTGCCTGCACCTGCGGCCTCCGCTCCACCCACAGGATGATCAGGCCCCCGACGATGAAGGCACTGGCCACCACCGCGGGCGTGAACA
>JBEGVR010000064.1:0-2810 GCA_041178265.1 Pseudomonadota bacterium | reverse complement strand
AAGGCCGTGCGGAAGGCGTCGCCCGCGCACCAGTGGCGGGGGATGGGCTGTTCCATGTCCACGAGCAGGCGGCGCACGACGAGATGGGTCATGGGGTCCATGGTACAGCGCGCGTGAATCCTGGGTGTGGGGGAGGGATTGCACGCGCCCGCAAGCAAAAAGCCCGCCGAAAGGCGGGCCTTGCTCAGACGCGGAGCGAGATCACCCGTGGAACTTCACCACCAGCGGCACGATCAGCAGCGCCACGATGTTGATGATCTTGATCAGGGGGTTCACCGCTGGACCGGCGGTGTCCTTGTACGGGTCGCCCACCGTGTCGCCGGTCACGGCGGCCTTGTGGGCCTCGGAGCCCTTGCCCCCGTGGTTGCCGTCCTCGATGTACTTCTTCGCGTTGTCCCAGGCACCGCCACCGGTGCACATGGAGATCGCCACGAACAGGCCGGTCACGATGGTTCCCATCAAAAGGCCACCCAGCGCCTTCGGACCCAGCACCAGGCCCACCACGATCGGCACGACCACCGGCAGCAGCGACGGAATGATCATTTCCTTGATCGCGGCGGTGGTCAGCATGTCCACGGCCTTGCCGTATTCGGGCTTGCCGCTGCCGTCCATGATGCCCTTGATGTCGCGGAACTGCCTGCGCACTTCCACCACCACTGCGCCGGCGGCACGGCCCACGGCTTCCATGGCCATCGCGCCGAACAGGTAGGGGATCAGGCCGCCGATAAACAGGCCAATGATCACCAGCGGGTCCGACAGGTCGAAGCTGATGGCGCGCCCATAGCTTTCCAGCTTGTGGGTGTAGTCGGCGAACAGCACCAGAGCCGCGAGGCCGGCCGAGCCGATCGCGTAGCCCTTGGTGACGGCCTTGGTGGTGTTGCCCACTGCATCTAGCGGGTCGGTGATGTCGCGCACGGAGGCCGGCATTTCCGCCATCTCGGCGATGCCGCCGGCGTTGTCGGTGATCGGGCCGTAGGCGTCGAGGGCCACCACGATGCCGGCCATCGACAGCATGGCGGTGGCGGCGATGGCAATGCCGTAGAGGCCCGCCAGAGTGTAGGCGGCCATGATCGCGGCGCACACGAACAGCACCGGCCAGGCGGTGGAGCGCATGGACACGCCCAGGCCGGCGATGATGTTGGTGCCGTGCCCGGTGGTGGACGCTTGTGCGATGTGTTGCACCGGCGCGTACTGCGTGCCGGTGTAGAACTCGGTGATCCACACCAGAGCGCCGGTCAGCACGAGACCGACCACGCAGGCGCCGAACAGGCGCAACTGCGAGCCGGAGGCGGCCACCGCGTTATCGGGCATCAGCCACAGGGTCACGAAGTAGAAGGCGACCAGCGAGAGCGCGCCGGCGATCGCCAGCCCCTTGTACAGCGCGGGCATCACGTTGCGCATACCCGGCGTGGCCTTGACGAAGTAGCAGCCGACGATGGAGGCGATGATGGACACGCCGCCCAGGGCCAGCGGGTACAGCACCGCGGCGATCGGGGCGCTGGCCACCAGCAGGGCGCCCAGCACCATGGTGGCGATCAGCGTGACTGCATAGGTCTCGAACAGGTCGGCGGCCATGCCGGCGCAGTCGCCCACGTTGTCGCCCACGTTGTCGGCGATCACCGCGGGGTTGCGCGGATCGTCCTCGGGGATGCCGGCTTCCACCTTGCCCACCAGGTCGGCGCCGACGTCGGCGCCCGTGGGGAAGATGCCGCCGCCCCGGCGCGCGAAGATGGAGATGAGGGACGAGCCGAAGGCAAAGCCGATCAGGGGATTGAGCAGCGTGGCCAGCTTGCGGTCTGGCGTGAGGTTGCCATTGCCCACCAGGAACCAATAGAAGGCGGTGACCCCCAGCAGGCCCAGGCCCACCACCAGCATGCCGGTGATGGCGCCGCCGCGAAAGGCGACGTCCAGGGCGGGGCCAATGCCGCGCGTGGCCGCCTGGGCGGTACGCACGTTGGCGCGCACCGAGACGTTCATGCCGATGAAGCCGCAGGCTCCCGACAGGATGGCGCCGACCACAAAGCCGATCGCGGTCAGGGAATCCAGGAAGAGGGCGATCAGGACCGCCAGCACCACGCCGACGATGGCGATGGTCTTGTACTGGCGCGCCAGGTAGGCGGCGGCCCCGGCCTGGATGGCTGCGGCGATTTCCTGCATCCGGGAGTTGCCCGCGTCTTGCGCGAGGATCCAGCTGCGCGCCCAAATGCCGTAGACGACGGCGGCGAACCCGCAGACCAGCGCCAGAATGAGCGCCGAATTGCCTGTCATGAACTTCTCCTTGTGTTGTTTAGCTTGGAGGGGGCCCCGCAAGCGGCGCCCCCGCTGCGTTGCTTCCTCGTAGCTCCCCACCGGGCGGAGACGATTGGCCAACCAAATGACTATACAAGCGAAGTTGCGGGCGCGGGCGCGTCAGAACCTGGAAAGCGCCGCAAGTGAAACTAAAATCAGGGTTTTTCCTAGGCCCCCACTCCGATTACCACCATGTCCCTCGATCAAGTTTCCGCTGGCAAGAACGTTCCCGACGCCTTCAACGTGATCATCGAGATCCCGATGAATGCCGACCCCGTGAAGTACGAGGTCGACAAGGAATCCGGCGCCATCTTCGTGGACCGCTTCATGAGCACGTCCATGCACTACCCGACCAACTACGGTTACGTGCCCAAGACCATCAGCGGTGATGGCGACCCGGTCGACGTGCTGGTGATCACCCCGGTGCCCCTGATCCCCGGCGTGGTGGTGAGTTGTCGTCCCATCGGCATCCTCAAGATGCAGGACGAAGCCGGCGAAGACGGCAAGGTGCTGGCAGTGCC
>JBEGVR010000063.1:0-5248 GCA_041178265.1 Pseudomonadota bacterium | reverse complement strand
CATGGCGCACTGGGCGCTGGGCGTCACCGCATTGGCCGCGGCGCTGCTGATGCTGGGCCTGGCCGTGGCCAACGACCGGGTCACGCGCGGCGCGCTGGAGTCCCTGCAGAAAGCCGCGGCCGGCTCCACCCGCTACCTGGAAACGTCGCTCGCCAACGCCGAAGTGGTGCAGACCCTGGGCATGACCGACGCGCTGATTGCGCGCTGGCGCCAGAAGAACGCCGAGGCCGGCGCGCTGCAGGGCCCCACCGCGCAGCGCACGGTGGCCATGGCCGCCCTCACGCGCACGATGCGCCAGGCGGTGCAGATCGTCATGCTGGCGGTCGGCGCCTGGCTGGTGGTGACCGGCCAGGGCTCGCCCGGCATCACGGTGGCCTGCACCATCCTGCTGGGGCGCGCACTGGCCCCGGTCGAACAGGTGGTGGGCAGCTGGAAGCTGCTGGCCGAGGGCCGCGCGGCGATGCGCCGCCTGGGCGAACTGCTGGACACGGCGGCCACCCAGCCCGCGCGCATGGAACTGCCCGCGCCCCGTGGCGATCTGCTGGCGCAGGGCGTGATCTATCGCGCGCCCCAGGGCGACCGCCTGCTGCTGGCGGGCGTGTCGCTGCACCTGGAACCCGGTGAATCGTTGGCCATCATCGGCCCTTCTGGCGCGGGCAAGTCCACGCTGCTGTGCCTGCTGGCAGGGGTGTGGGCGCCGATGGCGGGCGTGGTGCGGCTGGACGGCTCCGACCTCGCGCAGTGGCCGCGCGAGCAGCTTGGGCCCTGGCTGGGGTATGTACCGCAGGACGTGGAGCTCTTTCCCGGCACGGTGGCCGAGAACATCGCGCGCCTGGGCGAAGCGGACCCGGCGCAGGTGGTGCGGGCGGCGCAGCGCGCGCGCGTGCACGAATTGATCCAGGGCCTGCCCGAAGGCTATGACACCTGGGTCGATCCGCAATCGGCGCTGCTCTCGCCCGGGCAGCGCCAGCGCATCGCCCTGGCGCGCGCGCTGTATGGCGACCCGCGCCTGCTGCTGCTGGACGAACCCAACTCCAACCTGGACGGCAGCGGCGAACAGGCCCTGGCCGAGGCGCTCAAGGCGCTGCGCGGCGAGGTGACGGTGGTGGTGGTCACGCATCGCAGCGCGCTGGTGCAGCAGGTGGACAAGCTGCTGGCGATCGAAGGTGGCAAGCCCCAGCACTATGGCCCGGTGGCCGAGGTGCTCAAGGCGATGCAGGCGAAGGCGGCCGCCGCGTCCGAGGGCGGCAAGAAGGTGGTGGCGATGCCGCTGGCCACCACCACGATGGAGAAAAGCGCATGAAGGCCGCAAACACCCTGGACCCCACCCTGCTGGACGCCGCGGGCAACCCGGCGCTGGCCCCGCACCTGGACGAGGCGAACCGCCTGGCGCGCGCGGGCCTGCTGGTGCTGTGTCTGGGCCTGCTGCCGGTGCTGCTGTGGCTGGGGCTGGCGCCGCTCGCGTCGGCGGTGGTGGCGCAGGCGCATGTGAAGGTCGACCTGGACAAGCGCCCGGTGCAGCACGCCGAGGGCGGCCTCGTGCGCGAGGTGCGCGTGCGTGACGGCCAGCGCGTGGCGCAGGGCGAACCGCTGCTGGTGCTGGGCGACGTGGGCATCGACGCCGACCTCAATCGCCTGAACTACCGCCAGCTGTCGGAGCGGGCCGGCCTCGCGCGGCTGGAGGCCGAGCAGGCGGGGCAGGCTGCGCTGGTCATGCCCCCCGAGGTGCTGCAGGCGGCGGCCTCCGACCCGCGGCTGGCCGAACAGGTGGCCAAGGAGCGCGCGCTCTTTGCTGCAAGGCGCGAAAGCCTCCTGGGACAGACGGCGCTGCTGCGCGGCCAGCGCGAAAAGATCGGCCAGGAGATCGCGGCGCTGCGCTCGCAGATCGAGCAGGCGCAGGCCGCCCTGGGGCACCAGAAGTCGGAACTGGCGCGCAACCGCGAACTCCTCAAGGAGGGCTTCATTTCCGACACGCGCATCTCGCAGCTGGAGGCGGGCGTGGCCGACTACGGCGTGAAGCTCGAGGAGCGCCGCTCGGAGCTGGCGCGCGCCGAGCAGCGCCTGGTCGATGCCGACCTGCGCACCGGCAGCTTGCAGAACGACTACCGGCAGCAGGCCAGCGACCAGCTGAAGGTGGCGCAGGTGCGCTACACGGAAATCTCCCAGGAGCTGCGCAAGTTCACCGACGCCGCGCAGCGCCAGGTGATCGTGGCGCCGGTGGCTGGCGAGGTGATGAACCTGCGCTACCCCAGCCCGGGCGGCGTGGTGTCGCCGCGCGAGCCGGTGGCCGACATCGTGCCCGCCGACCCGCGGCTGCTGGTGGAGGCGCAGATCCGGCCGCAGGACGTGAGCCGGGTCCACCCCGGGCAGACCGCGCGCATCCGCTTCACCGCCTTCAACGCCCTGACCACGCCGCTGGTGGCGGGCAAGGTGCTGTATGTCTCGGCCGACAGGGTGGTGGACCGCAACAACCCCCAGCAGGCCTGGTACGTGGTGCACGTGGAGGCCGACGCGCACGCGCTGCAGGATGCCGGCAAGCTGGCGCTGCAGGCGGGCATGCCCGCCGAGGTCTACATCGAGGGCGAGGAACGCACGCCGCTGCAGTACCTGATGGAGCCGGTCACGCTGCTGATGCAGCGGGCGGGGCGGGAGCGGTAGGGGCCGGCCGCCTCAACTGCCTTCGATCAGGCGCAGGTAGGCCGGCAGGCTCACCCGCCCAAAGTCATACCGCTGCACGATGTCCTGCCGCGCCTGGGCGCGCATCGCGGTGTAGTCGGCGGGTCGCTCCAGCGCCTTGCAGACCGTGCTGGCCAGTTCCTCGGTGTCGAAGAAATCCACCAGCAGGCCGTTGCGACCGTGCTCGATCACCTCCTGCACCGGCGGGGTGGAGGACCCCACCACCAGCGCGCCCAGGCTCATGGCCTCCAGCATCGACCAGCTCAGGACGAAGGGCACGGTCAGGTACACATGCACCGCCGACACGCGCAGCAGCGTGACCAGCGTGTCATAGGGCACGCGGCCGACGAAGTGCACACGGGTGGTGTCCAGGCGGTCCTTGACCTCGTTGAAATAGGTTTCCCTGAACCCACGCTGGCCTGCCGGGGCCTTGCCATAGCTGACCTCGTCCCCGCCCACGATCACCACCCGCGACCGGGGCCGGCGCGCGAGGATGGCGGGCAGCGCGCGCATGAAGCGGTGGTAGCCGCGCATGGGCTCCAGGTTGCGATTGACGAAGGTGATCACCTCGTCGCCATGGCGCAGGCGCACGCTGGCCTGGGCCAGTGCGATTGACGCACGCACGTCGGGTACCAGCGTGCCGGTGTCGATGCCATCGTGGATCACCTGCATGCGTTCGCGCAGCAGCGGCGGGAAGCAGCTGGCCTGCCAGTGCGTGGGCGTGACGCAGGTGTCGCACGCGAGCAGGCTGGCGGTCAGGTGCAGGTTGCGCACCTGCAGGCGCTGGGCGGTGCCGGGCTCCGAAGGAAATTCCGGGTCGAACCCGGTGTCGCCGCCCGCGGCCTGGTAATAGAGCTCGTTGAAACCGATCAGGCGCGCGCGCGGCAGCACCTGGCGCAGGAACAGCATCTCGCCCCAGCCGGTGTGGCCCAGGACCAGGTCGGGCGTCCAGCCTTCACGGACGATCGTCTCGACCCGCGCCGCGCAGGCCTCGCCGCGAATGACGGCGGACTCCGTGCTGGTCAGCCAGGGGTGCAGGTGGGGGCTGTTGCCGCGGGCGGGCTGGTACGAGGCGATGGGCACGCCGGCCAGCGCCACCTCCTTGCGCATGGAGACGGCCCGCAGCACGTGGCCTGCGCGCTGCAGCGCCGGGGCCAGGCCGCGAAACTGGCCGGGGAAATTCTGGTGGACCAGCAGGATGTTCATGAAGCCCTTCGGGGCGCAAACGGGTTGTAGGCGCGGGCCAGCTCTGGATCAACCAATGAAAAATCTCAGGCGCCGGCTGCAATATGGCGTGGACGGCGTAGGCCAGGGCGGGTGCTTGACACCGAAACTCCAAATACCACGAGCAATCTCACATTTCTTTCGGATTTCTGAGCTATCGCGCAAATTCCGCTTGCGGGCTGCTGTCGGGGCCTGTTGATCTCAACTTTTCTCTGGAGGTGACACATGGCAGCAGTCAATGTGGTTTTCGGTACCGACCTCGGCGACACCCTGTTCGGTAGCGTCGGCAACGATCAGATGTGGGGTTATGACGGCGATGACTACATGTACGGGGACGCTGGCGACGATGAGCTGAACGGCGGAGCCGGTAACGATTACGTGGACGGGGGTGACGGCGATGACTCGATGTCCGGGGGCTCGGGCAGTGACAACCTTGAGGGCGGGGCCGGTATCGATACCGTCGGGGGCGGAGCCGGTAACGATTACGTAGCCGGGGGTGACGGCGATGACTCGGTGTCCGGGGGCTCGGGCAGTGACACCCTCGATGGAGGAGCGGGGAGCGATCTCCTGAACGGCGGGGTCGGCAACGACATACTGCTGGCGGGTCAGGGCGATGACACTCTAACCGGCGGGGTCGGCGCAGACCTATTCGTCTTCAGGTTTGCTGCCGCCGGTGGTGGCACTGTGATCAGACCCCCCTTGAGCCTTGAGCCTTCAGCCACAGCCCTCGAGCCTTCAGCTAAAGCCATGACCTTCGATGGGTGGCTAGCGGGGGAGGGTTTGGAGATCAAAGATCTCAAGACCGTCGCCGCGTTTAACGAGAAATACCAGACTTGGCTGGATCTGATGGTGAACCAGTTCCACCTGGGCAACGACCAAGACCACGATGGATCGATCGCCGTGAAGCTGCCAACAGATTCGTCAGGCCTGCCGGGTATCGAAGGACTGAGCGTCATGCAAGTCGGCGCCCTGTTTGATGTTCCGGTGACCCTCAAACTGAACGATGGCTCCGGAAAAAAACAGGCGGTAACCTATTCCAACACCTTCAATCCGCCCCCATACACCAGCGCGGACGGGAATGATGTGATTACCGATTTCACGAAAGGTGAAGACAAGCTAAGCTTATCCGTCGCAGGAGACCCGAGTGCCATATATGCGAGCCTCCTGATTGAAGAACGCGACATGAATGGCGATGGCGCGCTGGATTCTTATATTCACCTTCGTGAGGGGGTGGACTGGTCAGTGACCCTGCTTGGGGTGACCGGTATCACATCAGCCGACTTCGCCGGGTTCGACAGCTTCGCGTTTTAGCCGCCCCGCCAGCCACACCAGCACCAGCACCGGCACC
>JBEGVR010000062.1:0-2942 GCA_041178265.1 Pseudomonadota bacterium | reverse complement strand
ATGTCGAGCTCGCCAAATTCATGAATGTCATCATGCAAGGCGGAAAGAAAGCAGTTGCAGAGCGCATCGTCTACGGCGCCCTTGACTTCATCGAGAAAAAGAACCCCGGCAAAGACCCCCTGGAGGCCTTTACCGTTGCGGTCAACAACGTCAAGCCCATGGTCGAGGTCAAGTCGCGCCGCGTCGGCGGCGCGAACTACCAGGTGCCGGTGGAAGTGCGCCCGGTGCGCCGGCTGGCGCTGTCGATGCGCTGGCTCAAGGAAGCCGCCAAGAAGCGCGGCGAAAAGTCCATGGCCCTGCGCCTGGCCAACGAACTCATGGAAGCCACGGAAGGCCGAGGCGGCGCCATGAAGAAGCGCGACGAAGTGCACCGCATGGCCGAGGCCAACAAGGCCTTCAGCCACTTCCGCTTCTAAGCATTGCCCCCGGAGAGCCGGCCCGTCACGAGCGGGCCGCTGTCCGATTCAACTGGAAAGAGATTCATCATGGCCCGCAATACGCCCATCGAGCGCTATCGCAACATCGGCATCTCGGCGCACATCGACGCCGGCAAGACCACGACCACCGAGCGCATCCTGTTTTACACCGGGGTGAACCACAAGATCGGTGAAGTGCACGACGGCGCCGCCACCATGGACTGGATGGAGCAGGAGCAGGAGCGGGGCATCACCATCACGTCCGCCGCCACCACCTGCTTCTGGAAAGGCATGGACCTGTCCTATCCCGAGCACCGCTTCAACATCATCGACACCCCCGGCCACGTGGACTTCACCATCGAGGTGGAGCGCTCCATGCGCGTGCTGGACGGCGCCTGCATGGTGTATTGCGCCGTGGGTGGCGTGCAGCCCCAGTCCGAAACCGTCTGGCGCCAGGCCAACAAGTACAAGGTGCCGCGCCTGGCGTTTGTCAACAAGATGGACCGTACCGGCGCCAACTTCTTCAAGGTCATCGAGCAGATGAAGTTGCGCCTGAAGGCCAACCCCGTGCCCATCGTCATCCCGATTGGCGCCGAAGAAAACTTCACGGGCGTGGTCGACCTGATCAAGATGAAGGCCATCATCTGGGACGAAGCTTCCCAGGGCATGAAGTTCGACTACATCGAGATCCCGGCCGAACTCCTCGAGTCCGCCAAGGAGTGGCGCGAGAAGATGCTCGAGGCCGCCGCCGAGGCCAGCGAAGACCTGATGAACAAATACCTCGAAGAGGGCGACCTCTCCGAGGCTGAGATCACGCTGGGCATCCGCACCCGCACCATCGCCACCGAGATCCAGCCGGTGCTGTGCGGCAGCGCCTTCAAGAACAAGGGCGTGCAGCGCATGCTCGACGCGGTGATCGACTTTCTGCCCTCGCCGGTCGACATCCCCCCGGTCTCTGGTACGGGTGACGACGAGCAGCCGACCAGCCGCAAGGCCGACGACGGCGAGAAGTTCTCGGCCCTGGCGTTCAAGCTCATGACCGACCCCTTCGTCGGCCAACTGACCTTCGTGCGCGTGTATTCGGGCGTGCTGTCCAAGGGCGACACCGTCTACAACTCGGTGCGTGGCAAGAAAGAGCGTATCGGCCGTATCGTGCAGATGCACGCCAACAACCGCCAGGAAGTCGACGAGATCCGTGCCGGCGACATCGCCGCCTGCGTGGGCCTCAAGGACGTCACCACCGGTGAAACCCTGTGCGACCCGGGCGCGGTGGTGACCCTGGAGCGCATGGTCTTTCCCGAGCCTGTGATCCGCCAGGCCGTCGAGCCCAAGACCAAGGCTGACCAGGAAAAGATGGGTATTGCCCTGTCGCGCCTGGCCGCCGAGGATCCCTCCTTCCGCGTCAACACCGACGAAGAATCTGGTCAGACCATCATCGGCGGCATGGGCGAACTCCACCTGGAGATCATCGTCGACCGCATGAAGCGCGAATTCGGCGTCGAGGCCAACGTGGGCAAGCCCCAGGTGGCCTACCGCGAGACCGTGCGCAAGCAAGTCTCCGATGTCGAAGGCAAGTTCGTGCGCCAGTCCGGCGGCAAGGGCCAGTACGGCCACGTCGTGTTCACCCTTGAGCCGCAAGAGGCTGGCAAGGGCTTCGAATTCGTCGACGCCATCAAGGGCGGCGTGGTGCCGCGCGAGTACATCCCGGCGGTGGAGAAGGGCGTGATCGAGGCCCTGAACTCCGGCGTGCTGGCCGGCTACCCCGTGGTCGACGTGAAGGTCACCCTGACCTTCGGTTCGTACCACGACGTGGACTCGTCCGAGCAGGCCTTCAAGATGGCCGCGATCTTCGGCTTCAAGGATGCCGCCCGCAAGGCCACGCCCGTCATCCTCGAGCCCATGATGGCCGTGGAAGTCGAGACCCCCGAAGACTACGCTGGCAACGTGATGGGCGACCTGTCGTCCCGCCGTGGCATGGTGCAGGGCATGGACGACATGCCGGGCGGTGGCAAGGCCATCAAGGCCGAAGTGCCGCTGTCCGAGATGTTTGGCTATTCGACCACGCTGCGTTCGATGTCGCAGGGCCGCGCCACCTACACGATGGAGTTCAAGCACTACGCCGAGGCGCCTAAAAACGTCGCCGAGGCCATCGTCGCAGCAAGGGCGAAGTAAGGCTCACCCCCAGGCTTGTTCAGCGCTTCGCGCTGTAACCGCCTCCCCCTGTCCGGGGGCTCCGCCAGCGGACCGGCCGAGCCGGATCCGCGGCGGTCACTGGAAGGGGATCGTGGGACGCCGCTGGATTTCTTGTCTTTGGCGCCGCTTTTGCGGTGGACCCGCTGCCCGTGGCGAGGTACGTGCCAGAGACGTTAAACAGACACGGGCATTGCTCTTTGGAGATTTGAGATATGGCAAAAGGAAAATTCGAGCGGACCAAGCCGCACGTGAACGTGGGCACGATCGGTCACGTGGACCATGGCAAGACGACGCTGACGGCGGCGATCACGACGGTGCTGTCGAGCAAGTTCG
>JBEGVR010000061.1:0-8017 GCA_041178265.1 Pseudomonadota bacterium | reverse complement strand
CCGCACCGGCGCCTCCAGCGGCTTCCTCCTGGACAGCAACAAACCTTCCGTCATCAGCGAAGGTTTTTCGCTGGTGGGCGACATCTCGGCCCAGGGCGCCCTGCATGTCGAGGGCAAGATCCAGGGCACCGTCACCACCGACGCGGTGAACATCGGCATCACCGGCGCGGTCGAGGGCAAGATCCAGTGCAACTCGCTCCAGATCAAGGGTGCGTTCGTGGGCGAGGCCCGATGCCAGGAACTGGTCATCTCCAGCAAGGCGCGCGTGCGCGGAAACATCACCTACGAAACCCTGTCGATCCAGCGCGGGGCCTATGTCGAGGGAGAGCTCGCGCGCGCGACCTGAACCCCGACACGACAGCCTGACGGACCCCTGAGTTGAAATGCTGCGCAAGGCCTGGACCGAATCCGACGCCCAACGGCTGCGTGAGCTGCGGGAGCGGGCAGGAACCCCTCAGGCCGCCTTCGCCAAACGGCACGCCCTTTCTGTGGGACAGGTGAGGGAACTCGAAGGCGGCAAGCCGGGCTCTTTCTACTCGGACGACATCAAGGCCCACACCGGGCGCAAGCTGCTCGCGGCACTGGGTTATGTCGCCCCTCCCGAACCATCAGCCTCCGAACCACCGGCCCCCGAAGAACTGCCGGCTCCAGCGGCCGGGCCTGACACCCCGGCAGCGGGCGTGTATCCCGGCACCCTGCCCGGTCCCGAGCCCGAACGCGACGCCAGTCCCCAGGCGGCTCAAGCGCCGCCCGACCCGCCCGAACCCCCAGTCGAGCCCGTGCCCGAGTCTGCTCCCGGACCCGCCCTACCCGAGAACCTGCAGCCAACCCGATCCCCGCCGGAGGCCGCCACGACGCGGCGCAGCGTCATGCCAGCCGTCGCACTGGCCCTGGTCGCGGCAATTGCAGGTGTGTGGGCGCTCACAAATCGGACATCGTTCAGTCCGGGCGGCATCTCTACCGTGACCGAGCCGGTTCAGGTTGCTGCCGCAGCCTCCGAGCCCGCCCCACCGCCCGAAACACGCGCAGCCGAACCCGCAGCCGTTGCGTCGGCCCCGGCCTCCCGCGCCAGCGCGCCGGCGGCGGCGCCGGCGTCAGCCCCCGCCTCGGCGGGCCGCGCCCGCCTGCCGCCCGGCTGCGAGGCGCCCGCCGGGCGTGAGCCCACGCAATACACCTCCCCGGTTGCCGACAGGCCGGCCAGCTACGTGTATGTCGAGTCGACCCGCGGCGACGTACGGGTCTGCGTGATCGACAGCCTGAACCAGGCCCGGCTCGTCACCCTCAGGACGGGCGAGTCGGTCAATGTCTCCGGCACGCCGCCGTTCACGATCCGCAGCGCGCAGTGGAACGACCTCAAGGTGTTCTTCCAGGGGCTGCGCGTGCAGCTCGAGCCCGGTACCGTCACCGACCACGTGGTGATCCTGCCCCGACGGGGCAACTGAGGCGCCGGCCCCCAGGCCGCCCGCCCTTCGGGGCACGCAGGCGGCAGCCCCAAAGCGGGACCAAAGCGGGACCAAAGCGTTAGCTCCAAAGATTTACTTCCGTTTCGCTTTCGGGGATGATGCGCGGTCGTTCCCTGGCGCGGCTGACCGCGTCACCTCCCCTTGCATTTCGCATTCCAGATGGCTGCCCCGGTCCCACCACCCCCCGCCGACACCGGCCCTGTGGCCTTGCCCGGCCTGGCCAAGGCGCTGGTTCGGGCCAGCCAGCTCAGCGAGCAGGCGGCACAAACGCTCTACCAGAAGGCGCAGGCCGACCGCTCGACCTTCATCGCGGTCCTGACCGGCTCGGGCGCGGTCTCCGCCGCCGACCTTGCCCACACGCTGTCCGAGGCTTTCGGCGTGCCGTTGCTGGACCTCGATGCCGTCGACCCCCAGCGCTTGCCGCGCCACCTGCTGGACGCCCGCACCTGCCAGGCCTTGCGGGTCGTGGTGCTGGCCAAGCGCAGCCACCGCCTGGCCGTGGCGACAGCCGATCCCTCCGACCAGCAGGCCGGAGAGAAGATCAAGTTCGCGACCCAGCTGGGCGTCGACTGGATCGTCGTCGAATACGACAAGCTCTTGCGCCTGGTCGAGGCCCAGTCGACCACCGCCGCCCAGGCGATGGACAACCTGATCGGGGACGACTTCCACTTCGACGAATCCACCCACGACCCGGCCCTGGACGATGAGCAGGACAAGACGGCCGGCGCCGAGGTCGGTGACGCCCCGGTCGTCAAGTTCCTGCACAAGATGCTGCTGGACGCCTTCAGCCAGCGCGCCTCCGACATCCATTTCGAACCCTACGAGCACCAGTACCGGGTGCGCTTTCGCATCGATGGCGAGCTGCGCGAGATTGCCGCACCACCCATCGCGATCAAGGACAAGCTGGCCTCGCGCATCAAGGTGATCTCGCGCATGGACATCTCCGAAAAGCGCGTTCCCCAGGACGGCCGCATGAAACTCAGGATCAGCCCGGAGCGGGTGATCGACTTTCGCGTGAGCACGCTGCCCACGCTGTTCGGCGAAAAGATCGTGATCCGGATCCTGGACCCGTCGGCCGCGCGCATCGGCATCGACGCCCTGGGCTACGAACCCGAGGAGAGAGCCCGCCTGCTCGACGCCATCGGCCGGCCCCACGGCATGATCCTGGTCACCGGCCCCACAGGCTCGGGCAAGACCGTGTCCCTCTACACCTGCCTGAACCTCCTGAACAAGCCGGGCGTCAACATCTCCACCGCCGAGGACCCCTCCGAGATCAACCTGCCCGGGGTCAACCAGGTCAACGTCAACGACAAGGCGGGCCTGACCTTCGCCGCCGCCCTGCGCTCCTTCCTGCGCCAGGACCCGGACATCCTGATGGTCGGCGAAATCCGCGACCTGGAAACCGCCGACATCGCGATCAAGGCGGCCCAGACCGGCCACCTGGTGCTCTCGACCCTGCACACGAACGACGCGCCGACCACCCTGACGCGGCTGCGCAACATGGGTATCGCGCCTTTCAACATCGCCTCCAGCGTGATCCTGATCACCGCCCAGCGCCTGGCGCGGCGGCTGTGTCCGCACTGCAAGCAGGCGGCCGACCTGCCGCCGGGCAGCCTGGCCGATGCCGGCTTTCCGCCCGGGGACCTGGATGGCAGCTGGACGCCGTTTCGCCCGGTCGGCTGCGCCCACTGCAACAGCGGCTACAAGGGCCGCGTCGGGCTCTACCAGGTGATGCCCATCACCGAAGCGCTCCAGCAGATCATCCTGCGCGACGGCAACGCGCTGGACATTGCCCGGCAGTCCGAACGCGAAGGCGTGCGCAGCCTGCGCCAGGCCGGCCTGCAGAAGGTCCGGCAGGGCGTGACCTCGCTCGAGGAAGTCCTGGCCTGTACCTCGACGTAACGCGGCCCCGCCCTCACACCCACCCCCTATCCATACACCCTCATCAGCATGGCTACCGCAAGCGCCCCCCCGGCCAGGATCCCCGAATTCACCTACGAGTGGGAGGGCAAGGACCGCCAGGGCCGCCCTGCCAACGGCGAGGCGCGGGCCGCCGGCGAGCACCAGGTGCAGGCCTCGCTGCGGCGCCAGGGCATCACGCCGACCCGCATCCGCAAGCGCCGCCCGGGGCGCGGTGCCGCCGTCAAGCCGCGCGACATCGCGCTGTTCACCCGCCAACTGGCCACGATGATGAAAGCCGGCGTCCCCCTGCTGCAGTCCTTCGACATCGTCGGCCGCGGCCATCCCAACCCCAACGTGGCGCGGCTGCTGTCGGACGTCCGCGCCGACGTGGAAACGGGCACCTCGCTCTCGGCGGCATTCCGCAAGTTCCCCGCGCACTTCAGCGACCTGTACTGCAACCTGGTCGAAGCCGGCGAGGCCGCGGGCATCCTCGAATCCATCCTCGAGCGACTGGCCACCTACCTGGAGAAGATCCAGGCCATCAAGTCCAAGATCCGCTCCGCGCTCATGTACCCTGTCGCCGTGATGCTGGTGGCAGTGGTCGTGGTGGCCGTGATCATGGTGTTCGTCGTTCCCTCCTTCAAGGAAGTCTTTGCCTCGTTCGGCGCGGAACTGCCGGCGCCCACCCGCCTGGTGATCGGCATGAGCGAAGCCTTCGTCCAGCATGGCCCGTTGGGGCTGGCCGTTCTGGGGGTGGGGGCGGGCGGCTTCCTGCGCGCGTGGCGGCGCAGCGCGCGCCTGCAGCGACTGGGCGATCGCCTGGTGCTGCAACTGCCGGTCTTTGGCGCCCTGGTGCGAAAAGCCATCGTGGCACGCTGGACACGCACCCTGGCCACCCTCTTCGCCGCCGGCGTGCCCCTGGTGGAGGCCCTCGAATCGGTGGGAGGCGCCGCCGGCAACAGCCTCTACCTCGAGGCCACTCGCCGCATCCAGAAAGACGTCTCCAGCGGCAGCAGCCTGACCACCGCCATGACCCAGGCCCGGGTGTTTCCCTCGATGGTCCTGCAGATGTGCGCCATCGGCGAAGAGTCGGGGTCGCTGGATCACATGCTGAACAAGGCGGCCGACTTCTACGAATCCGAGGTCGACGACACGGTGGCCGGCCTGTCCAGCCTCCTGGAGCCGGTGATCATCGTATTCCTCGGTGGCGTGGTGGGCGGCATCGTGGTGTCGATGTACCTGCCCATCTTCAAGCTGGGGCAGGTGGTCTGATGGCGGCGCAGCCTGGCCTCATCCTGGCGGCTGCCCTCCTCCTGGGGTTGGTGGTCGGCAGCTTCCTGAACGTCGTCATCCACCGCCTGCCTCGGATCCTCGAGCGGCGTTGGGCCGACGAAGAGGCTCGCCACGCCGGCCGGCCGCCGGCGCCGGGCCCCGCCTTCAGCCTGGCGCATCCGCGTTCGGCCTGCCCGCAGTGCGGCCACCAGCTCGCGGCCTGGGAGAACGTGCCCGTCCTGAGCTGGCTGCTGCTGCGGGGACGCTGCTCGGCCTGCGCCGGGCGTATCAGCCCGCGTTATCCCCTGATCGAACTGTCCACCGCTGCGGTCTTCGGCTACGTCGCCTGGCGCTGGGGCTTCACCCCCACCGGGGCGGCCTGGGCCGGCTTCGGGGCGACCTTGCTGGCCCTGGCAGCCATCGACTGGGACACCACGCTGCTGCCCGACGACCTCACCCTGCCCCTGCTGTGGGCCGGGCTGATCGCGGCAGCCCTGGGCTGGAGCGGCGTGGCCCTGGCCGATGCGTTCTGGGGTGCGGTGGCCGGCTACCTCGCATTGTGGTGCGTGCATCAGGCCTTCCTGCGGGTGACTGGCAAGGAGGGCATGGGCTACGGCGACTTCAAGCTCTTCGCCGCGCTGGGCGCCTGGCTGGGGTGGCAGGCGCTGATCCCCGTTATCCTGCTGGCTTCCACCACCGGGGCAGGAGTCGGCATCACCATGAAAGTCAGAGGCAACTTGCGCGAGGACGGCTATGTGCCCTTCGGCCCCTTCCTGGCCCTGGGCGGGCTGGCCGCCATGGCTGGCGGCGCCTCGTGGTTCTGGGAGGTCCTTGCGCGCTGAGGCGGCTCGGCCGAGGCTGCAAGCCTGATTTATGCAACGCATCGGACTGACCGGCGGCATCGGCAGTGGCAAGAGCACCGTCTTGCGGATGCTGGCCGCCCTGGGGGCCGCCACGGTGGATGCCGATGCCATGGCCCGCGGCGTCACCGCGCCGGGCGGTGCGGCCATGCCGGGTATCCGTGAGCGCTTCGGACTCGCCTTCATCGCTGCCGACGGCAGCCTGGAGCGGGCGCGGATGCGGGAACACGCCTTCAGCGACCCGTCGGCCCGGGCCGACCTCGAAGCCCTTGTCCACCCCTGGGTGGGAGCCGCCATCGCCGAGGAAGAAGCCCTCGCCCGTGCGCAGGGCAGGCCATGCCTCGTCTACGACATCCCCTTGCTCGTGGAATCCGGCCACTGGCGCGCCGAACTCGACCGGGTGGTGGTGGTGGACTGCCGACCGGAAACGCAAGTCGCCCGCGTGATGGCCCGCAACGCGATGGACGAGCCCCAGGTGCGCGCGATCCTCGCGGCGCAGGCCCCACGGGCCCGGCGCCTGGCCGCCGCCGACATCGTGATCTGCAATGAGGGCCTGTCCCTCGACCACCTGGAGCAGGAGGTCCGCCAGGCGGCAGAGCGCTTCGGGCTATGATCGCGGCTGTCGTGATCCTGTACGAATACCCGTTCAACGAGCGCATCCGCACCTACCTGCGGCTCGAGCAGTTGTTCCGCCGGCTCAGCCTGCTGGTGTCCCGCGATCACCCGGTCGACCACCACCACGCCCTGGCCACCCTCTTCGAAATCATGGACGTCGCGGCGCGCGCCGACCTGAAGTCCGACGTCATGAAGGACCTCGAGAAACAGAAGATCGCCCTGTCGTCCCTGCGCGGCAACCCGGCCATCTCCGAAGACCTGCTGCGCGATGTCATCGACCAGCTCGACGCCGGCTTCAGCGCACTCAACACCCAGGCGGGCAAGGCTGGCCAGACCCTGGCCGAGAACGACTGGCTCATGAGCATCCGCAGCCGCATCGGAATTCCCGGCGGCACCTGCGAATTCGACCTGCCGGCCTACCACGCGTGGCAGCAGCTGGAGCCCGCGCGCCGCCAGTCTGACCTGCTGCGCTTGGTGGCCCCGCTGGTCACCCTGGCCGACTCGATCAGGCTGCTGCTGAAGCTCATGCGCGACGCCGGTGCGGCCCAGAAGGTGATGGCTTCGGGCGGGCATCTTCAGCAGGCCCTGCCCCAGGGCCGCACCTTCCAGCTGATGCGCCTGCGCATCGACCCCTCGCTCAACCTCGTTCCCGAGATCAGCGGCAACCGCCTGATGGTAGCGGTGCGTCTCATGAGGCACGAACCAGGCGAGCGCCTGCAGGCCAGCCAGGACGACGTGCCCTTCGAGCTGACCCTCTGCGCCTGAGGTGCGCGGGATTCAGCCCGCAACGGGGGACGAGGGAGCCGGGGGCACCGCATGCGTGGCCCCCACAAAGTCGCGTTCCAGAGCGAACCACTCGAGCACGGGCACGGTCCCGGGCAGCACCGGAGCCGACCGCACCGGCAGCGTCTCCCAGGCGAAGGACTGCCCCTCGCGCATCTGCAGTTCGCCGGTCCATTCAAAGACCTTGCGAAAGTGCAGCCGCACCAGCGCATGCGGGTAGTCCACGCGTTCGACCTTCCAGGGGTGCGAGTCTCCGATGGTGAGGCCGATCTCCTCCTGCAACTCCCGGCGCAGGGCCGCGTGCACGGTTTCGCCGGACTCGATCTTGCCGCCCGGGAACTCCCAGTAGCCCGCGTAGGCCTTGCCCGGCGGGCGTGAGGTCAGGAGGAAGCAGCCGTCTGGACGTACCAGCACGCCGACCGCAACTTGCACCTCGGGCCGGTCGACGCCGCCCTCGCGGGGGCGATCGCCATCGGCGACCCGCACCGGCGCGCTGGCGGGCGAACTCACTGGCGGCCCACGAAATCGCGTGCGAACTGGTAAGCCACGCGGCCCGAGCGCGAGCCGCGCTCGAGGGCCCACACCAGGGCCTCGGGCTTGCACGCCTCGATCTTCGCGGCCGCCACGCCCAGGGCGGAAAGCCACTGGGCCACTATGGCCAGGTATTCGTCCTGGCTAAAGGGATAGAAGCTGACCCACAGGCCGAAGCGTTCGGACAGCGAGATCTTTTCCTCGACCACCTCGCCGGGATGCACCTCGCCGTCGTCGGTGTGGGTGTAAGTGAGGTTCTCCTTCATGTACTCGGGCAGCAGGTGGCGGCGGTTGCTCGTGGCGTAGATCAGCACATTGGGCGTGGCCGCCGTGACCGATCCGTCGAGCATGGACTTGAGGGCCTTGTAGCCGGGTTCACCATCTTCGAAGCTCAGGTCGTCGCAGTAAACGATGAATTTCTCAGGGCGCTCGGCCACCACGTCGATGATGTCCGGCAGGTCGGTGAGATCGGCCTTGTCCACCTCGATCAGGCGCAGCCCGCGCGGCGCGTATTCATTGAGGCAGGCCTTGATCAGGGACGACTTGCCGGTGCCGCGCGCGCCCGTGAGCAGCACGTTGTTGGCCGGAAGG
>JBEGVR010000060.1:0-6265 GCA_041178265.1 Pseudomonadota bacterium | reverse complement strand
TCCAAGCAGGCCCGTACCCAGGCCCTGCGCGAGGCGTCTGCCGCCATCCACGCCAGCCTGAAGGCCGAAGGCGCCGATTACGAAGCCGGCAAGGTCGATGACCTGCTGTTCGCGATCGAATCCAACATCGTGCGCAGCCAGATCCTGTCCGGCGAACCGCGCATCGACGGCCGCGACACCCGCACCGTGCGCCCCATCGAGATCCGCAACAGCGTGCTTCCCCGCACGCACGGCTCGGCCCTGTTCACGCGTGGCGAGACCCAGGCCCTGGTGATCACCACCCTGGGCACCGAGCGCGACGCCCAGCGCATCGACGCGCTGGCCGGCGAATTCGAAGACCGCTTCCTGTTCCACTACAACATGCCTCCCTTTGCCACCGGAGAAGTCGGTCGCATGGGGTCCACCAAGCGCCGCGAAGTCGGCCACGGGCGCCTGGCCAAGCGCGCGCTTGCCGCCTGCCTGCCCACCAAGGAAGAATTCCCCTACACCATCCGCGTGGTCTCCGAGATCACCGAGTCCAATGGCTCCTCGTCGATGGCCTCCGTCTGCGGCGGATGCCTGGCCATGATGGACGCGGGCGTCCCGATGAAGGCCCACGTGGCCGGCATCGCCATGGGCCTGATCAAGGACGGCAACCGTTTCGCGGTGCTGACCGACATCCTGGGCGATGAAGATCACCTGGGTGACATGGACTTCAAGGTCGCCGGCACCACCCACGGCATCACCGCCCTGCAGATGGACATCAAGATCCAGGGCATCACCAAGGAAATCATGCAGGTCGCCCTGGCCCAGGCCAAGGAAGCGCGCATGCATATCCTGGGCAAGATGCAGGACGCCATGGGCGAGGCCAAGACCGAGGTGAGCAGCTTTGCCCCCAAGCTGTACACCATGAAGATCAACCCCGAGAAGATCCGCGACGTGATCGGCAAGGGCGGTGCCGTGATCCGCGCGCTGACCGAAGAGACCGGCTGCCAGATCAACATCGAGGAAGACGGCACCATCACCATCGCCGCCACCGACGCCGCCAAGGCCGACGTGGCCAAGCAGCGCATCGAGCAGATCACCGCCGAAGTCGAGATCGGCAAGGTCTACGAAGGCCCGATCACCAAGATCCTGGACTTCGGCGCGCTGGTCAACCTGCTGCCCGGCAAGGACGGCCTGCTGCATATCAGCCAGATCGCCCACGAGCGCGTCGAGAAGGTCACCGACTACCTGTCCGAAGGCCAGATCGTGCGCGTCAAGGTGCTCGAGACCGACGAGAAGGGCCGCGTCAAGCTGTCCATGAAGGCGCTGCTCGATCGCCCCGCGCGCGAGCCGCAGCCTGAGGCGCAGGGCGAATAAGGCGCCTACCTCGAAACACAGCCCGTGCCTGCCGGCACGGGCTTTTTGACGAAAAGCCCCCATGAAAGCCGTCGAGATCCGCGCCTACGGCGCCCCCGAGGTACTGCAAATGGCCGAGCGCCCGATGCCTGTCGCAGGCGCGGGCGAGGTGCTGGTGCGCGTGACCGCCAGTGGGGTCAACCGGCCTGACGTGCTGCAACGCACTGGCAACTACCCGGTGCCGCCCGGCGCCTCTGACATCCCCGGCCTGGAAATCGCCGGCGTGATCGAGGGCGGCGACACCGCAGCCATGGCGGCCGCGGGCCTGAAGGCGGGCGACCGCGTCTGCGCCCTGGTCGCGGGCGGCGGCTACGCGCAGTACTGCACCGCCCCGGTCGGCCAGTGCCTGCCCGTGCCCGCCGGCCTGACCGACCTCGAGGCGGCCTCGCTGCCTGAGACTTTCTTCACCGTCTGGAGCAACGTCTTCGACCGCGCCCGCCTGCAGGCCGGCGAGACCCTGCTGGTGCAGGGCGGCTCCAGCGGCATCGGCGTCACCGCCATCCAGATGGCCAAGGCGATGGGCGCCACCGTCATCGTCACCGCGGGCAGCGACGCCAAGTGCCAGGCCTGCCTGGCGCTGGGCGCCGACCACGCCATCAACTACCGCACGCACGATTTCGCCGAAGAGGCCAAGCGCCGCACCGGGGGCCAGGGCGTCAATGTCATTCTCGACATGGTGGCGGGTGCCTACGTGGCGCGCGAGGTCGAGTGCCTGGCCGAGGACGGGCGCCTTGTGATCATCGCGGTGCAAGGCGGCGTCAAGAGCGAATTCAATGCCGGCCTGGTGCTGCGCCGCCGCCTGCAGATCACCGGCTCCACCCTGCGCCCGCGCCCCGTGGCCTTCAAGTCGGCCATCGCGCAATCGCTGCGCCAGCATGTGTGGCCCCTGATCGCGGCAGGCAAGATCAAGCCCGTGATCCATTCCACGTTTCCGGCGGCGCGTGCGGCCGAGGCCCACACACTCATGGAATCCAACCAGCACGTCGGCAAGATCGTGCTGACGTGGTGAACCCCCTGATTGCACCGCCCCACCTGCCATGAAGAAGAAACTCATTGCCGGCAACTGGAAGATGAACGGCAGTACCGAGGCCAACGAGGCCCTGGTGCGCGCCGTGGTGGCGGGCCTGTCTGCCCACGCTGCGCGTTGCGACGCCGCGGTGTGCGTGCCCGCGCCCTACTTGCCCCAGGTTCAGGTCCTGTGTCGGGGCAGCGCCCTCTGGCTGGGCGCCCAGGACGTGTCCGAGCACGAGCAGGGCGCCTACACCGGCGAGGTCTCGGCCCGCATGCTGCGTGACTTCGGCACGCGCTATGTGATCGTCGGCCACTCCGAGCGCCGCCAGTACCACGGCGAGACCGATGCCCTCGTATCCCATAAGGCCCGTGCCGCCCTGGCCCAGGGCATCACGCCCATCGTCTGCGTGGGTGAAACCCTGGCCGAACGCGAAGCCGGCCAGACCGAGCCAGTCGTCAAGCGCCAGCTGGCCGCGGTGATCCATGACAACGGCCACTGCATCAGCGAGATCGTGGTGGCCTACGAGCCCGTGTGGGCGATTGGCACCGGCAAGACCGCCACGCCGCAACAGGCGCAGCAGGTGCACGCCCTGCTGCGCGCGCAGTTACAGGCCGCCACCACCCGCAGCGACCGCATCCGCCTGCTGTATGGCGGCAGCATGAATGCGGCCAATGCCGCCACCCTGCTGGCACAGCCCGACATCGACGGCGGCCTCATTGGTGGCGCCTCGCTCAAGGCCCCCGACTTCCTCCAGATCATTGCTTCCGCCGCCGCCTGAGTGGCTGGCCCACCCCTAGGAGTCCTTTTTCATGAGTTTTCTCTTCAACGTGATCCTGACCGTCCAGCTCCTGTCGGCGCTGGGCATGATCGGCCTGATCCTGGTGCAGCACGGCAAGGGCGCCGACATGGGCGCGGCCTTCGGCGGCGGCAGTTCGGGCAGTTTGTTCGGTGCCAGCGGCAGTGCCAACTT
Source organism: Pseudomonadota bacterium (assembly GCA_041178265.1). Lineage (GTDB taxonomy): Bacteria > Pseudomonadota > Gammaproteobacteria > Burkholderiales > Burkholderiaceae_C > Ramlibacter. The sequence continues at coordinate 2,903 of JBEGVR010000060.1, read as the reverse complement.
CCTCTCGCGCACCACCGCCGTCCTGGCCACGGTGTTCTTCCTGTGCACGCTGGGCCTGGCCTACCTGGGCAGCGCGCGTCCGGCGGACACCGGCAGCGTGCTGGAGCGCGCCGCCACCGGCGCGCCAGCGGCCCCCGCTGGAGGTGCCGCCTCCGGTGCTGCCGCCCAGATCCCGGGCAGCACAGCGCCCGTACCCGCTGCCTCCTCAGTGCCTGTCGCACCCGCCCCGGTGCCGCCTGCCGCAGGGGCCTCCGGCGCGGCCCAGATTCCGGCGCGCTGACCCGGCGCGGGCGCCGCCCGCCGTCACTTGGCCACCGGACACCAGACACAGGACACCCCGAGGACCCGCATCGCGGGCTCTTGCGCTTTATGCCCTTCGGACAAGGGAGGCGTCATGGTTTGAGGGTAAACTCGGGGGCTGTTCGGAAAGCAGTCACGTGCCTCGCGCTGGCCGGGCAAATTGGACAAAACGACAACGCCGTCGTGGTGAAATTGGTAGACACGCTATCTTGAGGGGGTAGTGGCGAAAGCTGTGCGAGTTCGAGTCTCGCCGACGGCACCAGACAAGAAGAGTCACGGCCCCCGTCCGTGGCAGCAGTGGTTGCGGAGCCCAGATGAACCTTGAGCCCTACCTCCCCGTCCTCCTTTTCATTTTGGTGGGCATAGGCGTCGGGGTCGTACCCCAACTCCTGGGCTTTGTTCTCTCGTCCTCCGCGGGTTTCGACAAACCCGACGCCGCCAAGAATTCCCCCTACGAATGCGGCTTCGAAGCCTTCGAAGACGCCCGCATGAAATTCGACGTGCGCTACTACCTGGTGGCCATCCTCTTCATCCTGTTCGATCTCGAAATCGCTTTCCTCTTCCCCTGGGCCGTGGCGCTCAAGGAGATCGGCCCTGTGGGCTTCTGGTCGATGATGGTGTTCCTGGCCATCCTGGTCGTGGGTTTCATCTACGAATGGAAAAAGGGCGCCCTCGACTGGGAGTGAGCGTCGCAGCGTGCGGGCGCGCCCGCGCAAGGAAGTAAAGGCTATGGCAAACGAAGGCATCCTCGACAAGGGCATCGTCACCACCACGGTGGATTCGGTGATCAACTGGGCCAAGACCGGCTCGCTCTGGCCCATGACCTTCGGTCTGGCCTGCTGCGCGGTGGAGATGATGCATGCGGGCGCGGCCCGCTACGACATCGACCGCTTCGGCATGCTGTTCCGTCCCAGCCCGCGCCAGTCCGACCTGATGATCGTTGCCGGCACCCTGTGCAACAAGATGGCCCCGGCCCTGCGCAAGGTCTACGACCAGATGCCCGAACCGCGCTGGGTGCTCTCCATGGGCTCGTGTGCCAACGGCGGCGGCTACTACCACTACAGCTATTCGGTGGTTCGCGGCTGCGACCGCATCGTGCCGGTCGACGTCTACGTGCCCGGTTGCCCGCCCACCGCCGAAGCCCTGTTGTACGGAATCATCCAGCTGCAGCAGAAGATCCGCCGCACCCAGACCATCGCCCGGGCCTGACCACGATGACCACCACCGCCTACGCCGTCGACCCCGAGGCCCTGAAGTCCACGATCGCGGGCACGCTTGGCGACCTGGCCAAGCGCATCGACCTGCGCCTGGAGGAAGTCACCGTCACGGTGGCCGCCGCCGATTACCTGAAGGCCGCAAAAGCACTGCGCGACGCGCCGGGCTGCCAGTTCGAGCAGCTGATCGACCTGTGCGGCATCGACTATTCCGACTACGGCAACGGCACCTGGGACGGCGCGCGTTATGCGGTGGTCAGCCACCTGCAGTCCGTGAGCCTGAACCAGCGCGTGCGCCTGCGCGTGTTCGCGCCCGACGACGACCTGCCCGTGGTCGACTCCGTCAACGGCTTGTGGAATTCCGCCAACTGGTTCGAGCGCGAGGCGTTCGACCTTTTTGGCATCGTCTTCGAGGGGCATGCCGACCTGCGCCGCATCCTCACCGACTACGGCTTCATCGGCCACCCGTTCCGCAAGGACTTCCCGGTGTCCGGCCACGTCGAGATGCGCTACGACCCCGAGCGCCAGCGCGTGATCTACCAGCCGGTCACCATCGAGCCGCGCGAGATCACGCCGCGCACCATCCGCGAAGAGAACTACGGCGGGATCAAGCCATGAAGAAGAACTCTCTCGAGATGCGAGTGACTTTTCGAGTGAACGCCGTGGAACCGGCTTTGCCGGGCCACCGGCGTTGCCCCCTTGGGGGGCTCAGGATCGCGGCTCCGAACCTGCCTGCGCAGGTTTGGACGATCCGAAGGGCCGCGGACTCTGGCCGCGAGCAACGGGCGGCCGCAGGCCGCTTCGGGGGGGATTGCTGATATGGCGGAAATCAAGAACTACACCCTGAACTTCGGCCCCCAGCACCCCGCAGCCCACGGCGTGCTGCGCCTGGTCCTGGAGCTCGATGGCGAGGTGATTCAGCGCGCCGACCCGCACATCGGCCTCTTGCACCGCGCCACCGAGAAGCTGGCCGAAACCCGCACCTACATCCAGTCGCTGCCCTACATGGACCGCCTGGACTACGTCTCGATGATGTGCAACGAGCACGCGTACTGCCTCACGATCGAGAAGATGATGGGTGTCGAGGTCCCGGAGCGCGCGCAGTACATCCGCGTCATGTTCTCGGAAATCACGCGCCTCTTGAATCACCTGCTATGGCTTGGCGCGCACGGTCTCGATTGCGGCGCGATGAACGTCCTAATCTACGCCTTCCGTGAGCGCGAGGATCTGTTCGACATGTACGAGGCGGTCTCGGGCGCGCGCATGCACGCCGCGTATTTCCGTCCGGGCGGTGTCTACCGCGACCTGCCGGACTCCATGCCCCAGTACAAGGCCAACAAGATCCGCAACGAGCGCGCCATCCGCCTGCTCAATGAAAACCGCCAGGGC
>JBEGVR010000059.1:0-8912 GCA_041178265.1 Pseudomonadota bacterium | reverse complement strand
CCGAAGTGCCCGTACGCCGCGGTCTTCTCGTAGATCGGACGCAGCAGGTCCAGCATCTGGATGATGCCCTTCGGACGCAGGTCGAAGACCTCATTGACGATGGCGGCGATCTTCTCGTCGGGGATGACGCCAGTGCCTTCGGTATATACCGTCACGTTCATCGGCTTGGCCACGCCGATCGCGTAGGCCACCTGCACCTGGCACTGCTTGGCCAGGCCGGCGGCGACCACGTTCTTGGCCACATAGCGCGCGGCGTAGGCGGCCGAACGGTCCACCTTGGACGGGTCCTTGCCCGAGAACGCGCCGCCCCCATGCGGGCAGGCGCCGCCATAGGTGTCGACGATGATCTTGCGGCCCGTGAGGCCGCAGTCTCCCTGCGGGCCGCCAATCACGAAGCGGCCGGTGGGGTTGATCAGGTAGCGGGTGTCCTTGAGCCACTCCTTGGGCAGCACCGGCTTGATGATCTCCTCGATCACCGCCTCGACAAAGGAGGCCTTCATCTTGTTGCCGTCGCTCTGCTCGGGGCTGTGCTGGGTGGAGAGCACCACGGTGTCGATGCTGTGGGGCTTGCCATCGACATAGCGCATGGTCACCTGGCTCTTGGCGTCCGGGCGCAGGAAAGGCAGGCGGCCGTCCTTGCGCAGTTGCGCCTGGCGCTCCACGAGGCGGTGGGCGTAGTGGATCGGTGCGGGCATGAGTTCGGGCGTCTCGTCGCAGGCGTAGCCGAACATCAGGCCCTGGTCGCCGGCGCCGGTGTTCAGGTGGTCGTCGCTGGCGTGGTCCACGCCCTGCGCGATGTCGTTGGACTGCTTGTCGTAGCAGACCATGACCGCGCAGCCCTTGTAGTCGATGCCGTATTCGGTGTTGTCGTAGCCGATGCGCTTGATGGTGTCGCGCGCCACCTGGATGTAGTCCACGTGCGCGTTGGTGGTGATCTCGCCCGCCAGCACCACCAGGCCGGTGTTGGTCAGGGTTTCGGCAGCCACGCGAGAGCGCGGGTCCTGCGCGAAGATCGCATCGAGGATCGCGTCCGAGATCTGGTCGGCCACCTTGTCGGGGTGGCCTTCGGACACGGATTCAGAGGTAAAAAGGTAATCGTTCGCCATTTGAGATACTCCACGTGTTGAAGGGCGCGTTGCCTTTGCGGGAGCTTCGGCGAACGCTTTAGCAGTGTTGTTTAACGTCGCCCTGCAAGTAGTTCAATAACTCGGCGACCCGTCGATTCTAATCGCTTCAGCGTCCGTCGCGGCCATTTCCTTCCCAATCCCCATGCTGTCGCTCTTTCGCCTGCTGTCTCACGTGCCGCTGCGCGGGCTGCATGCGATCGGCGCCGTCCTGGGCTGGTGCGTGTTCCTGGCCTCGGCCACCTACCGGCGCCGCTTCCTGGACCACGCGGCGCAGGCCGGCTACGGCTTTGCCCGGGTGCGGCCGGCAGTCGCCCACATCGGGCGCATGGTGGCCGAATTGCCCCGCCTGTGGCTGGCGCCCATGCCCGCGATCGAATGGGACAACCTGGCCTGCATCGACGCGGCTTACGACCAGGGCCAGGGCGTGGTGCTGCTCACGCCCCACCTGGGGTGCTTCGAGGTCGTGGCCCAGGCCCTGGCAGCACGCTACCAGGCGGCCCATGGCCCGCTGACGGTCTTGTTCCGGCCGGCGCGCAAGGCCTGGATCGCCCCGCTCGTGGCCGCTTCGCGCCAGCGGCCCGGTCTGGCGCCCGTGCCCACGACGCTGGCCGGCGTGCGCCACATGATCCGCGCCCTGCGACAGGGCCAGGCCGTCGGCCTGCTGCCTGACCAGGTACCGCCCGAGGGCATGGGCCTGTGGGCCCCTTTCTTCGGCCGCGGCGCCTACACCATGACCCTGGCCGCCCGCCTCGCGCAGCAGACCGGCGCACAGGTGCGCCTGGTGTGGGGCGAGCGCCTGCCTGCGGGCCGCGGCTACCGGCTGCACGCGCGCGAGCTGCAGGCGCCCCTGCCCAACGCGCTGCCCGAGGCCGTGGCCCAGGTCAATGCGGACATCGAGCGCCTGATCCGCGAATGCCCACAGCAATACCTCTGGAGCTATGGGCGCTACAAGCCGCCGCGTGCACCGGCCCCGCAGGCGAATCCGCAAGACCCGGCCGGCGCATGAAGCGATTGATGTCCCGACTGGGTGGTTACGCCGTGCTTGCCGCGCTTTGGCTGCTGCATGGCCTGCCCCTGTCGTGGCAGGCGGCTCTGGGCCATGCCGTCGGCGGCGTACTGTGGCGGTTCGCGGCTTCGCGCCGGCGCGTGACGATGCGCAACCTGGCGCTGTGCTTCCCGCAGATGGACATTCCCGAGCGCGAGCGCCTCGGCCGCGAGGTCTTCACCTGGTTCAGCCGCAGCGTCCTTGAGCGTGGGGTGCTGTGGTTCGCGCCGCCTGCACGCCTGAAACGCCTGATCCACATCGAGGGCGACTGGAGCTTCGCCGACCGCCATCCCGGGCCGGTGATGTGGCTGGTGCCGCACTTCGTCGGTCTCGACGTGGCGGGCGTGGCCACGCAGCTGAACATCCGCCGGGGCCTGGCCTCGATCTACCAGGCGCAGTCCAACCCGGTGATCGATGCCGCCATGCGCCGCGCACGTCTGCGCCATGGCAACACCGCGATCTTCGCCCGGGCCGAAGGCGCGCGGCCGATGCTCAAGGCGGTGCGACAGGGCTACGGCTTCTTCAACCTGCCGGACATGGACTTTGGCGAGCGCGATGCACAGTTCATTCCGTTCTTCGGCGTGCCCGCGTCCACGCTGCTGGCGCCCTCGCGCATGGCGCGGGCGCTGGGCATGACGGTGCAGCCGGTGCTGGTCACGCTGCTGCCTGGGGGGCAGGGTTATCGCGTGCGCTACCTCCCGCCCTGGGAGGACTTCCCTACCGACGACCCGGTGGCCGATGCCCAGCGCATGAATCGCTGCATCGAGCAATGGGTGCGCGAATCTCCTGCGCAGTATTTCTGGGTGCACCGGCGCTTCAAGACCCGCCCGCCGGGCGAGCCGCCGGTCTATTGAGCGCGCACGCCTGAGATTTCGCGCGCGAGGAAGGCCTGCAGCCCCGCGATCACGCGTTCGGGCTGCTCATGCAGCACCCAGTGGCTGGCCCCGTGGATTTTCTCCAGGGTGAGGTCAGGCACCCACCGCTCCAGGCCGTCCACCAGCCCGGGCAGCAAGGCCGTGTCGTCCATGGCCCACATCACCAGCGTTGGCCGGTGCACCGTGAGCGCCGCATCGGGCAGCTCGATCGCATTTGCGCCAGGATCTTCGGGGGTGGCCGGACGCATCGGCGACGCCCGGTAGTAGTTGCAGCCGCCCGCCAGGCCGGGTCCGCCGCGCCAGTGGGCGCGGTAGCGGTCCTTGACCGCCTCGGTCAGCCAGGTCGCGCCGCGCTCGCCTTCCAAGAAGGGCCACAGGCGCCGGTAGTCGTCGGCGGCCAGCAGGGCCTCGGCATCGGGGCGCACCAGGAAGTTCATGTACGCGCTGGCCGCCTGCTGGCGCGGGTTCGATCGCAGTTCGCGCAGGAAGGTCCCCGGGTGCGGCGAGTTGATGATCACGAGCCGCTCCAGCCGCTGCGGCTGCTGGTTGGCCAGGTTCCAGGCCACCGCGCCGCCCCAGTCGTGCGCCACCAGGGCCGCCACCGGCGCGCCCCCGGTTTCGGTGTCGATCAGGGCCGCGATGTCCTGCACCAGGTGCTTGGCGCGGTAGGCCGCCACGTCCGCCGGGGCGCTGGACTGCTCGTAGCCGCGCAGGTTGGGGGCGATGCAGCGGTAGCCGCCATGCGCGGGCTGCGAAAAATGCGCCAGCAGTTCGTCCCACACGAAGGCGGCCTGCGGAAACCCGTGCAGGAACATCAGCACCGGCCGTCCCCGCGCGCCCGCCGCGCGGCAGCTGAGCGCGATGCCGTGGGGCAGGGGCTGCAGGAAGGTCTCGATCACGGGCTGGGTCCTGGTGTGGCCTTCAGGCGGCGGGCGGCTTGGCCGCCCCGTCCTCGCCCGCCGGGTGCGTCCATTGCCACAGCAGGTGGGCGGTCTCCTCCACGCCTTTTTTCTTGAGCGCGGAGAACAGCTTGACCTCGCCGCCGCCGGCCTGCAGGCGGGCGATGGACAGGGCCTTGGCCGCCTCGGTCTTGTTCAACTTGTCGGCCTTGGTCAGGAGCACCAGGAATTTCAGTCCGGCCTCGACACGCGGGCGGATCACGTCCAGCAGGATCTCGTCCAGCTCGGTCAGGCCGTGGCGCGGGTCGCACAGGAGCACCACCCCCAGCAGGTTCTCGCGGCTCACGAGGTAGTTGGCCATCACCCGCTGCCAGCGCAGCTTGTCCTGCTTGGGCACGGCGGCGTAGCCGTATCCGGGCAGGTCGGCCAGCACCGCGTCGGTCACGCCCTGGCGGCCCAGGGTGAACAGGTTGATGCTCTGGGTGCGTCCGGGCGTCTTGGAAGCGAAGGCGAGTCGCTTTTGCTGGGTGAGGGTGTTGATGCAGGTGGACTTGCCCGCGTTGGAGCGCCCCACGAAGGCGATCTCCGGGTAGCCGTGCGGGGGCAGCCACTCCAGGGTGGGCGCCGTGGTCAGGAACTTGGCGGTATGCATCCAGCCCAGGGCCTGGGCCGGGGTGGCACCGCCCGCCGAGGGGGAGGCACCGGCCGGCACGGGGCCAGCTGCGGGGTGGGCCGACGGGCCCGAGGGAGGGGTCATGGGGGAAAGGGGCGGCGCCCGCAGGGGGCGCAGGTGCGGCATTGTAGAATCGTTCGGTTTCGCGCCTACCGCCCAGACACCCCCTCACCATGAAGTTGCACACCTGCCTGCTCGCCGCTGTCCTGCTCGCGGCGCCCGTGATGTCCGCGCTGGCGGCCACTCCTGCGGCCCCGGCTGCCGCAGCCAAGCCCGCCGCGCCCGCCAAGCCCGACCTGGTGCAGGGCGAAGCCCGCTTCACGGCTGTCTGCGCCTCCTGCCACGGCGCCGACGGCAATTCCGGCACGCCAGCCAACCCGAAGCTGGCCCAGCAACACCCCGAATACCTGGTCAAGCAGCTGCAGGAGTACAAGTCCGGGAAGCGGGCCAACGCCATCATGCAGGGCATGGCCGCCACCCTGGGCGACGCCGACATGAAGAACATCGCCGCCTGGCTGGCCACCCAGAAGGCCAAGCCCGGCTTCGCCAAGGACAAGGAACTCGTCGCCCTGGGCGAGCGCATCTGGCGCGGCGGCATCGCCGACCGTCAGGTCGCTGCCTGCGCCGGGTGCCACAGCCCCAACGGCGCCGGCATCCCCTCGCAGTACCCGCGCCTGTCGGGCCAGCACGCCGACTACACCACCGCCCAGCTCACCGCCTTCCGCGACGGCGTGCGCAAGAACAACCTGCAAATGACCCAGGTTGCCGCCAAGCTCAATGACCGCGAGATCCGCGCGGTCTCGGACTACGTGGCAGGCTTGCGCTGATCGCGGCGGGAACTCGTACCGCTGACGCACCCCCAAACAGGCGGAACTCCTCTGGGGTTCCGCCTTTTTCTTTGGTGACGCCCTTTCGCCCATGACGACCTCCACCCAGGGACTTGAAGTCTCCACAGGCCCTCGCCCGCTGCGCGCGGCGGTGGAAGTGTTGTCGTCCATGCGCTTTGCGATCTCCCTGCTCACGGTGATCTGCATCGCCTCCGTGATCGGCACCGTCCTCAAGCAGCACGAACCGGCGGTCAACTACGTCAACCAGTTCGGCCCCTTCTGGGCGCAGCTCTTTTCTGCCCTCAAGCTCAATGCCGTCTACAGCGCCTGGTGGTTCCTCCTGATCCTGGCCTTCCTGGTGGTCAGCACCTCGCTGTGCATCGCCCGCAACACGCCCAAGATCGTCGCGGACCTGCGCGCGCACAAGGAAAGCATCCGAGAACAAAGCCTGCAGGCCTTCGCCCACCGCGCCCAGGGCACGATGGGCGACGTGCCCGAGGCCGCCGCCCACCGCATCGGCGACGCCCTGGTGCGCGCCGGCTGGAAGGTCAAGCTGCAGCGGCGCGAAGGCGTCGCCGGTGCGGGCTGGATGGTCGCGGCCCGTGCGGGCGCCGCCAACAAGATCGGCTACATCGCCGCCCACAGCGCCATCGTGCTGGTGTGCGTGGGGGGACTGCTCGATGGCGACCTGATCGTGCGTGCCCAGATGCTCTGGGGCGGCAAGACCCCCTACACCGGCGGCGGCATGATCGCCGATGTCCAGCCTGCGCACCGCCTGCCCGCCACCAACCCCACCTTCCGCGGCAACGTCATGGTGGGCGAGGGCATGCAGTCCGCCACCGCCATCCTGAACCAGAGCGACGGCATCCTGCTGCAGGAGCTGCCCTTTTCCATCGAGCTGAAGAAATTCATCGTCGAGTACTACTCGACCGGCATGCCCAAGCTCTTCGCCAGCGAGATCGTGATCCACGACCGCGAAACCGGCCAGGCCATTCCCCAGCGCGTCGAGGTCAACCACCCCGCGCGCCACCGTGGCATCGAGATCTACCAATCGAGCTTCGACGACGGCGGTTCCACCGTCCGCCTGCAGGCCGTGCCCCTGACCGGCGCCGGCAAGCGCTTCGAGGTCGAAGGCGTCATCGGCGGCTCCACCGCCCTGGCGCGTGGGCAGGGCGCAGACGCCGACACCATGACGCTGGAATACACCGGCCTGCGCGTGATCAACGTCGAGAACTTCGGCGACAAGGGGGTGGGCAGCGCCAGCACCACCGACGTGCGCAAGGTGGACCTGGCGGACGCCATCGAATCGCGCCTGGGCGCCGGCCACAAGACGGTCAGCCACAAGGCCTTGCGCAACGTCGGCCCCAGCATCAACTACAAGCTGCGTGACGCCGCCGGCCAGGCCCGCGAATTCCACAACTACATGCAGCCGGTGGACCTGGGCGACGGCGTGCCCGTCTTCCTCATGGGGCTGCGTGACACGCCGGCCGAGAACTTCCGCTACCTGCGCCTGCCCGCCGACGAGGCTGGCACCCTGGACGGCTTCCTGCGCCTGCGCGAGGCCCTGGCCGACCCGGCGGTGCGCGCCCAGGCCGTGCGACGGTACGCCGCCCGCGCCACCGATCCCGCCCGTCCCGACCTCGCGCAGCAACTGGCCGCCTCGGCGGGCCGCGCGCTCAACCTGTTCGCAGGCGAGGGCTCACCGACGGGTGCCAACGGCAAGCCGGTTTCCGGGCTGCAGGCCCTCTCCGACTTCATGGAAGCCAACATCCCCGAGGCCGACCGCGCCCGCGCCGGCGAGGTGGTGGTGCGCATCGTCAATGGCGCCCTGTTCGAGGTCGCCCAGATCGCCCGCGAGCGCACCCGCCGCAAGCCCCTGGACATGACCGACGCCACCCGCGCCTTCATGAACCAGTCGGTGCTGGCCCTGAGCGACCTGGCGCTCTACCCGGCCCCCATGGCCTTCCAGCTCAAGGACTTCACCCAGGTCCAGGCCAGCGTCTTTCAGGTGGCGCGTGCCCCTGGCCGCAACATTGTCTACCTGGGCTGCGCGTTGCTGATCATCGGCATTTTTGCGATGCTCTACGTGCGCGAGCGCCGCCTCTGGGTCTGGCTGGCGCCGCAGGCTCAGGGAGGCAGCCAGGCCACCCTGGCCTTGTCCTCCAACCGCAAGACCCTGGACACCGACCGCGAGTTCGCGCGGCTGCGCACCCAACTGCTGGACCCGACGCCACCATGAACACGGCCACCACCACGCTGACTCTCCACGAAGGCTACTTCGCCCGCCGCAACTGGCGCGACTGGCTGTTTGCCGCCCTGGTGATCGCCGGCGGCCTGTACGCATTCAACCGCTACCACGCCTCGATGGATGTCTACGAGAAAGGCATCCTCCTGGGCAGCATCCCCTGCGCCATCTGGCTAGGCTGGTTCTGGCGCCCGGTGCAGGCGCTGTCGGCGGGCGTGGCCGGCCTCTCGCTGCTGGCCATCGGCGCCTACCAGGGCGACCTGGCGCGCGCCGACACGGTCTTCTGGCTCAAGTACTTCCTCTCCAGCCAGTCCGCCATCCTCTGGATGAGCATGCTCTTTTTCATGAGCACGGCCTTTTACTGGGTCGGCATGTTTGCGCGCGGCCAGGCCGACACGATGGAGCGACTGGGCTCGGGCCTGGCCTGGGCCGCGGTACTCATGGCCCTGATCGGCACGATGGTGCGATGGTACGAAAGCCACCAGCTCGGCCCCGACATCGGTCACATCCCGGTCAGCAACCTCTACGAGGTTTTCGTCCTGTTCTGTTGGATGACGGCCCTGTTCTACCTGTACTTCGAGCAGCAGTACCGCACGCGCACGATGGGCGCCTTCGTGATGCTGGTGGTGAGTGCCGCCGTTGGCTTCCTGCTCTGGTACACCGTGGTGCGCGAGGCCCACGAGATCCAGCCCCTGGTGCCCGCCCTCAAGAGCTGGTGGATGAAGCTGCACGTGCCCGCCAACTTCGTCGGCTACGGCACCTTTGCGCTGGCCGCCATGGTGGCCTTCGCCTACCTGATCAAGTCGCACGCCGCCGAGGCCCGCTGGTGGAAGCTCGCGCCCCTATGGGGCCTGGGCGTGGTCCTGTGCTTCGAGCCGCTGGTGTTCCGCAAGGCGCCCGAGGGGGGGCTGAGCGACTACTGGGCCCTGTACTTCGGCGTCTCGGCCCTGGCGGTGGCGGCCATCATCGCCCTGCGCCGGCGCATCGCCGAGCGGCTGCCGTCCTTCGAGGTGCTCGACGACGTCATGTACAAGGCCATCGCTGTCGGCTTCGCCTTCTTCACCATCGCCACGGTGCTGGGCGCGCTGTGGGCCGCCGAGGCCTGGGGTGGCTACTGGAGCTGGGACCCCAAGGAAACCTGGGCCCTGATCGTCTGGCTCAACTATGCGTCGTGGTTGCACATGCGCCTCATCAAGGGCCTGCGCGGCACGGTGGCCGCCT
>JBEGVR010000058.1:0-11518 GCA_041178265.1 Pseudomonadota bacterium | reverse complement strand
ACCAGCATGAAGATGAAACCGGCGATCAACAGCAAGTTGCCCAGCAGGCCGAATTCTTCAGAAAACGCAGCAAATGCAAAGTCGGTGGTGCGCTCGGGGATGAACTCCAGGTGGGTCTGCGTACCCTGCATGAAGCCCTTGCCGAAGAAGCCGCCCGAGCCGATGGCGATCATGCCCTGGATGATGTGGAAGCCCTTGCCCAGTGGGTCGCGGGATGGATCGAGCAGGGTGCATATCCGCTGCTGCTGGTAGTCGTGCAGCACCGGCCAGCGGTTACCAGACGCGCACAGCTGGGGCTCGAACACCACCAGCAACACCACGCCCACCACCGCCAGCAGGACCGGCGGGATGATCAGCTTGAGCGGCAGTCCGGCGAAGAAGATCACGGACAGGCCGGCGGCCAGCACCAGCAGGGAGGTGCCCAGGTCAGGCTGCCTCATGATCAGGCCCACCGGCACCACCAGCAAGGCAACGGCCACCAAGAAATCGAAGGGTCGCAGCTGACCCTCGCGCTTCTGGAACCACCAGGCCAGCATCAGCGGCATGGCGATCTTGAGGATCTCGCTGGGCTGGATCACGATGCCCACGTTGATCCAACGCTTGGCGCCCTTCTTGGTGATGCCGAAGATCGCCACCGCGATCAGGAGGGCCACCCCCATCACATAAAGGGGCACGGCCAGGCCCATCAGGCGCTGGGGGGGGACCTGGGCGACGACGAACATCACGAAGCCCGCAATCAGCATGTTGCGGCTATGGTCCACGAAGCGCGTGCCGTGGTCGTGGCCCGACGAATACATCGTGACCAGGCCCGCGCAGGCCAGGAGGAAGACGGCAAAGGCCAGGGGACCGTCCAAGCCTTGCAGCAGCGGCGTGAAGCGACGCCACAAGGGGGGTTTCTCGAACACGGCAGCCATGGCCCGCGATTATGGCGGGTGGCATCATCCGCCTGCCACCTGCTTGGGCTCCCATGAATCTACCTGTCACGCATCTGCTGTACCTGCACGGGTTTCGCTCGTCTCCGCGCTCGGCCAAGGCGATGCAGGTCGCCCGGTGGGTGCAGGCGCACCACCCGGGCGTGACCTGGTGGTGCCCGCAGCTGCCGCCCTCGCCGCGCGAGGCCCTGGACCTCGCGATGCGGGGCATCGCCGGCTGGCCTGCCGGGTCGATGGGGGTCATGGGCTCCTCGCTCGGGGGCTTCTACGCCACCTGCGTGGCCGAGGCCACAGGCTGCCGCGCCGTCTTGCTCAATCCGGCGGTGAACCCGGCACGCGACCTGGCCCGCCACATCGGCGAGCAGGTGACCTGGCACGACCCGGCGCAGCGTTTCTTCTTCGAGCCGCGCTTCGTGGACGAACTGGTCGCCATGACGCCCCGGTCCGTGACGCGCCCCGAGCGCTATTTCGCGGTGATCGCCCAGGGCGATGAAGTCCTGGACTGGCGCGAGATGACCGGGCGCTACCCGGGCGCGCGGATCCGGCTGCTGGCGGGCAGCGACCACGCGCTGACCGACTTTCCAGACCACATCGCAGAGGCGATGGCGTTCCTGGGCCTGTAGGCACGGGCACGGGGACAGGAGCGGGCCGGGGGCCCATGGGACAATCTCCGGATGTTTGCACTGTTTGAAGAAGCCGGGAAATTCCAGGCGGGACGGGTCCTCTCGGAGGCCGAGGCGTCCGCCCAAATCGAGCTGGAAACCGGCAAGCGGGTCAAGGTGAAGGCGGCCCACATCCTGCTGAAATTCGACAAGCCCCAGCCCGCCGACCTTCTTGCCCAGGCCCAGGACCTGGCCCAGGGCATCGAGCTGGAGCTCGCCTGGGAATTCGCCCCCGAGGAGGAATTCGGCTTCGCCGACCTGGCACGCGACTATTTCAGCGTCCACGCAAGCCTGGCGCAGCAGGCGGCCGCCCTGTTTCGCCTGTTCGAGGCGCCGCACTACTTCCGGCGCGCGGGCAAGGGGCGGTTTCGCAAGGCGCCCGCCGAGATCGTCCAGCAGGCACTGGTCGCCATCGAGAAAAAGAAACAGCTGCAGGCGCAGATCACCGACTGGGCGCAGGCCCTGGCCGCGGGCGAATGCCCGGCCCCGGTCCGCGAGCAGCTCTATCGCATCCTCTTTCGCCCCGACAAGAACGCCCCCGAGTACAAGGCGGTGGTCGAGGCGTCCCGCAGCACGCACCTGGCGCCGCTGGCCCTGCTGCAAAAAGCCGGGGCCATCGATTCGCCGTACCAATTCCACTGGAAACGGTTCCTCTTCGAGCACTTTCCCAAGGGCACGGGCTTTGCCGCCCTGCCTGCGCCCGCCATCACCGACGACCTGCCGCTGGGCCCCGCGCCCGCCTGGTCCATCGACGACTCCGCCACCACCGAGATCGACGACGCGCTGTCCGTGCAAGGTCTGGGCACCGGCACGGTGACGGTGGGCATCCACATCGCAGCTCCGGGGCTGGCGCTGCAGCCGTCCTCGCCCCTCGACCAGTTGGCGCGCAACCGGCTGTCGACGGTGTACATGCCGGGCTACAAGATCACCATGCTGCCCGACGACGTGGTGCGGGCCTACACGCTTCAGGAGGGGCGCGACTGCCCCGCCGTCTCGCTGTACGTGCAGTTCGATGAGGCCACGTTGGCGGTGCAGGACACCGCCACCCGGCTGGAACGCGTGACGATTGCGGCCAACCTGCGGCACGACCAGCTGGATGCGTCGATCACCGAAGCCTGGCTGGACGACCCGACCCATGCAGGTGACGCGGTGCCCGAGGTGGCCGCCGGCCTGCGAGCACCCTTGTCCTTCCTGTACCGCCTCGCGCGCCACCTGAAGGCGCAGCGCGAGGTCGTGCGGGGCAAACCCGAGACCTTCAACCGCCCCGACTACAACTTCCGTCTCGTGGGCAACGACGGCGCCGAGCCCACGGGCCAGGAGCAGGTGCAGATCACCGTGCGCCGGCGCGGCGCGCCACTGGACCTGATCGTGGCCGAGGCCATGATCCTTGCCAACAGCACCTGGGGGCAGTGGCTGGCCGACCTGGGCGTGCCCGCCATCTACCGCAGCCAGGCCAGCCTGGCCCCCGGGGTGAAGGTGCGCATGGGAACCAAAGCCGCACCGCACGCGGGCATCGGGGTGAAGTGCTACGCCTGGAGCACCTCGCCCCTGCGGCGCTACACCGACCTCGTGAACCAGTGGCAGATCATCGCCGCCGCCCGCCACGGCCGCACCGCCGCCCTGGCGGCGCCCTTCAAGCCCAAGGACGCCGAGCTCTTTTCCATCATCTCGGGCTTCGATGCGGCCTACACCGCCTACAACGGCTACCAGGCGGGCATGGAGCGGTTCTGGACGCTGAAATACCTGCGCCAGCAAGGCATCACCGAAGTCACGGCCACCGCATTCCGGGAAGGCCTGGTGCGCGCCGACGACCTGCCCCTGGTGCTGCCGGTGCTGGGCGCGAACGACCTGGCACGCGGCGCGCGGGTGCGCGTGCGGCTTGGCGAGGTCGACGAGATCGCGCTGGACGTGCGCGGCACCGTGATCGAACGCCTGGACGCCGAGGCCACCCCCGCCGCCGCCGAAGAAGACTCCGGGGACGACGAACCCGTGGCCGGCCCGATCGCCATTGCGGTGGACGTCAGTGAAGAAGCGCCCGGGGCCGATAATCCGACTCCGTGAAGCTCAAGTCCTTCAGCACCCTGCAGATCGCCCTGACCGCCTCCGTGGCGGCCCATGCGGCCTTGCTGGCGGTGCGCTTGGTCGACCCCGAGCGCTTCAACCGCGTCTTCCAGGACACGCCGCTGGAGGTCGTCCTGGTCAATGCCCGCACCACCGAGCGGCCCGACAAGGCCCAGGCCATCGCGCAGGCCGCCCTGGCCGGGGGCGGCGAGGCGCAGGCCGGCCGTGCCACCTCGCCGCTGCCGCCGTCCATGCTGTCGGCGGTGGGTGAAGCCAGCGAGGACTCCCAACGCAAGCTCGAGGCGCTGCAGACGCAGCAGATGATGCTGCTGGCGCAGGCCCGCCAGGCCCTGGCCGCCCTGCCACCGCCCGACCCGCGCCAGGCGGCCGACCACCCCCAGGCGCAGGCCCGCGAGGAAAAGCGCCGACAGCTGGCCAAGCTGCTCGCCGAGATCGAGCGGCGCATCAACGATGAAAACGCCCGGCCCAAAAAGCGGTACATCAGCCCCGCCACCCGCGAGGAGGCCTACGCCATTTACTACGACGCGCTGCGCCGGCGCATCGAGGAACGCGGCACGCGCAACTTCCCCGAGCTGGCCGGCCAGAAGCTGTATGGCGAACTGACCGTGGCCCTCACGATCAACCACGACGGCCGCACGCTCTCCGCCGAGGTGGTGGAAGGCTCGGGCCAGCAGGCCCTGGACCGCCGCGCCATCGGCATCGCCACGGCGGCGGGTCCTTTCGGCACGTTCAGCGAGGGCATGCGCCAGCGTGCCGACCAGATCGTGGTCGTGTCCCGCTTTCGTTTCACACGCAACGAGACGCTGGAGACCAGCGTCGCCGGGCGCTGACGACCGGCAGGAAGGACGCAGGCCGATGGACCGCTATGGCGTGATGGGCAACCCGGTGGCGCACAGCAAGTCGCCCTGGATCCATGCCCGCTTTGCCCAGCTCACGGGCCAGTCCCTGGCCTACGACGCCCACCTGGTGCCGCTGGACGGCTTCGCGCCCGCGGTGCGGGCCTTCCGAGAGGCCGGCGGCCGGGGCTGCAACGTCACCGTCCCCTTCAAGTTCGAGGCGGCGGCCCTGCCCGGCCTGCAGCTGTCGGCCCGCGCGGCCCGCGCGGGCGCCTGCAACACGCTGCGCTTCGACGGGGAGGCGATGTTCGGCGACAACACCGACGGCATCGGCCTGGTGCGAGATATCACCCTGAATGCCGGCGTGCCCCTGGCGGGGCGGCGGGTGCTGCTGGTCGGGGCGGGCGGCGCAGGTGCCGGAGTGCTCGGGCCGCTGCTGGAGGCTGCGCCGGCCGCACTCACCATCGCCAACCGCAGCCCGGACAAGGCCCGCGACCTGGCCGTGCGCCATGCCGAGGTGGCCGCCCGTCACGCTGTGGCCTTGGGCACCTGCGGCCTCGAAGGCGTGGGCAAGGCCTACGACATCGTGGTCAATGCCAGCGCCAGCAGCCTGGCCGGACAGGCCTCCCCCGTGCCCGCGAGCGCGCTGGGTCCGGGCACCCTGGCCTGCGACCTGATGTACGGACCAGGCGCGCAGGGATTCCTGGACTGGGCACGCCAGCACGGCGCGCAGGCGCGCGACGGCCTGGGCATGCTGGTCGAACAGGCAGCCGAATCCTTCTCGATCTGGCGCGGGGTGACGCCCCCTGCAGGTCAGGTGCTGACGGAACTGCGCCAGTGGCTGGAGACCCCGAAAGCATGAAAGCGCTGGGACGCTGGCTGCTGCTCCTGGTGGTCGCGGCGCTGGGGCTGCAGCTGTTTTTCATCCTACGCATCGCCCTGATGGCGGTGGTCGATCCGCAATCGACCACCTTCGAACGCTCCGAGGCCTGGCGCATCGCCCAGAAACCCACCGGCCTGCGCTGGCGCCAGCAGTGGGTGCCCTATGCGCGCATCTCCGATCACCTCAAACGCGCCGTCATCGCCTCCGAGGATGACAGCTTCGTGAACCACGACGGCGTGGACTGGGAAGCCATCGAGAAAGCCTGGCAGCGCAATGCACAAGCCGAAACCGAGGCGGCGCGCCGTGCGCAGGCCCTACCCCAGCGCGCGCGCGCGCCCAAAATCGTGGGCGGCTCGACCATCACGCAGCAACTGGCCAAGAACCTGTTGCTCTCGGGGGAGCGAACCCTCCTGCGCAAGGGCCAGGAGGTCGTCCTCACATTTGCCCTGGAGAAGCTCCTGACCAAGGAACGCATCCTCGAGATCTACCTGAACAACGTGGAATGGGGCGAGGGCGTGTTCGGCGCCGAGGCGGCGGCGCAGCATTACTTTCGCAAGCAGGCGTTGCGCCTGGCGCCCTACGAAGCGGCGCGGCTGGCGGTGATGCTGCCTCGCCCGCGTTATTTCGAAAAGCTGCCCAATTCCGACTACCTGGCCAACCGGGCCAGCGTGATCATGGGGCGCATGCGCGACGCCGAACTGCCCTGAGCGGGTGACTCGATGACGGTCACGCCCACCCTGCTCGTCACGCTGCTGCTGTTCGTTGCATACTTCGCGCTGCTCGCTTGGGCCTTGCGACGGCAACAGCCCCTCGCGCAGGGACGCTGGCTGTTCTTCCTGCGCGCCTTCTTCCCGAACTGGAAGTTCTATCACGCCGTCGGTCGGCCCCCGCGCCTGTATGTGCGCGGTCAGATGCACGCGGGCCAGTGGCTGCCGTGGCAGGTGGTGTACCCGCGCCGCGCGCGCCGGCTATGGCATCTGGTGCACAACCCCGACGTGAACCTGGCGCTCTCGCACCAGAACCTGGTGGACCACCTGGCAGCCGACATCAACGACCTGGTCGACGGCGCTGACATCCGCGAGTGCGTGAGCTATCAGCTGGTGGCACGTCTGGCGCGCACGGCCTTGCCACCCCAGATCGCCGCATGGCAGTTCGAACTGCGGCTGGAGTCGCTGCGCGGCGATGAGGCCCTGTGCATGCTGCAGTCGCCGGTGGTAGCGCCATGAACTTGGCCCACGCCGCACGCGCCTTCGAGATCCTGCTCGGATTGAGCCTGCTGCTGCAGTCGCTGGAGCAGCTGCGGGTGCAGGCCCTGGACGGCGTGGGCGACTGGGCGATCCAGCGCACCGAAGTGCCCGCGCAACCACGCTGGCTGCGACCCCTGCTGGATGCCGCGTTCCGGCCTGCCGTCTACCTGGGCCTGCTCTGGCTCCGCGCCGCCCTGGCGGTAGCTCTCATGACCGGCTACCTGCCGCTGGCCGGCGCGGTGTCTTTGTTCGTGATCGCGCTGCTGCTGCTGTTTCGCTGGCGTGGCGCCTTCAACGGCGGCAGCGACTTCATGACCCTGGTGGGCCTGACGGGCCTGCTGATCGCGCACGGCGTGGGCGCCTACGCGGGCATGGCACAGGGCTGGCGCGCAGGCCTGTGGTACGTGGCGCTGCAGGCGGTCACCTCTTATTTCATGTCGGGGTGGGTCAAGCTGCTGCGACCCGAGTGGCGCTCCGGCCGCGCCCTGCCCTTCTTCCTGGACACCGGGGTGTACGGCCCGATCGCGGCCAACAGCGTGTTTCGCAGGCCCTGGGCCGCGCGGGCCTGCGCCTGGTCCTTCACCGTGTGGGAAGGCTGCTTTCCACTGGCCTTGCTGGACGTGCGCCTGGCCGCCATGTTCTGCGCGGTGGCAGCAGCCTTTCACTTTGGGGTGTTCTGGTACTTCGGCCTGAACCGCTTCTTCTGGGCCTGGATTGCCACTTTTCCGGCGGTGCTGTACGCGGCGTCCGCATAAGAGCCGTGCGCGCTCAGGGGGCCGCGCGCCGCAGCGTCTCCACCACCGGGCGCGTGATGACGCCGCGCAAGCCCCACCAGCCTGCGGCCAGGGCCAGCAGGGCGCCAGCCAGCGCACCGAGTAAGGGCACCACCGGCGAAGCGCGCCACTCGAACTCGAAGGCGTAGCGCGCCAGGCCCCAGCCCACCGCCATCGCCACCGCACTGGCCAGAAAGCCCGCCAGCAGGCCCACACCCGCCAGCTCGGCGCGCTGCACCTGCCGCAACAGCGACGCACGTGCGCCCACCGCGCGCATCACCGCGAACTCACGGGCACGCTCCTCCCGCGTGGCGGTGACCGCGGCAAAGAGCACCACCAGACCGGCGGCCAGCGTGAACCCGAAGAGGAATTCGACCGCACGGATCACCTTGTCCAACACGCCCTGCACCTGCCGCAGCGTTGCCGACATGTCCACGTTCGTGACGTTCGGAAAGGCCCGCACCAGTTCGTTGTCGAAGCCCGGGCGCTCCGGCGCGCGGAAGGCTCCCATGTAGGTCGAGGGCACATCGGCCAGGCGGCTCACCGGGTAGATCACGAAAAAATTGGCGCGCATCGAGCCCCAGTCGACCTTGCGCAGGGAGGTGATGCGCGCATCGCTGCGGATGCCACCGATGTCGAACTGCATCGTGTCGCCCAGCCTGAGGCCCAGCGTCTTGGCCAGGCCCTCTTCCACGCTGATCGCGCCAGCCTCCTCGGGCTGCCAGCGTCCGGCCACCACCTGGTTGTGGGCCGGCTGCGGCCCGCTGTGGGACAGGTTGAACTCGCGGTCGACCAGGCGACGCGCCCGCTCCTCCTGGAAATCGTCGGGGTTGACCGTGCGGCCATTGATGGCGATCAGCCGCCCGCGGATCATGGGGTACCAGTCGTAGCGGCTCACGTCAGCGTCATCGAGCATCTTGCGAAAGGCCTGCGCCTGTTCGGGCATGACGTTGATCACGAACCGATTGGGCGCGTCAGACGGGGTGGCGCGGCGCCAGCTGTCGATCAGGTCGGTGCGCAAAAGCACCAGCAGCACCAGGGCCAGCAGGCCCACGGCCAGCGCGCTGACCTGCATGACCGCATACGCCGGGCGCGCGCAGACCTGGCGGGTGGCCAGCACCAGCCAGCGCGGCGCCGTGGCCTCATTCACCGCGCGCCGCAGCAGCTTGACCGCCAGGAAACTCAGACCGGCGAACAACCCCACCGCCAGCGCGAAACCACCCACGGCGATGGCCCCCAGCTTGAGGTCGCTGCTGGCGGCCAGGAGCAGCACCACGAAGCCGCCCACACCCAGCCCCAGCACGCCCGCCGAGGCCGGCTGCAGCCCACCCAGGTCGCGGCGGATCACGCGCAGGGCGGGCACCTTGGCCAGTTGCAGCACGGGCGGCATGCCGAAGGCGAGCAGCAGGGTCAGACCCATGCCCACGCCGAAGGCCGCTGGCCACAGTCCCGGCGCCGGCAGGCTGGCATCGACCAGGCCTGAGAGCAACATCACGAACACGAAATGCACCCCCCAGCCCAAGGCCACCCCCAGCAGGCTGGCAGCCAGGCCCACCATGCCGAACTCGAAGGCGTAGGCCCGCGCGATGCTGCGCTGGGACTGGCCCAGCACGCGCAGCATGGCGCAGTCGTCCAGGTGGCTGGCGGCGAAGGCGCGCGCGGCCAGGGCCACGGCCACCGCGCTCAGGAGGGCCGAGAGCAGGGCCACGAGGTTCAGGAATTTCTCGGCACGGTCCAGGGTCTGGCGCATCTCGGGTCGCCCGGCCTCGAAGGACTCGAGCCGCACCCCGCGCAGGTCGCCAGTCTGGACCTGCGCCTGCGCCCACGCCGTGAAACGCGCCACCGCCGCATCCGGCCCCGCCACCGCGAGGCGGTAGTTCAGCCGGCTGGCGGGTTGCACAAGGCGCGTGGCGGCCAGGTCGGCCTCGTGGATCATGACGCGCGGCGCGAAACTCATGAAGCCAGCACCCCGATCGGGCTCCGTGACCAGCACCCGGCCGATGCGCAGCGTCGCGTCACCCAGCAGGAGCGCATCACCGACCTGCAGTTGCAAGGCGTCCAGCAGCGAGGCGTCGACCCAGGCCTGGCCGGCCGGCGGGATGCCGCGTGCGGGCACCGGCGCCGCCTCGCGCGAGGGAGCGACGGTGAGTTGGCCTCGCAGCGGGTAGCCTGCCGCCACGGCCTTCAGGGCCACCAGGCGCGTGGCACCACCCTGCGCGTCGCTGGCGCGCGCCATCGTCGGGAACCCCAGGGTGCCGCTGACCTGCAGGCCCAGCGCGCGGGCCTGCGCGGCGAACGCGGGCGGCAGGACGTTGTCACTGGAGACGACCGCATCGCCTCCGAGCAACTGGCGCGCGTCACGAGCGAGGCCGCCCTTGAGCCGGTCGGCGAAGAACCCCACCGCCGTCAGGGCCGCCACCGCGAGCAGCACTGCCACCACCAGCAGACGCAATTCGCCAGCGCGCAGGTCACGCCACAACATGGAGGCGCCCAGGCGCCAGAACGAGGGACTGTGCGGGGTCGGTGTCATCGGGCGGCACCTTACCCGAAATCACTTACCCCTGCGGCGGCAGGCGTGAGGCGGCCAGCTGGGGTTGCAGCGCCAGCCGCTGCGGTGCGCTGTAGCAAAGAAAGTGCTTGTTCGTGGCGCGGCCGATCGCGCACAGGCCCAGTTGCTGCGCGATCTGGTGCCCCATCTGGGTGATGCCGCTGCGCGAGACCACCAGGGCCACTCCCATTTGCGCGGACTTGATCACCATCTCGCTGGTGAGGCGCCCCGTGGTGTAGAACACGAAAGGCGCCTCGGGCTGGGTGACCGCCGTGTCCACACCGTGCATCCACATCCAGCCTGCGATCGTGTCGATGGCGTTGTGGCGGCCCACGTCCTCCACGAACACGCGCATCTGCTCGCCCTGGAACAGCGCGCACGCATGCACCGAGCCGGCCGACTTGTATGTGCTTTCCTGCAGGCGTATTGCATTGACCAGGCCATAGAGCTGCGCCTGCGTGAGACAGGCGTCGGGCAGCACGATCGATTCCACATCGTCCATCAGCGCCCCGAAGACGCTGCCCTGGCCACAGCCGGTGGTGACCACGCGGCGCGCGGTGCGGTCCTCGATGCGGTCGATGCCGCTTCGGGTCTTCACCGCTGCAGCGCCCACCTCCCAGTCGACGGTGATGGACTCGACCTCCTGCGGCGAGGTCACCAGGCGCTGATTGCGAAGGTACCCCAGCACCAGCCACTCGGGCCGTGCGCCCAGGGTCATGAGCGTGACGAGCTCGCGCCTGTCGACGTAGACCGTGAGGTCGCGTTCCGCGGGAATCTGCACGCGCTGCGCCTGGCCATGCTCGTCGACAGCATCGACCTCGCGCACCAGGGGCGCGCGGGCATCGGTCAGGTGGGGCAGGTTCATCCGGGACGGTGTGTGCAAGACAGGGGCCGTTCGCAGGCTACAAGGAAAAAGGCCAGCCGTGTGGGGCTGGCCTCGGTCACGACGCAGGCGCGACGCTTCGATCAGCCCTTCTTGGCGGGCGCCGGAGCCGAGGCCGGCTTGGCGGCTGCGGAGGCAGGCGCGGCAGCCACGACGGCCGGCGTGTAGACGAAGGGGCCCGGGTCCGCGCAAGGCGCTGGAGCGGCCGCGGCCTGCGGCGCGGAAGCGGGCTTGGCCGCGCCCGAGGCCGGCTTGGCGGGCGCTGCCGCCGTCTTGGCTGCAGGTGCGCCGCCGGTCTTGCGGTAATGCGCGGCCACGCGGTCCTGGGACTTGCAAAGCTGGAAGGCGTCGACCTTGCCTTGCCAGGCCGTCTTGGCAGCGGCTTCAGCGGCCCGGGCCTTGGCGGCATCGTCGGGCGCCGGCAGCTTGGCCATCGCCATCGGTAAGGCCAAGGCCATCAGAGCGGGGAGGAACAGGTGCTTCATGGTTGTTCTTTCTTCACGCGGGGCGGACATCGGCAGCGGGCGGGGACTCCTTGCTGCGCTGCACGGGGATCTTGCCCGCCTTGACGTCGTCGTACCAGAGTTCGTGGTGCTCCTTGGCCCAGGTCTCGTCGACGTAGCCGGTGCGCATCGCCTGGTAGGCGCCCTTCATGCCGATGGTGCCCAGGTA
>JBEGVR010000057.1:0-19561 GCA_041178265.1 Pseudomonadota bacterium | reverse complement strand
TGCTACCTGACCAAGTGCCCCTACGTGCCGCCGCACGAGTGGAACCTGGATTTCCCGCACACCATGCTGCGCGCCAAGGCGATCAAGTTCAAGAAGGGCGAAGTGGGCGCGGCCGAGAAGTTCCTGGCTTCGACCGACACGCATGGCAAGTTCGCCGGCATCCCGATCGTGGTGCAGGCGGTGAACGCGGTGAACAAGACGAACGCGGCCCGCAGCGTGATGGAGTCGGTGCTGGGTGTCGACCAGAACGCCTGGCTGCCAAGCCTGGCCACGCGCAAGTTCCGCTCCTCGGCTGCCGAGTCCAAGGACTTCCCCGTCAAGGACGGCGCCAAGACCCCGGGCAAGGTCGCGATCTACGCCACCTGCTATGTGAACTACAACGAGCCGGGCATCGGTCACGACCTGCTCAAGGTCTTGGACCACAACGAAGTGCCCTATGTGCTGGTCGAGAAGGAAAAATGCTGCGGCATGCCCAAGCTCGAACTGGGTGACCTGGAATCCGTCGACGAGAACAAGCAGGCCAACATCCCGGTGCTGGCCAGGTACGCCCGTGACGGCTTTGCCATCATGGCGGCAGTTCCGAGCTGCACGCTGATGTTCAAGCAGGAACTGCCCCTGATGTATCCCGACGATGCCGAGGTGCAATTGGTGAAGGAGGCGATGTGGGACCCCTTCGAGTACCTGATGGCGCGCAAGCGCGACGGGATGCTCAAGACCGAGTTCACGCAGCCCCTGGGCAAGATCAGCTATCAGGTGCCGTGCCACGGGCGTGTGCAGAACATCGGCAAGAAGACCGAGGAAATGCTCAAGATGATTCCTGAGACTTATGTGCAGACCAATGAACGCTGCTCGGGCCACGCCGGCACCTTCGGCGTGAAGAAGGCCTACCACGAGCAGGCGATGAAGATCGGCAAACCGCTGTTCAAGAAGATGGCCGAACACCCTCAGGGGGGCGCGCCCGACTACATCACCTCGGACTGCCCGCTGGGCGGGCACCACATCGCGCAGGGCTTTGAGCGCAACGGCCTCGGGAGCCCCGAGATGCAGCACCCGCTGACCCTAGTGCGCAAGGCCTACGGACTGAAGTGACACTCCCTTGAAGGACGATCCCATGCAATTGACTGGAACCATCACCCCCGACAGCCTCATGACACTGGAGGCCTACAGCAAGTGGCGCAAGGCGCACAAGTCCGACGTGCTGGCGCACCGCAAGCTGCGCAGCCTGCACCTGGGCGACCACATCACCTTGCAGTTCGAGAGCGAGACCACGATCCGCTACCAGATCCAGGAGATGCTGCGCATCGAGAAGATCTTCGAGGAAGACGGTATCGCGCAGGAGATCGAGGCCTACGCCCCGCTGGTGCCCGAGGGCACGAACTGGAAGGCCACGATGCTGATCGAGTACCCCGACGTCAACGAGCGCAAGCGCGAGCTGGCCCGCCTGATCGGGGTGGAAGACCGCATGTTCGTCGAGGTGGAGGGACAGGCCCGCATCTACGCGATCGCCGACGAAGACCTGGACCGCGAGAACGACGAGAAGACTTCTGCGGTGCATTTCGTGCGCTTCGAGTTTCCGCCGGCCGCTGCCGCTGCGGTGAAGGCGGGTGCGAGCGTGAAGCTTGGGTGCGATCACAAGAACTACCCGGCGCACATCACGATTGCACCGGAGGCCCTGGCCTCGCTGGCGGGGGACCTGAAGTAAATCGCTGGAGCGACCTGAAGCGCAGGCGCCGGGCACGCAGCCCGGCGCCTTTTTTCATGCCGGCGTGAACAGGTCCACGCGGTCGGTGATGATCCCGTCGGTGCCCAGGGCCAGCAGGTGGTGGGCCACCGATTCGTCGTTGACGGTGTAGCTCAGGCACCGCAGTCCCGCGGCATGCACGCGGGCCACGGTGTCAGCGGTCCATAACCCGTAGTGGCACACCACGGCCACGCAGGTGAGCGCGCGTGCGGTGTCCAGCCACCCGTCCCACAACGCGTCCAGCAGCAGCCCGCGAGGCAGTTGCGGGGCAGCGGCCTTTGCGCCCTCCAGGGACGCCGGTTTGAAGGAGGTGAGCAGGGGCGGCACGGGCGCGCCTTGCCACAGGCGCTGCGCTAGGGCGGCGACGGCCTCGCCTGTTTCACGTTCAAGGCCCGGCGTGGGCTTGATCTCGATGTTCAGGCAGTGGCCGTTGGCCAGGCACCAGCGCGCCAGCGCCTCCAGGGTGGGTAGAGGCTCGCCCGCATGGGTGCGGGAGTGCCAGCCGCCGGCATCCAGGTGGGATAGCGCATGCCAGGGCTGCTCGCCAGCGATGCCGCGGCCATTGGTGGTGCGCTCCAGCGTGGCGTCGTGCAGCAGGAAGGACACGCCGTCGGCCGAGAGCTTGGCATCGCACTCGAACATGCGATAGCCGTGCGCCGCGCCCAGGCGAAAGGCCGCCAGGGTGTTTTCGGGCGCGAGCTTGCCGGCGCCGCGGTGGGCGATCCAGCGGGGGTAGGGCCAGGGCTGCATGGATTCAACCGTCAGTCCGCTTACCGCTTTGCGCGTCGAAGCGGTGCAGGCTGCCGGCGCGGGGCGTCACGGCCATCGACCCGCCGACGGCGGGCACGGGGTGGCCCGCATCCATCCGCACCACCACCGGTTCGTCGTTCAACCGGCCATAGACCAGGCGCTCGGCCCCCAGGAGTTCGGTCGTCTCGACCTGCAGCGTCCATCCGGTGTCGGTGACGTCCAGGTGCTCGGGGCGCACGCCCAGGATCTCCCCCGGGCGTGCGCCCGGCGCCTGGCGCAAGAGGTTCATGGGCGGCGAGCCGATGAAGCTGGCCACGAAGGTGGAGGCTGGCGCGCGATAGACCTCTTCGGGGGTGCCGAACTGCTCCATCACCCCGGCGTTCATCACGATCATGCGCTGGGCCAGGGTCATGGCTTCGATCTGGTCGTGCGTGACGAACAGGGAGGTGATCCCCAGTTCGCGGTGCAGCTTCTGGATCTCCAGGCGGGTCTGCGCGCGCAGCTTGGCGTCGAGGTTGGACAGGGGCTCGTCGAACAGGAACACCTGCGGCTGGCGCACGATGGCGCGGCCCATCGCCACGCGCTGGCGCTGGCCGCCCGAGAGCTGGCGCGGCTTGCGATCGAGCAGCTGCGACAGCTCGAGGATGGCAGCAGCCTTGTCCACGCGGGCGCGGATCTCGTCGACGGGCAGCTTGCGGATCTTCAGGCCGTAGGCCATGTTGTCGAACACGCTCATGTGGGGGTAGAGCGCGTAGTTCTGGAACACCATGGCGATGTCGCGCTCTGCGGGCTCGAGCTGGTTGACGACCCGCCCGCCGATGGCGATCTCGCCTTCGGTGATCTCCTCGAGGCCAGCGACCATGCGCAGCAGGGTCGACTTGCCGCAGCCCGAAGGACCGACGATGACGACGAACTCGCCGTCGCCGATCTCGGCGTTGACGCCGTGGATCACCTGCAGCGACTGCTTGCCGCTCACATAGCGTTTGATGACGTTGCGTAGGGAAATGCCTGCCATGATTGTTCGTGTTATTTGTCGGGGTCGATCAGGCCCTTGACGAACCATCGCTGCATCAGCAGCACCACCGCCGCGGGCGGCAGCAAGGCCAGCACCGCGGTGGCCATGAGGACGTTCCATTCGGTGTACGACTCGCCCGAGACCAGCCGCTTGATGCCCAGGACGATGGGGTACATGTCTTCGTTGGTCGTCACCAGCAGCGGCCAGAGGTACTGGTTCCAGCCGTAGATGAACTGGATCACGAACAGCGCCGCGATCGAGGTGCGTGACAGCGGCAGCAGCACGTCGAAGAAAAAGCGCATGGGGCCGGCGCCGTCCATGCGGGCGGCCTCGACCAGTTCGTCGGGCACGGTGAGGAAGAACTGCCGGAACAGGAAGGTGGCGGTGGCCGAGGCGATCAGGGGCACCGTCAGGCCGGCATAGGTGTTGAGCATCTTCAGGTCGGATACCACCTCGTAGGTGGGCCCGATGCGCACTTCCACCGGCAGCATCAGCGTGACGAAGATCATCCAGAACACGAAGTTGCGCAGCGGGAAGCGGAAGTACACGATCGCGAACGCCGACAGCAGCGAGATCGCGATCTTGCCCAGCGCGATCACCAGCGCGCTGACCAAGCTGACCCACATCATCGGCAGGGACGGCGACAGCGTGCTGCCTGCGCGGGTCTCGCCGCCGAACAGGGCGACGCGGTAGGTGTCCAGGAAATTCGTGCCAGGCAGCAGCGACAGCGGGCGGGCGGTGATGATGTCCTGGGACGACTGGGTGGAGGCGACCACCGCCAGCAGCAATGGAAAGGCGACCACGGCCACGCCCACGATCAGGATGGCGTGGGCCAGCACGGTGAGGCCGGGACGTCGCTCGATCATCTCAGTACTGCACTTTCTTCTCGACGAACCGGAACTGCACCACGGTCAGAGCGATCACGATCACCATCAGGATCACCGATTGCGCCGCGGAGCCACCCATGTCCAGCGCCTTGAAGCCGTCGTAATACACCTTGTAGACCAGGATGGCGGTTTCCTTGCCCGGGCCGCCGTGGGTGGTGGCATCGATGATCGCGAAGGTGTCGAAGAAGGCATACACCACGTTGATCACGAGCAGGAAGAAGGTGGTGGGCGACAGCAGCGGGAAGACGATGGTCCAGAAACGCCGGGACGGGCCGGCGCCGTCGATGGCGGCCGCCTCGATCAGGGACTTGGGGATGGACTGCAGGCCCGCCAGGAAGAACAGGAAGTTGTAGGAGATCTGCTTCCAGACCGCCGCCGCGACGATGAGGGCCATCGCGTCCTGCGGGTCCAGCAGGTGGTTCCAGTCCAGGCCCAGGGCCTGCAGTGCCCAGGCCACCACGCCCATGGGCGAGGCGAACATGAAGAGCCACAGCACGCCCGCCACCGCGGGGGCGACCGCATAGGGCCAGATCAGGAGCGTCTTGTAGAAAGTGGCGCCGCGCACCACCCGGTCGGCCATCACCGCCAGCAGCAGCGCGATCGACAGGCCGGCCACCGCCACCAGCAGCGAGAACACCGCGGTGGTCTTGAAGGACGCCAGGTAGGTCGGGTCACCGAACAGGCGCTCGAAGTTCTCCATGCCGACGAACTCGCGGCTGGCGCCGAAGGCGTCCTCCTGCAGCACGCTCTGGTAAAGCGCCTGGCCCGCAGGCCAGAAGAAGAACACCAGCACGATGGCCATCTGCGGGGCTACGAGCAGCCACGGCAACCAGGACGATCGGAAACGGACCCGTTTTTCCACGTTGTGTTTTTTTCAAAGGCCCCAAATGCTGCTCCCCCGACGGGCGGGGGAGCGTCCGGGGGCGTCCACCGGTCCGGGGGCCGGTGGACTCATCCGTGAGTATCTCAGGACTTGTTGGCCTTCTCGAAGCGTTCGAGCTGCTCGTTGCCCCGCTTGACGGCGGAATCGAGCGCCTCCTTCACGCCCTTGCGGCCGGACCAGATCTGCTCGGTTTCCTCGTCGACGATGGTGCGGATCTGGACGAAGTTGCCCAGACGGATGCCGCGCGACTTGTCGGTGGTCTTGCGGATCATCTGTTCGACCGAGACGTCGGTGCCCGGGTTCTGCTTGTAGAAGCCGGACTTCTCGGTCATCTCGTAGGCCGCCTTGGTGACCGGCAGGTAGCCGGTGCGCTGGTGGCTCTTGGCGGCTTCTTCGGCCTTGGACAGGTGCGCGAAGAACTGGGCCACGCCCTTGTATTCGTCGGCCTTCTTGCCGGCCATCACCCACAGGCTGGCGCCGCCGATCACGGTGTTCTGCGGCGAGCCGGGCACGTCGGGGTAGTAGGGCAGGGTACCGATGCCGGCGACGAACTTGGCGTTGCGCTTGATGTTGCCGTATAGCGCGGACGACCCGGTGATCATCGCGCACTCGCCCGAGACGAAGGTGCCGTCGGCCGCATTGCCGCGGCCCTTGTAGATGAACAGGCCCGTCTTGGCCATGTTGGCCAGGTTCTCGATGTGGCGCACGTGCAGCGGGGAGTTGAAGGCCAGGCGTGCGTCGGTGCCGCGCATGCCGTTGCCCTTGGTGGCGAACTCGGTGTTGTGCCAGGCGGAGAAGGTTTCCAGCTGCGTCCAGGAGATCCAGCTGGTGGTGTAGGGGCACTTGTGCCCAGAGGTCTTGAGCTTGGCGGCGGCCAGGGCCACCTCGGGCCAGGTGCGCGGCGGCTTCTCGGGGTCGAGGCCGGCGGCCTTGAAGGCGTCCTTGTTGTAGTGGAACACCGGGGTCGAGCTGTTGAACGGGAAACTGAGCATCTGCCCGTTGGGCGCGGTGTAGTAGCCAGCGACCGCAGGCACGTAGGCACTGGGGTCGAACTTCAGGCCTGCGTCCTGCATGACCTTGCCCACCGGCACGATGGCATTCTTGGAGGCCATCATGGTGGCCGTGCCCACTTCGAACACCTGCAGCACGTGCGGCGCGTTGCCGGCGCGGTAGGCGGCGATGGCGGCGGTCATGGACTCGTCGTAGCTGCCCTTGAAGGTGGGCACGATCTTGTAGTCCTTCTGGCTGGTGTTGAAGTCCTTGGCCAGGTCGTTGACCCACTCGCCCAGGGCGCCGCCCATGGAGTGCCACCACTGTATCTCGGTCTGGGCCTGCGCCGGCAGGGCGATGGCGGCGGCCACGGCCGCGGCGGCGAGGGTTTTGAATACTTTCATGTGGGCTTCCTTGTTTGACTTCGGAGCGGGCCGAAGGTTGATGAAGCTTCATTGTTGGCGCGGTCCCGGCGCAGGGCCATCGGGATTTCCCCCCCAAGCGCCCGGGCGATACGCCTTTGGTACCATCTCCGGCCAGCCGCTCTCGCATCCTTCGGCTGGATCGTTTGCATGCGATGAACGCACCGACCACCCTCAACCTCCTCCTGTCCCCCGGCGATTCGCAGGCACCGCGCCTGCGCGAGATCCCCTACAACTACACCTCGTTCTCCGACCGGGAGATCGTGATCCGCCTCCTGGGCGAGCGTGCGTGGGACGTCCTGAGCCAGCTGCGTGACGAGCGCCACACCGGCCGCTCGGCGCGCATGCTCTATGAGGTCCTGGGCGACATCTGGGTGGTGCAGCGCAACCCCTACCTGCAGGACGACCTGCTGGACACCCCCAAGCGCCGGCGCCTGCTGGTGGACGCCCTGCACCACCGCCTGGGCGAGATCGAGAAGCGCCGCACGCCAGCTGCCGACCCCGCGCGCGATGCCCTGGTGGGCGAGCTGCTGGCCGCTGCCCGCGAGGCGGTGCGGGCCTTCGACGCCGCCTTCACCGAGACCGCGTCGCTGCGCCGGCGCGCCCAGCGCGCCCTGGGGCGGCTCACCGCCAAGGACAACATCAAGTTCGACGGCCTCTCGCGCGTTTCGCACGTGACGGATGCCACCGACTGGCGCGTCGAATACCCCTTTGTCATCCTCACCCCCGACACCGAGGCCGAGATGGCCGACCTGGTGCGCGGGTGCATCGAGCTGGACCTGACCATCATCCCGCGCGGGGGAGGCACGGGCTACACCGGCGGCGCCATCCCCCTCACCTGGAAAAGCGCCGTCATCAACACCGAGAAGCTCGAGGCCATGACCGAGGTCGAGCTCGTCGCCGTTCCCGGCCATGACCGCCCCCTGCCCACCGTCTGGACCGAGGCCGGCGTGGTCACCCAGCGCGTGGCCGATGCCGCCGAGCGCGCCGGCCATGTGTTCGCGGTCGACCCGACCTCGGCCGAGGCCTCGTGCATCGGCGGCAACATCGCCATGAACGCCGGCGGCAAGAAGGCCGTGCTCTGGGGCACCGCCCTGGACAACCTGCTGTCCTGGCGCATGGTCACGCCGCAGGCCGAGTGGCTGGAGGTGGTGCGCCTGGACCACAACCTGGGCAAGATCCACGACGCCGAGGTCGCCACCTTCGAACTGCGCTACTTCCCGGGCGACGCCAGGAAGATCGACTGGAGTCGCCCCGAGCGCACCGAGCGCCTGGCGATCCCGGGTGCGTCCTTCCGCAAGGAGGGCCTGGGCAAGGACGTGACGGACAAGTTTCTCTCGGGCCTGCCCGGCATCCAGAAGGAAGGCTGCGACGGCCTGATCACCAGCGCGCGCTGGGTGGTGCACCGCATGCCCGCCCATATCCGCACGGTGTGCCTGGAGTTCTTCGGCAACGCGCGTGATGCCGTACCTAGCATCGTCGAGATCAAGGACTTCATGTTCGCCGAGCAGCGCCGCACCGGCACCGTGCTGGCGGGCCTGGAACACCTGGACGACCGCTACCTCAAGGCGGTGGGCTACACCACCAAGTCCAAGCGCGGCGGCCTGCCCAAGATGGTCCTGGTCGGCGACATTGCCGGCGACGACGCCGACGCGGTCGCCCGCGCCACCTCCGAGGTGGTGCGCCTGGCCAACTCGCGCAGCGGCGAGGGCTTCGTCGCCGTCAGCCCCGAGGCGCGCAAGAAGTTCTGGCTCGATCGCAAGCGCACCGCGGCGATCAGCCGGCACACCAACGCCTTCAAGATCAACGAAGACGTGGTGATCCCGCTGCCCCGCATGGCTGAATACACCGACGGCATCGAGCGGATCAACATCGAATTGAGCCTGGCCAACAAGCTCAAGCTGCTGGACCAGCTCGAGGCCTTCTTCACCCGCGGCAACCTGCCCCTGGGGCGCCAGGATGATGCCAGCGAGATTCCCAGCGCCGAATTGCTGGAGGATCGCGTGGGACAGGCCCTGGCCCTGCTGCGCGAAGTCCGGGGGGTGTGGCAAGGCTGGCTGGACAATGTGCAGGGCTTGTTCCCCCAACTGCAGGACCACAGCCTGCGCGCCAGCTGGAAGACGCAGGTGCGCGCGCCGCTGCAGCAGATCTTCAGCGGCCAGGCCTTCGGGCCCCTGCTGGAGGAGGTGACCGCGATCCACAAGCGTGTCCTCAAGGGCCGTGTGTGGGTGGCCCTGCACATGCACGCCGGCGACGGCAATGTGCACACCAACCTACCCGTCAACAGCGACGACTACGAGATGCTTCAGGCCGCCCATGGCGCGGTCAGGCGCATCATGGTGCTGGCACGGTCCCTGGGCGGCGTGATCTCGGGCGAGCACGGCATCGGCATCACGAAGCTTGAATTTCTGACCGACGCGGAGCTCGCGCCCTTTGCCGCCTACAAGCAGCGCGTGGACCCCGAGGGCCGCTTCAACCGGGGCAAGCTGCTGCGCGCCGCCGCCCCTTCCGGTGCGGCCGGCCGGGCCATGCACGCCGACCTGACCAATGCCTACACGCCCAGCTTCGGCCTGATGGGTCATGAGTCGATCATCATGCAGCAGTCGGACATCGGCGCCATCGCCGACAGCATCAAGGACTGCCTGCGCTGTGGCAAGTGCAAGCCGGTGTGCGCCACGCACGTGCCGCGCGCCAACCTGCTTTACAGCCCCCGCAACAAGATCCTGGCCACTTCGCTGCTGGTCGAGGCCTTCCTGTACGAGGAGCAGACCCGCCGCGGCGTGTCCATCAAGCACTGGGCCGAGTTCGAGGATGTGGCCGACCACTGCACGGTCTGCCACAAGTGCCTGAGCCCCTGCCCCGTGAAGATCGACTTCGGCGATGTGTCCATGAACATGCGCAACCTCCTGCGCAAGATGGGTCGCAAGAGCTTCCGCCCCGGCCACACCGCGGCCATGTTCATGCTCAATGCCACCAACCCCGAGACCATCAAGCTGGCGCGGGCCGCCATGGTGGGCGTGGGCTTCAAGGTGCAGCGCCTGGCGAACGACCTGTTGCGGCGCTTCGCGCGCAAGCAGTCGGCGCAGCCTCCCTCGACCCACGGCGCTGCGCCGGTCAAGCAGCAGGTGATCCACTTCATCAACAAGAAGCTGCCCGGGGGACTGCCCAAAAAGACGGCGCGCGCCTTGCTGGACATCGAGGACAAGGACTACGTTCCCATCATCCGCAACCCACGGGCCACCACGCCGGAGTCGGAAGCGGTGTTCTATTTCCCCGGCTGCGGCTCCGAGCGCCTGTTCTCCCAGGTGGGCCTGGCCACCCAGGCCATGCTGTGGGACGCCGGCGTGCAGACGGTACTGCCCCCAGGCTACCTGTGCTGCGGCTACCCGCAGCGGGGCGCCGGCCAGTTCGACAAGGCCGAAAAGATGATCACGGACAACCGGGTGTTGTTCCATCGCGTGGCCAACACGCTGAACTACCTGGACATCAAGACCGTGGTGGTCTCCTGCGGCACCTGCTACGACCAGCTGCAGGGGTACGAGTTCGACAAGATCTTCCCGGGCTGCCGGATCATCGACATCCACGAGTTCCTGATGGAAAAGGGCTACCGGCTCGACGCCGCCTCCGGCGCGCAGGGCTACCTGTATCACGACCCCTGCCACTCGCCCATGAAGCAGCAGGACCCGATGAAGACGGTCAAGGCTCTGGTGGGCGACAACGTGCGCAAGTCCGACCGCTGCTGCGGCGAATCGGGCACCCTGGGCGTGACCCGCCCCGACATCTCCACCCAGGTGCGTTTCCGCAAGGAAGAACAACTGCGCCTGGACGAGGCGGCCCTGCGCGCGTCGGGCGACGTGCCGGCCCAGGGGCCCCTGAAGATTCTCACCAGCTGCCCCAGCTGCCTGCAGGGCCTCTCGCGCTTCGGCGACGACCTGCAAAACGGCCTGCTCGAGGCCGACTACATCGTCGTCGAGATGGCCAACCGCCTGCTGGGCCCCGACTGGATGCCGCAGTACGTGGGGGCCGCCAACCAGGGCGGCATCGAGCGCGTGCTGGTCTAGGCGCATCGCCATGGCAGGACTTCAATCCGATACGCCCACCCCGGTCTCCTTGACGGTGCACGGGCAGTCACGCGTGCTCGAGATCGCCTACTCCGATGGCGAGAACTTTAGGATTCCTTTCGAGTTGATGCGGGTGTACTCCCCCTCGGCCGAGGTGCAGGGCCACGGACCCGGGCAGGAGGTCCTGCAGACCGGCAAGCGCGAGGTCTCGCTCGCGGCGCTGGACCCCGTGGGCAATTACGCGGTGCAGCCCCGGTTCTCCGACGGTCATGACACCGGCATCTTCTCCTGGGCCTATCTGTATTTCCTGGGGTCCGAGCAGGATCGCCTGTGGCAGGACTACGAGCGGCGCCTGGCGGCGGCGGGGGTTTCGCGCGACGACCCCATGCCCCAGGCTGGCGGCGCTTCCTGCAGCCACTGAAGATGCACGGCGGCGATTCCGTCGCATCGGGGCCACGTCAGGCGCTTTTCCCCACGATGTGAAGCGGGGTGTTGACCCGCATCGTTCCACTTTCTTCTAGCATCGACTCCCAATGTCTACGACCCATTTCGGCTTCCGGACCGTCGACGAGCGGGAAAAGGCCCGTCATGTGCGGGGCGTCTTCGACTCGGTCGCGTCGCGCTACGACGTGATGAACGACCTGATGTCCCTGGGCCTGCACCGCGCCTGGAAGGCCTACACCGTCATGGTGGCCGATGTGCGCGAGGGCCAGCAGGTGCTGGACATCGCTGGCGGCACCGGCGACCTGGCCATGGCCTTTGCCAGGAAGGCGGGCCCCGGCGGGCGCGTGGTCCATACCGACATCAACGAAACCATGCTGCGCACCGGCCGCGACCGGCTGGTGGACATGGGCCTGGTGCTGCCCACGCTGGTGTGCGATGCCGAGCACCTGCCCTTCGCCTCGGGGTCCTTCGACCTGGTGAGCGTCGCCTTCGGCCTGCGCAACATGACCCACAAGAATGCGGCCCTGGCCGAGATGCACCGCGTCCTGCGCCCGGGCGGCAAGCTGCTGGTGCTGGAGTTCTCCCGGGTGGCCAAGCCCCTGGAGAAGGTCTACGACTGGTACTCCTTCCAGGTGCTGCCCCGGCTGGGCCGGCTGGTGGCTGGTGACGCTGACAGCTACCGCTACCTGGCCGAGTCCATCCGCATGCACCCCGACCAGGACGCGCTCAAGACCCTGATGCGGGAAAGTGGATTCGGCCATGTGGACTATCACAACCTCTCTGGCGGTGTGGTGGCCCTTCATGTTGGAATCAAGTGTTAGCCGGGGGCAGTCGCCCGCGAGCATGTGAGTGAGTTGGCTCAAGAAGGACGTACCAAGATGAAACTCTGGATTGCAACACTGGCCTGTGTACTGGCCCTGGGCACGATGGATGCCGAAGCGGCGCGCCGCATGGGTGGCGGCGGCTCGATCGGCAAGCAATCGGGCAATGTGACCAAGCGCGAGGCTGCCCCGCCGGCCGCACCGGCCCAGAACTCCACGGCCAATGCCGCGGCCGCCAAGCCGGCGGCCCCCGCCGCGGCCACGCCGCCTGCCGCCGCCGCACCCAAGCGCCCTTGGGGCGCGATGCTGGGCGGCCTGGCCGCCGGTCTGGGCCTGGCTTGGCTGGCCAGTTCGCTCGGATTGGGCGCCGAGTTCGCGCAGTTCTTGCTGTTCGGTCTTCTGGCGCTGGTGATCATGGTGGTCGTCGGCATGATCATGCGGGCCCGCCGCGCGCGCTCCGAGGCTGCCGGCGGCCGCAGCCCCTACGCCCTGCAGGGGGCAGGCGCCCCGGCCGACCTGGCCACCGCGCCCCGCCAGTACAGCCCGGACAAGGTGGGCAACGACGCCTCGGCCCGCCCCTGGGAGCAGCCCAACACCGCCTTCGACGCCGGCCCTGCCACCGCGGGGTCCCTGAGCGCGGGCAGCGGAATCCAGATCGGTTCATCCCTGGGCGGCGCCCAGGGTGGCATGACCTGGAGCGTCCCGGCCGGGTTTGACGTGACCGGTTTCGTCGAGGCCGCCAAGCGCAACTTCGCGTCCCTGCAGGACGCCTGGGACCGCGCCGACCTGGACGCCCTGCGCGTCATGATGACCGACGACATGGTCGGCGAGATCCGCACCCAGCTGGCCGAGCGCGATGCGCATCGCGGCGCCGGCCCGAACAAGACCGAAGTGGTCATGCTCGAGGCGCAGCTTCTGGGCATCGAGGACTTGGGCGACGGCTACATGGCCAGCGTGGAGTTCTCCGGCCTGATCCGCGAAGAGCCGTCGGCTGGCCCCAGCCCCTTCCGCGAGGTCTGGAACATGACCAAGCCGAAGAACGGCACCGCCGGTTGGCTGGTGGCGGGCGTGCAGGCCTTGCAGTAAGGACGGCGCGCAGGCCGGGGGAAGGCCCCGGTGCGCGAGGGCGTCGACGTCTGCGGGAATAATGGGGGACTATGGCGACACAGTCCCCCTTTCCTTTTCTGGATAACCTTGCGGGCCGCCTTGGTCAGGCCCTGCAACCTCCCGCGTGGGTCGTCGAGGAGACGCACCGGCGCATCGTGCTGCTGCTCAATCACGTGCTGGCGCAGGAGCCCGAGGCCAAGGCCCGTCTCGCGCGCCAGCGAGGCCGGGTCGTGCGGGCCACCTGGCGCCATTTCGAGATGCGGCTGGTGGCCACCCCGGCGGGCCTGCTGGACCTGGCGGCTCCCGCGGCCCCTGCCGACCTGACCCTCACCCTCACCCAGGAGTCGCCCTGGGATCTGGCGCAAACCGCCCTGCGCGGGGAGAAACCGCAGGTGCGCATCGCCGGTGACGTGCAGTTCGCCGCCGAGATCAACTGGCTGGTGGACCATGTGCGATGGGACCTCGAGGAAGATCTCGCCCGCCTGATCGGTGATGCGCCGGCCCACACGCTGGTGCAGGGGCTGCGCGCGATGGAGGCGGATTTGCGCCGCTTCATCGGCCGCATGCCGGGCGCGCCTGGCGCAGCGGGTGCCGGCGGTGAATCGCCCGGGGCCGCAGGTGGCGGCCGATGACGCGGTCCGTGCGCGGCGCCTACATCCTCTGGATCGTCTT
This sequence comes from Pseudomonadota bacterium, assembly GCA_041178265.1. Classification (GTDB taxonomy): domain Bacteria; phylum Pseudomonadota; class Gammaproteobacteria; order Burkholderiales; family Burkholderiaceae_C; genus Ramlibacter. Next base: position 5,768 of record JBEGVR010000057.1, on the reverse strand, counting down.
TCGCTACGGTCTGGACGAACTGGTCCTCTCCAGCTTCCATCATCCCTGGCTGCGCCTGTTGACGCGCGTCCTCACCTTGGGGCGCAAGCTGGATGCGCCGCGCGGCCAGCGCCTGCGCGAGGCCCTGGAGCGACTGGGCCCCATCTTCGTGAAGTTCGGGCAGGTGCTGTCCACCCGGCGCGACCTGCTGCCGGCCGACATCGCCGAAGAACTGGCGCGCCTGCAAGACCGGGTGCCACCTTTCGAGGCCGCCGTGGCCGTGGCCACCATCGAGCGGGCCTTTCGCCAGCCGGTGGACGCCATCTTCGCCAGCTTCGAGCGCGAACCCGTGGCCAGCGCGTCCATCGCGCAGGTGCACTTTGCCACCCTGCGCACCCGCGACGGCCACCTGCGCGAGGTCGCAGTGAAGGTGCTGCGCCCCGGCATGCTCACCGCGATCGAGAAGGACCTGGCCCTGATGCGGGTGATGGCGGGCTGGGTCGAGCGCCTGTCGCATGACGGTCGGCGCCTGAAGCCCCGCGAGGTGGTGGCCGAGTTCGACAAGTACCTGCATGACGAACTGGACCTGGTGCGCGAGGCCGCCAGCGCCGCCCAGCTTCGCCGCAACATGGAGGGCCTGGGCCTGGTGCTGATCCCGGAGATGTTCTGGGACTACTGCCACCCCGAGGTCATCGTCATGGAACGCATGTCGGGCGTCCCGATCAGCCAGGTCGAACGCCTGCGCGAGGCGGGCGTGGACCTCAAGCAGCTGGCGCGCGATGGGGTCACGATCTTCTTCACGCAGGTGTTCCGCGATGGCTTCTTTCACGCGGACATGCACCCGGGCAACATCCAGGTCAGCCTGGCCAAAGAGACCTTCGGCCGCTACATCTCGCTGGACTTCGGCATCGTGGGCACGCTCACAGAAACCGACAAGGACTACCTGGCCCAGAACTTCACTGCCTTCTTCCGGCGCGACTACAAGCGCGTGGCCGAACTGCACATCGAGTCGGGCTGGGTGCCGCCCCAGACCCGGGTGGACGAACTCGAAGCCGCCATCCGCGCGGTGTGTGAACCCTACTTTGACCGCCCACTCAAGGAGATCTCCCTGGGCATGGTCCTGATGCGCCTGTTCCAGACCTCGCGGCGCTTCCAGGTGGAGATCCAGCCGCAGCTGGTGCTGCTGCAAAAGACCCTCCTGAACATCGAGGGACTGGGGCGCCAGCTCGATCCTGACCTGGACCTCTGGAGCACCGCCCGCCCCTTCCTGGAGCGCTGGATGATCGACCAGGTGGGCCCCAAGCGCCTGTGGAATGAGCTGCGGGCCCAGGCCCCGCGTTACGCCAAGCTGCTGCCCGAATTACCCCGATTGCTTCATGACTATTTGAAGCGGCCCGCGGGTGCCACCCGGCGCGAGGTCCAGGAGCTGCTCGCGGAGCAGCGCCGTACCAATCGGCTGTTGCAGGCAGTGGTCTATGGCGGCCTCGGGTTTGCACTGGGCCTGCTGGTGATGCAGTGGATCGTGAGGTTTTACTGATCTGAAACATAATCTTGCGCATTTCCGAGCTGTCCAAGGAGTCCGTTCATGCTGCTGACGCTGGTCATCGTCTACCTGCTGGTCACCATCGGGATTGGCCTGTACGCCGCCAAGCGGGTCAAGAACACCGCTGATTTCGCGATTGCGGGCCGCCACCTTCCCCTGGTCATGATCGTGACCACCACCTTCGCCACCTGGTTCGGTTCCGAGACAGTGCTGGGGATCCCTGCCAAGTTCATCGAGAACGGCCTGGGCGGGGTGGTCGAAGACCCCTTCGGCGCTGGCACCTGCCTGATCCTGGTGGGCCTGTTCTTCGCCGGCAAGCTCTATCGCATGACGCTGCTGACCATCAGCGACTACTACCGCGAGCGGTACGGGCGCACGGTGGAAGTGGTGTGCTCCCTGATCATCATGGTCAGCTACCTGGGCTGGGTGTCGGCACAGGTCACGGCTCTGGGCCTGGTCTTCAACCTGCTCTCGGGCGGCGCGATCAGCATCCCGGTGGGCATGGCGATCGGCGTGGTGTCCATCCTCGCCTACACCCTGTTCGGTGGCATGTGGTCGGTGGCCCTGACCGACTTCATCCAGATGATCATCCTGGTCGTGGGCCTGTCGATCATCGCGGTCTTCGCCGCTGACATGGCTGGCGGTGCGGGCAAGGTGATCGACTTCGCCACCAGCAAGGACCTGTTCAAGTTCTGGCCCGAGCCCACCTTCACGGACATGGTCTTCTTCCTGGCCGCGGCTGTGACCATCATGCTCGGCTCCATTCCGCAGCAGGACGTGTTCCAGCGCGTGATGTCCGCCAACAGCGAAGGTGCGGCCCGCAAGGGCGCGGTGATCGGTGGCGTTTGCTACATCCTTTTCGCGTTCGTGCCCATGTTCATCGTGGCCAGCGCCTTGCTGGTGATGCCGGACAAGGCGGCCGCTCTCCTGAAGGACGACCCGCAGAAGATCATGCCCACCCTGGTGATGGAGCAGATGCCCTTTGCCATGCAGGTGCTGTTTTTCGGCGCGCTGCTCTCGGCGATCAAGTCCACCGCCTCGGCCACCCTGCTGGCCCCCAGCGTCACCTTCACCGAGAACATCTGGCGCCAGTTCCGCCCGCATTCCAGCGATCACCAGCAGCTGCGCACCATGCGCGTCACCGTACTGGTGTTCAGCCTGTTCGTGCTGGCCTATGCGATCTACATGCAGGGCACCTCGATCTACGAGATGGTGTCGGGTGCCTACCAGGTCACGCTGGTGGGCGCCTTCATACCGCTGGTCTTCGGTCTGTACTGGCAGCGGGCCACCACCCAGGGCGCGATTTTCGCGATCGTCCTGGGCCTGGTGACGTGGCTGCTTTTCCTGGCCACGCCGGCTGGCGCGGTGTTCCCGGCGCAATTGGCCGGCCTGCTGGCGTCCCTGGCCGGGATGCTGATCGGATCGCTCGGGCCGCAGGCGATCCGCAACACCCACGCCTCCCACCACAAGCTGGCCGGCACCTGAGGCGCCCCCTGGGCGGCGGCGGGGCGGCGCGCGCCAGGAGGGCTTGGATTTCCGGGCCCCGCCTATAATTGAAGGCTTTGCACTCCCACTGCCTTCCATGCCCATCTACGCCTACAAATGCGGCTCCTGTGGCCATGCCAAGGACGTCCTGCAAAAGATCTCGGATGCGCCCCTGACCGCCTGTCCCGCCTGCAGCGCGCAGGCGTTCAGCAAACAGGTGACCGCCGCCGGTTTCCAGCTCAAAGGCTCCGGCTGGTACGCCACCGACTTCCGCGGCGGCTCCAGCGCGCCTGCCGCCGCCACCGCCACTGCCGACAATGCCGCGTCCGCGTCCGCAGCCGCCAAGCCGGCGGACAGCGTGCCTGCATCGCCCTCTTCATCCTCCGACGCGCCCGCGGCGTCCGCCGGCGGCTGCGGCAGCGCCTGCCACTGAAAACCTGGATCACCCGATGGCTCCCTTGCGCAAATGGTTCTTTGCCGGCCTGCTCGTCGTCCTGCCGGTGGCCATCACTGTCTGGGTGTTGCAATGGATCGTCGGGACGCTTGACCAGACGCTCCTGATCCTGCCGGTCGCCTGGCACCCGGACCGCCTCTTCGGCATCCATATTCCGGGCCTGGGCGTGCTGCTGGCCCTGGGTATCCTGCTGCTGGTGGGCGCCGTCACCAGCAACTTCGTCGGTCGTCACCTGCTCGAATGGAGCGACCGGATGTTCAATCGCATCCCGGTCGTTCGATCTATCTATTCGGGCGTCAAGCAGGTCTCGGATACCCTCTTTTCCGAAACGGGCAACGCCTTTCGCACCGCGGTGCTGGTGCAGTGGCCGCGTCCGGGCGTCTGGACCATCGGCTTCGTCACCGGCACGCCCGGTGGTGACGTCGCCAACCACCTCGCGGGCGAGTACCTGAGCGTGTACGTGCCCACCACGCCCAACCCCACGGGCGGCTATTTCGTGATGCTGCCCAAAAGCGACTGCATCGAGCTGCGCATGTCTGTCGACGACGCTCTGCGCTACGTGATCTCCATGGGCGTGGTCGCCCCAAGCGCCCCAGCCGATCTTCCTCCTGCCAAGTAACGCGCCCTCGTGGCGCCGGAAGCCTTTTCCATGTCCAGCCAGAAAATGCGTACGACCTACTGCGGTCTCGTGACCGAAGCCCTCATGGGCCAGACCGTGACCCTGTGCGGGTGGGTCAACCGGCGCCGCGACCATGGCGGCGTGATCTTCGTCGACCTGCGTGACCGCGAAGGCTATGTGCAGGTGGTGTGCGACCCCGACCGTCCCGAGATGTTCAAGACGGCCGAGGGCCTGCGCAACGAGTTCTGCATCCAGGTCACCGGCGTGGTGCGCGCGCGCCCGGCCGGCACCACCAACGACAACCTCAAGAGCGGCAAGATCGAGATCCTGTGCCACGCGGTCACGGTGCTCAATCCCTCGGTCACGCCCCCCTTCCAGCTGGACGACGAGAACCTCTCCGAGACCACGCGCCTCATGCACCGCGTGCTGGACCTGCGCCGGCCGTACATGCAGAACAACCTGATGCTGCGCTACAAGGTGACGATGGAGGTGCGCAAGTTCCTCGACGCCAAGGGCTTTATCGACATCGAGACGCCCATGCTGACCAAGAGCACGCCCGAGGGCGCGCGCGACTACCTGGTTCCCAGCCGCGTGCATGACGGCATGTTCTTCGCGCTGCCCCAGTCGCCGCAGTTGTTCAAGCAACTGCTGATGGTGTCGGGGTTCGACCGCTACTACCAGATCACCAAGTGCTTTCGCGACGAGGACCTGCGCGCCGACCGCCAGCCCGAGTTCACCCAGATCGACGTGGAAACCTCCTTCCTCACCGAGGAGGAAATCCGCGAGATGTTCGAGGGCATGATCCGAAGCACCTTCAAGCACGCCATCGACGTCGACATCCCACCCTTTCCCGTGATGACGCACGCCGACGCGATGCGTCTGTATGGTTCGGACAAGCCCGACCTGCGGGTGAAGCTGGAATTCACCGAGATCACCGACGTCATGAAGGACGTGGACTTCAAGGTCTTTTCCGGCCCGGCCAACCAGGCCGACGGCCGCGTGGTGGCCCTGCGCGTGCCGGGCGGCGGTGAGATGAGCCGCAGCGAGATCGACGGCTACACCGAGTTCGTCAAGATCTACGGCGCCAAGGGACTGGCCTGGATCAAGGTGAATGATGCCGCCGGAGGGCGCGAGGGCCTGCAATCGCCCATCGTCAAGAACATCCACGATGCCGCCCTGGCCGAGATCATGAAGCGAACAGGAGCCACCGCCGGCGACCTGATCTTCTTTGGCGCGGACAGGGCCCGCATCGTCAACGACGCCATCGGCGCGCTGCGGGTCAAGGTCGGTCACAGCGAATTGGGCAAGACGCGTGGATTGGTCGAGGGCCAGTGGAAGCCGCTGTGGGTGGTCGATTTCCCGATGTTCGAGTATGACGACGCTGCGCAGCGCTGGAACGCGGTGCACCACCCCTTCACCTCGCCCAAGGACGGCCACGAGGACTGGCTCGAGACCGATCCGGGCCGCTGCATCGCCAAGGCCTACGACGCGGTCCTCAATGGCATTGAGCTCGGTGGAGGCTCGGTGCGTATCCACCGCGAGGACGTGCAAAGCAAGGTGTTCCGCGCCCTCAAGATCGATGCCGAGGAGGCGCAGCTCAAGTTCGGCTTCCTGCTCGATGCGCTCAAGTACGGCGCCCCACCCCATGGCGGTCTCGCTTTCGGCCTCGACCGCATCGTCACCATGAT
>JBEGVR010000056.1:0-5247 GCA_041178265.1 Pseudomonadota bacterium | reverse complement strand
CGCCGAGGCGGCGGATGTCACCTGGCAGCGCGCCCTGCATTTCGAGGACCGCCCCAACGGCGATGTCGCCGTGCTGGACGCCCAGGACCGCCGCGAGGTGGCGCGCTTTCAGGGCGAGCAGGGCTTCCTGCGCGGCGCGCTGCGCACCCTGGCGCGCGAGCGTCTGCGCCGCGGGATGGGCCCGTCCGAACCTTTTGTCCTGAGTGGCCATGCCAGTGGGCGCCTGACCCTGTCCGACCCAGCCACCGGCACGCGCATCGCGCTGGAGTCTTTCGGCCCCAGCAACGTCGCGGTGTTCGCGCCCCTGCGCGACGCGGGCCGCACGCCGCAACGACCCTGATCCATCCCGTCACGAGAGCTACGCCATGAACGCACCCCACGCCGCTACCCTCGAACACGACGCCCTGGCTCACCTGATCGACGCGGTGGAAACCGCCGACGACGCCATGGCCAAGGCCACGCGCAGCACCATGCTGACGCCGCGCTTTTACACCACCGACTTCGACGCGATGGACAGGCTCGATGTCTCGCCCGTGCGCGCCGAGTGGGACGCGATGATGCAGGAGTACGAGGGCGACAACAACCACGATCACTTCCAGCGCGACGCCGCCTTCGCGGAAGAAGCGCGCGTGGGCCTGGCCAGCATGTCGCCCGAGCTGCGCCAGGAGTTCCTGGACTTCCTGATCTCCTCGTGCACCTCGGAGTTCTCGGGCTGCATCCTGTACAACGAGATCCAGAAACGCGTGAGCAACCCCGACATCAAGGGGCTGATGCGTTTCATGGCGCGCGACGAATCCCGCCACGCCGGCTTCATCAATTCGGCGCTCCGCGATCTGGGCCTGGGCATCGACCTGGGGGGCCTGAAAAAGAACAAGGCCTACACCTTCTTCAAGCCCAAATACATTTTTTACGCGACCTACCTGTCCGAGAAGATCGGCTACGCCCGCTACATCACGATCTTTCGCCAGCTGGAAAAACACCCCGAGAAGCGATTCCATCCGATCTTTCGCTGGTTCGAGCGCTGGTGCAACGACGAATTCCGCCACGGCGAATCCTTCGCGCTGATCATGCGCGCGCAGCCTGGCCTGCTCTCCGGCCTGAACACGCTGTGGATCCGCTTCTTCACGCTGGCGGTGTACGCCACGATGTATGTGCGCGATCACGACCGGCCGCTGATGCACGAGGCCATGGGCCTGGACTCCAGCGATTACGACTACGAGGTGTTTCGCATCACCTCCGAGATCACCGCGCAGGTGTTTCCGGTGGAACTGGACATCGACCACCCCGGGTTCCGCGCGGGCATGAGCCGCCTGCTGGCCGCCTCCATCGGCCATGCGCAGGCCAAGCAACGTGGCGGCGTGATCGGCCTGCTGGGTCAGGCGCGCCATGCCCTGGCGGCGGCCTGGACCTTCGGCCGCCTGTACTTCCTGCCAGTCAAGCACCGCCCGCTGCCGGACCAGATCCGCGTGCAACCGGTGTGGTGAGCCCCGAACGGATCGACCTCGTATGAACGATTTCTGGCCTTCCACCGCGGCGCCTGCGCTGTTCGCGCTGTTCGCGTGGTGGTTCGGCACGGGCGCCATCCTCTGGCTGGTGCGCCGGCCGGTGCGCCATTTCCGTTGGCGCATGGCGGGCCTGAGCGCGCTGGGCGTGGCCAGCCTCTGGGGCGCCCACCACAGCATGCAGACCACTGACGTCGCCAGCGCCTACCTGGGCTTTGCCAGCGTGATCGTGATGTGGGGCTGGCACGAGCTGGCCTTTCTCAGTGGCTGGATCACCGGCCCGCGGCGCGAGCCGCTCACGCCGGGCGCGCGCGGCGTGGTGCGTTTTCGGGAATCGCTGCAGGCCATCCTGCACCACGAGTTCGCGCTGCTCGCCAACTTCGGCGTGCTGCTGCTGATGCAAAACGGCGAACCCAATCATGTGGCGATCTGCACGTTTGCCTTGCTCTGGTGCATGCGCCTGTCGGCCAAGTTGAACCTGTACTTCGGCGTGCCCGAGGTGGGCGAGCAATACCTGCCCACGCACCTGGCCTACCTGGGCAGCTATTTCCGGCGCGGGCCGGTCAGCGTGTTTTTCTACTTCTCGATCAGCGTGGCGGCGGGCAGCTGGCTGTGGCTGGTGGCCGAGGCGCAGCGCGGCGTGATAACGGTCAATACCGGCTGGGTACTCCTGGCCGCCCTCCTGGGCCTGGCCATCATCGAACACCTGATGATGATGTTCCCGCTGCCGATGCAGCGCCTGTGGGGCTGGGCCATGGGGCAGGCCGCGCCGACCCTGGCGCCTTCGGTGGCCGCCAGCCTGCCGGTGGTGCCTCCCGTGGTCGTCATCGAACCGGAGGCGGGCCGGCCATGAATGCCTTTCGTGCTGTCGAGGATCGCGCGCTGGCCCGGGTCGCGGGCGAGGACGCGCCGCTGGCGGTGGTGATCGGCAGCGGCTTCGGAGGCCTGGCCGCTGCGATCCGCCTGTCGGTGCGGGGCTGGCGCGTGCGCGTGCTGGAAAAGCTGGACGCCCCGGGCGGGCGTGCCTACATGCACAAGCAGGAGGGCTTCAGCTTCGACGCGGGCCCGACCATCATCACCGCCCCCTTCCTGCTGGAAGAACTGTGGACGCTGTGCGGCCGCAACATGGCAGACGACATCGACCTGCGCCGCATGGACCCGTTCTACCGGATCCGTTTCCACGACGGCACTCACTTCGACTACAGCGACAACGAGGATTCGATGATGGCCCAGGTGGCCGCCATCAGCCCCAGCGATGTGCCCGGCATGCGCCGCCTGATGGTGGCCGCCGAACGCTGCAAGGTCCTGGGCTTCGAGGGCATGGGCGACAAGGCCTTCGAGTCGTTCGGCGACCTGCTGCGGGCGATTCCGTCCTTCGTTCGCATGCAGGCCTGGCGCAGCATCCACAGCCTGGTGGCCCAGCACCTGAAGCACCCCAAGCTGCGGCTGGTCATGAGCTTTCACCCGCTGCTGATAGGCGGCAACCCGTTCTCGGTCACCTGCGCCTACGCCCTGATCCACGCGCTGGAACGCAATTGGGGCGTGCACTCGGCAATGGGTGGCACCGGCGCCATCGTCGACGGCCTGGTGGGCCTGCTGCGTGAGCGCGGCGTGCGCATCGACTGCAACACGCCCGTGACCCGCATCCGGGTAGAGGGCGGGCGCGCGCGCGGCGTGGAGCTGGCCTCGGGCGAATACGTGCCCGCCGACATCGTGGTGAGCAACGGCGATTCGGCGTGGACCTACCGCCACCTGATCGAGCCGCAGTACCGCCTTCACTGGACGGACCGGCGCATCGAGAAGGGCCGCTACTCCATGGGCCTGTTCGTCTGGTACTTCGGCACGCGCGGGCAGTACCCGGACGTGCCGCACCACATGATGGTGATGGGCCCGCGGTACAAGGAGCTGCTCACGGACATCTTCAAGAAGAAGAAGCTGGCCAAGGACTTCAGCCTCTACCTGCACCGCCCCACGGCCACCGACTCCACGGTGGCGCCACCGGGCTGCGACACCTTCTATGCGCTGTCGCCGGTGCCCCACCTGGACAGCGGCACCGACTGGTCGGAGCATGCCGAGATCTATCGCCAGGCGATCTGCGAGGCGCTGGAGGCCACGGTGCTGCCCGGGCTGTCGCAACGCATCGTCACCTCGCGCATCGCGACGCCGCAGGATTTCCAGGATCGCCTGTGGTCCTACAAGGGCGCGGGCTTTGGCCTGGAACCCCTGCTGCTGCAAAGCGCGTGGTTCCGCCCGCATAACCGCAGCGAGGACGTGGACGGCCTGTACATGGTGGGCGCGAGCACGCACCCGGGCGCGGGTGTGCCGGGTGTGCTGATGTCGGCCAAGGCACTGGAGTCGGTGCTGCCGGAGGTGAGTGCGTATGCCCGCTGAACACACCGGCGTGGACGCACCGCCCGACACCCCGGTCGACCTGTCCAGTCACGACCTGGAGGCCTGCGTCGCCATGATGCGAGGCGGCTCGCGCACCTTCTTCGCCGCCAGCCGCCTGCTGCCCCCGCGTGTGCGCGCCGGGGCGATTGCGCTCTATGCCTTTTGCCGTGTGGCCGACGACCTGGTGGACATGCCCGGTGGCGGCGAGGCCAGCGTCGCCATCTTGCGTGATCGGCTGGACCGCATTTATGCGGGCACGCCGCAGGACGTGGTCGAGGACCATGCCCTCTCGCTGCTGGTGCAGGAGACGGGCCTGCCGCGGCACTTGCTCGACGCGCTGATCGAAGGCTTTGCCTGGGACGCGCAGGCGCGCCTTTACGAGACGATCGAAGACGTGCGCGCCTACGGCGCGCGCGTGGCCGGCAGCGTGGGCGCGATGATGTCCTGGGTGATGGGTGCGCGCCAGCCACAGACGCTCGCTCGTGCCTGCGAGCTGGGCGTGGCGATGCAACTGACCAACATCGCGCGCGACGTGGGCGAGGATGCTCGCAATGCGCGTCTGTATTTGCCCAGGCAGTGGCTGCGTGAGTCGGGGGTCGATGTCCAGGCCTGGCTGCAGGAACCCGTTTTCACGCCCGGGATTTCGCGCGTGGTGGAGCGCCTGCTGATAGAGGCGGACCGCCTGTACAAGCGGTCCACCGCCGGCATCGGCGAGCTGCCCGCCGATTGCCGTGCCGCCATCCTGGCGGCCAGCCTGATCTACGGCGAGATCGGCCACCAGCTGCGGCGCGACGGTGGTGATTCGGTGAAACACCGCACGGTGGTGAGCACGCCACGCAAGCTGATGCTGCTGGCGAGCGCGTGGACGCAGGCAGGGTGGCTGCGTGCGCAGGCGGTGCCGCTGGAGCCGCTGGGGGCGATTGCCTACTTGGTGGAGGGGTGCACGCCGTACGAAGGGCCCGCGGCTTCACGCGCAGGCACGGGGTTTCCCAATCGCGGAATTCCGCAGCGGGTGGAATGGGTATTCGACCTGCTGGAGCGGCGCGAGCATGAAAAGCTTCAACGCGGCGGGGCCAAGGTGGGCGTGGCGCCTTTGCATTGAGGTGCTGGCGTGCCTGCGGGGCACACAAATCGTTGGATTCAGGCGCAGGCACTGCGACACGCCACCACACCCATCGATCAGCGGCATCCCATGTGACGCCGATACATCTCGGGGTTATGCCCGGCGGGGATGTTCTTGCATGGATCCTCGGCGTATCCCCGAAGAACGTTGTATCGCTTGATCTGTTCGGGCTGGAGGAACTGCATCGTCTTGAGGTGCTGCGAAAGATGGATGAAGCGAAGCTCTGTCCTC
>JBEGVR010000055.1:0-3197 GCA_041178265.1 Pseudomonadota bacterium | reverse complement strand
CCGGCCCGCTCCTACAGTCAGCCGCAGGGTCGCGAGCAGGGCTCGCTCCTGCAGTCAGCAGCAGGTTCGCGGGCAAGGCCCGCTCCTACAGTCAGTAGTGCCGCGACTTCTGCGTCACGGTGGCACTGTAGCCCGCATCGCCCAGGCGCCGCACCGCCGCCCACGTGCCCTTGTAATACGGCAGCACGTTCTCGTCGATTGCATTGGTGACCAGGTCGCCCACGACACCTTGCTTGCCCATCGCCATCATGAACACGTGGCCTTCGCGAATGCTCGGTTCAATATGCGCCATGCCCTGGGTGCTGCCGTAGTCGTTGTACAACTCCACCAGATCGCCGCTGGCGATGCCCAGCCGGGCGGCATCTGCCGTGCCGATTTCCACCAGTGTCGCCGGCCAGCGCGCCATGCGGGCGGGGTTGTGCTCGTCGTTGTACAGCGACTGCCACAGCTCGTTCACACGGCCGTTGTTCACCCAGAACGGGTACTTGTCTTTTTGCGCCTGTGCCAGCGGCAGCAGGCCGCTCCAGGGCGCGGGCTGGAAACGGGCCAGGCCGTCTTCGGTGGCGAAGCGCTCGGTGTACAGCACTTCGGTGCCCACCAGAGCGCCATTCTCCAGACCCTGCACTGGCAGCTGCACACCGTTGTTGCCCAGTGCACGCAGGCGTTCGTAGGTCACCAGCTCGCTCTCGAACTGTTGGAAACCGTCCACGAAGGCATCTTCTTCGCTGGCCCAGTCGAAGCCGCTGAAGCGGGCGGCCATGGTGGCATCGCCCGCCTGGGTGTAAAGCGCCTGCAGGGTCTTGCCAATTTCTGCCGCAATCATGCAGTCGGGCTTCGCGGTGCCGGGCGGGTCCATGAATTTTTCCGACAGGCGCATGCGGCGCTCGCCGTTCATGGAGGTCAGATTCATCTCGCCGGGCACGGCCGCCGGCAGCATCAGGTGACCGGCCTGGCCGATGGGCTTGGCGTACAGGTCGATGGACGTCACGAACAGGCCGCCCTTGTTGCTGACCGCGTCGTAAATGATGTCGATGAGTTCGGCGGTGGTGGCGCCTCGCGCCTGGTCAATCGCCTCGCGCACAATCGCGGCACGACGGGTCACGGCGGCGCGATAGTTCTGCGCATTCAGTGCGGTGCGGAAACCATCGCAGGCCCAGGCGGTGAGCATCTTGCCCTGCCCGGCGATGACGGCCTCGTCGACGAAGGGGGCGGGTCGCCCACCCGGGTAGGGCGGACGCACATAACCTTCCTGATGGCCGCCCATGCGCACCACGCCTGCACCGCGCCGTCCGCCCACATTGCCGGTGGCCAGCACCAGATCCACCAGCGCTGACTGGATGCGGTAATTGTCATTGCCCCAGATGATGCCCTTCTCGTAGGCATGCATGGCGCGCGGACGATGGCCCGAAGTCTTGGGCTTGTAGGACCACTCGGCCGCCTGCTGCAGCTGCGCCACGGGCACGCCGGTGATGGCACTGCACTCGTCCAGACTCAGGCGGTTGGCCTGCACGGCGGCCTCGAATCCTGTGGTGCGGGCAGCGATGAAGTCGCTGTCAATCCAGTTCTGGTCCACCACATAGGTCAGCAGCCCGTTGAACAGCGCGGTGTCGGTGCCGGGGTTGATGGCCAGGTGCAATACATTCTCGGCCCCTGCAGCCTCTTCGGCCACGGCGATGCTGACGGTGCGGCGCGGGTCCACGAAGATGATGCGGCCACGGCCCACGGTTTCACCCGGGAACCACGCCTGCTTCTTCGCCACGGTGGCGCCCTGCAGATTGGGAATCCAGTGCACCAGGAAGTAGTTGGTCTGGGTCTCGTAGGGATTGTTGCCGATGGACCACAGCACGTCTGCCACTTCCGCATCTTCGTAACTGTTGTTCAGTTCGTTGATGCCCATGTCGCGGGTGGCGTGGCACTCGGAATTGTAGGCCGGCCGGTTGTGGATGCGGACCATGGTGGTGCCAAGGCCTGTGAAGATCAGCTTGCCTGAGGCCCAGGTGTTTTCGTAGCCGCCGCCGGCGCCGCCGTGGTCAAACAGGTTGAACATCAGGGCGTCGGGACCGTCCTCATCCAGAATGCGCTTCGTCAGGCCGGCGTACAGGGCCATCGCCTCGTCCCAGCCGGCCGGTCGCCAGTTGGCGCCGCTGTAGAGCAGGGGAGAACTCAGGCGGCTGGCCGACACGCCGCTGCCATTGGCAATCAGGCTGGCCATCATGCCTCCACGGGTTGAGGCCTGGCCCTGATTCACCACACAGTCCTTGTCGGGCACGATCATCACGTGCCAGTCCTTCCCTTCCTTGTCCCGCAGGCTGTTGACCATCGCCGGGCTCAGACACGCCGACAGGGGCGCCAGTGGCTGCGTGAAATCCAGCCCGAGGGCATTGTCCTGCGGCAGCCGGCCGCCTTCCTGATGACTCGGCCATTTGTACGTCTTGTAGCCGCAGCCAACGATGCAGAAGTGGCAGGTCAAATTGGTGGTCTGGGCATCGACCGGGGGCAGGGGGATGCGATCGCTGAACTGGCTCATGCGCTCACCTCCTGCGTCATTACGTTGGACTGACGGCCATAAATCAGGCCCTGCACGCCCACGGCGCGGATCTCACCGCCGGCATCAATGTCGAGCTGGATGCGTGGCAGGTCCTGCGTGGCCTGACCCAGCACCTGCTGGCCGCCCATCTCCGGGTCGAACACACTGAAGTGGCAGCCGCACTTGTAGCGCCGGGACTCACTTTCATAGCTTGTGGGACAACCCATGTGCGGGCACAGAATGCTGTAAGCCACGATGTTCTGCTGCGGGCCGGTGCCACCGGGCACGGCATGTCCAAGCTTGAGCAGCTGGCAGGCGGAAAACTGATCAGGGTAATTGAAGTTGACGGGCTGATTGACGACAAGGGAGTCCACGCGACCGATGCTCTGCACGGGGTAGTCCAGCACGGCATTGCCCGGGCTGGCCGGTGCGGCGTTCTGGGCAAAGGCGCCAGGACTGGCAGCTGCGGCGGCTCCGAGGCCGGTGATCTTGAAGAAGTTGCGACGACTGATGCTCATGCAGGGGCTCCGATTTGGGATGATTGGCGCCATTCTAAGGGGTTTTCGTGACAGGTGACATGGGGAAAGAAGGCAGCAATTGCCTGTAGGAGCGAGCCCTGCTCGCGAACAGCGCCGCGCGAAGCAGTGTCCCTGCACGGCGTTCGCAGTCA
>JBEGVR010000054.1:0-10421 GCA_041178265.1 Pseudomonadota bacterium | reverse complement strand
AGGTCTGCATCCGCTCGGGCTCGCACCCCTACAACCTGTCCCTGTTCGGCGCCGTCACCGCCCACCTCGGCGAGCAAAAGACCGAGGCCTGGCTCAAGGGCATCGTGGCCAACCTGGCGCGTGACCCCAAGGGCGGTGATACCGACCAGATCCGCTCCGTGGGCTCGGGCGAATGCCAGATCGCGGTCACCAACACCTACTACATCGCCCGCCTGCTGCGCTCCGCCAACCCCGAGGACAAGGCCCTCATGGAACGCGTGGGCGTGGTCTTTCCCAACCAGTCCAGCTGGGGCACCCACCTGAACATCGCTGGCGGCGCCGTAGCCCGCCATTCGAAGAACACCACCGCCGCCGTGAAATTCCTGGAGTACCTGGCCAGCCCCGAGGCCCAGGCCTACTTTGCCAATGGCAACAACGAGTGGCCCACCGCCAAGGGCGCCAGCATCAACAACCCCGCGCTTGCAGCCATGAGCGGAGGCAATTTCAAGGCCGAGACCATCCCGCTGTCGGCCGTGGGGGCCAATACCGTCAAGGTACAGCAGATGCTCGATCGGGTCGGCTTCAAATAGGAAGGACCGATAATGTGACGTTTACGTCAACGTCACACCGATCAGGAGTTCACATGGAAATCAGCGGCAAGGTCTTCATCGTCACGGGTGGTGCGTCAGGCCTGGGCGAAGGCACGGCGCGCATGCTCACCCAGGCGGGCGGCAAGGTGGTTATCGCCGACATGCAGGTCGAAAAGGGCGAGGCCATCGCCCGCGAAATCGGCGGCGCCTTCGTCAAGTGCGATGTGAGCAACGAGGCCGATGGCCAGGCCGTGGTCGCCAAGGCCACCTCCCTGGGCAAGCTCATGGGCCTCGTGAACTGCGCCGGCATCGCCCCCGCCGAAAAGACCGTGGGCAAGCACGGCGCGCACAACCTGGGCGTCTTTACCAAGGTCGTCGCCGTCAACCTGGTGGGCACCTTCAACATGATCCGCCTGGCCGCCGAGGCCATGTGCAAGAACGACCCCGAGTCCACCGGCGAGCGCGGCTGCATCGTGTCCACCGCCTCGGTGGCCGCCTACGACGGCCAGATCGGCCAGGCCGCCTACAGCGCCACCAAGGGCGGCGTGGTCGGCATGACCTTGCCCATCGCCCGCGACCTCGCGCGCAACGGCATCCGCAACATGACGATCGCCCCTGGCATCTTCGGCACGCCCATGATGTTCGGCATGCCCCAGGACGTGCAGGACGCACTGGCCGCGGCCGTGCCCTTTCCCTCGCGCCTGGGCACGCCGCAGGACTACGCCAAGCTCGCGCGCCACATCTTCGAGAACGACATGCTCAATGGCGAAGTGATCCGCCTGGACGGCGCCATCCGCCTCGCGCCGCGTTAACCGCAGGAGGGGGCGACATTCGCGCCGCCGGGCCGCCCCAAGGCGCGAAGGCTCCCTCGGGGGGCAGGAGGCCACACGCAGTGGGCTGACGTGGGGGCGACAGCATCCGGGGCTAACATGGCGGCTCACCTTGTGGAAGCCGCCATGCCCTTTCCCCGCCCGACTCCCCCGCTCCGCCTGTCCCTCCTGCTTGCCGGCGCCCTGCTGGCCGCCTGCACCAGCACTCCACCAGGGCCCTCTTCATCACCACCGGCTTCGCCGCCCACCTTCACCTACCAGCCGCCGCTGCTGCCTGAAGCAGCCTCCGGCACCACCGAAAAGGCCGGATGGTCGGTGCGGCGTTTCGCCGTCGCAGCGGCCAACCCGCTGGCGTCCCATGCCGGCTACCAGGTGCTCAAGGCGGGTGGCAGCGCGGTCGATGCGGCGGTCGCGGTGCAGATGGTGCTCACGCTGGTAGAGCCGCAATCGAGCGGCATCGGCGGCGGCGCCTTCCTGCTGCATTTCAACGGCAAGGACGTCGAAGCCTTCGACGGCCGCGAGACGGCGCCCGCAGCCGCCGACGAGAAGCTGTTCCTGGGCGCCGACGGCAAGCCCCTGCCTTTCTACGACGCGGTGGTCGGTGGCCGCGCGGTCGGTGTGCCCGGGGCCGTGCGCATGCTC
This sequence comes from Pseudomonadota bacterium, assembly GCA_041178265.1. Taxonomy (GTDB): domain Bacteria; phylum Pseudomonadota; class Gammaproteobacteria; order Burkholderiales; family Burkholderiaceae_C; genus Ramlibacter. Next base: position 8,380 of record JBEGVR010000054.1, on the reverse strand, counting down.
GAGACGGCGCACCGCCAGCACGGGCGCCTGCCCTGGGCGCAACTGATGCAACCGGCCATCGTGCTGGCCGAAAGCGGATTCCAGGTCAGTCCGCGGCTTCACACCCAGCTTCGCAATGACGCCCACCTGAAAAAAGATCCGGTGGCCGCCGCCTACTTCTACCGGCCCGACGGCGAGCCCCACGCGGTCGGCACCGTGCTGCGCAATCCCGAACTGGCCCATGTCCTGCGGCGCATCGCCGCAGACGGTTCGCTCGCGCTGCATGAAGGGGCCATCGCGCAGGCCATCGTCACCAAGGTGCGCAGCCACCCCACCAACCCGGGCACCCTGGCCCTGTCCGACCTGGCGGCTTACGTGCCGAAAAAGCGCGCGCCCCTGTGCCACGACTGGCGCGCCAGCGGGCGCGACTGGCGCGTATGCGGCTTTCCGCCGCCGAGCTCGGGCGCGATTGCCATCGGCCAGATCCTGGGCATCCTGCAGCACACGAACGCGGCTTCCATGCCCCTGCAGGACGGCCTGCCACCGGCCGACTGGCTGCACCTGTACACCGAAGCCGCGCGCCTGGCCTTTGCCGACCGCGCGCACTACCTGGCCGACCCCGACTTCGTGGCCCCGCCCGCTGGCGCCTGGAGCAGCCTGCTCGATCCGGCCTACCTCGCGGCGCGCGCGCGCCTGATCGGCCCCCAGAGCATGAAGGTGGCTGCGCCCGGCACCCCCGGCGGCGCGCCGTCGGCCCTGGCGCCCATGCCCCACCAGCCCGAGTTCGGCACCTCGCACCTGAGCATCGTCGACGGCTATGGCCAGGCGCTGGCCATGACCACCACCATCGAGGACCAGTTCGGGGCACGCCAGATGGTCACCACCGACCCGGCGCGCAAGGGGGGCTTCCTCTTGAACAACGAACTGACCGACTTCAGCTTCGCGCCTGCCGACGCCCAGGGCCGGCCCATCGCCAACCGCGTCCAACCCGGCAAGCGCCCGCGTTCGTCGATGGCGCCCACGCTGGTCTTCGACAAGGCCACCGGGCAGCTGGTGATGACGGCGGGCAGCCCCGGCGGCGCGCTGATCATCCACTTCACCGCCAAGACCCTGGTGGGCACGCTGGGCTGGGGTCTGAACGCGCAGCAGGCCATCAACCTGCCCAATTTCGGCTCCAACAACGGCCCCACGCTGCTGGAGGACAAGCGCTTTCCTGCCGCCACCGTGGAAGCCCTGCGCCAGCGCGGCGCCGAGGTGCGCGAGCAGGCCATGACCAGCGGCCTGCAAGCCATCACGCGCGTGCCCGGTGGCTGGTTCGGCGGCGCGGACCCGCGGCGCGAGGGGATCGTGATGGGTGAATAATCGGGGATCCATGGCCATCCCTGATTCGTTCCTGCAGGAGTTGCTGGCCCGCGCCGACGTGGTCGAGATCGTCGGGCGCTATGTCCCCCTGAAAAAGACCGGTGCCAACTTCTCGGGCCTGTGCCCGTTCCACTCGGAAAAGTCGCCCTCCTTCACCGTCAGCCCCACCAAGCAGTTCTATCACTGCTTCGGCTGCGGCAAGCACGGCAACGCCATCGGCTTCCTCATGGAGCATGCGGGCATGGGCTTCGTCGAGGCGGTCAAGGACCTCGCGGGCCAGTTCGGCATGCAGGTCCCCGAGGACGAGCGCTCGCCCCAGGACCGCGCGCTGGCGGCGCAGCAGCGCGAAAAACAGGCCACGCTCACCGACGTGCTCGAGAAGGCTGGCGAGGCCTATCGCAAGCACCTGAAAAATTCGACGCGCGCCATCGACTACCTCAAGGGCCGCGGCCTGTCGGGTGAGGTCGCCAGGCAGTTCGGCCTGGGCTACGCCCCCGAGGGCTGGCGCAGCCTGGCCAGCGTCTTCCCCCAGTACGACGACCCGCTGCTGGCCGAGTCCGGCCTGGTCATCGTGGGCGAGGACGACGACAAGCGTTACGACCGTTTCCGCGACCGGATCATCTTCCCGATCCGCAACGTCAAGGGCGAGTGCATCGGCTTTGGCGGCCGTGTGCTGGGCGACGAGAAACCCAAGTACCTCAACTCCCCCGAGACGCCCGTCTTCAGCAAGGGGCGCGAACTCTATGGCCTCTTCGAGGCGCGCCAGGCCCTGCGCGAAAAAGGCTTCGTGCTCGTGACCGAGGGCTACATGGACGTGGTGGCCCTGGCCCAGCTGGGCTTTCCGAATGCGGTGGCCACCCTGGGCACGGCCTGCACCACCGACCATGTGCAAAAGCTGTTCCGGTTCACCGACAGCGTGGTCTTCAGCTTCGACGGCGACGCCGCCGGCCGGCGCGCGGCCCGCAAGGCCCTGGAAGGCGCCCTGCCCTATGCCACCGACGTGCGTTCGGTGAAATTCCTCTTCCTGCCGCCCGAGCACGACCCCGACAGCTACATCCGCGCCTTCGGCACTGACGCCTTCTCGCGCTACATCGGCGACGCCACGCCGCTGTCGCGGTTCCTCGTGGACAGCGCGCGCGAGGGCTGCGACCTGTCCACCGCCGAAGGACGGGCCCACATGATGGCCAACGCCAAGCCGCTGTGGAGCCTGCTGCCCGACGGCGCCCTCAAGCGCCAGTTGCTGGCCGAGCTCGCGGACCATGCGCAGCTGGATGCGCGCGAGCTGTCCAGCCTCTGGAACGCCCAGCGCCCACCGGGCACAGGCCCTGCCGCCCGGCGGCGGTCCGACGCCCCGGCGGCCGCGCGGCGCACCCCGGGCCGCACCCTGCCGCCGGGGCGGGCCGACCGGGCCTTGCAGATCCTGCTGGCCAACCCCGCCGCCTGGACCCGGCTGTCCAACGACGACCACCACCTGCTGTGCGAACTGGCCGCGCCCTACGGCCCCCTCTTCACCTGGCTGGATGCCCGCATGCAGGACCACGGTCCGCAGCCCTGGGCCACCCTGCGCCAGGACCTCCAGGGCCACGATCACGAGGCCTTTGCCCTGGGCCTGATGGCCCGCCTGGCGGCCGACATCGAAGCCGACCCGGGCGAACTCGGCAGCATCCTGGCCTTGGAACACCAGCAGCGACGGGCCGAAGAAATGAAAGCACTCTCGGCCCGGGCCGCCACCGACCCGCAGGCCTACGAAAGGCTGAGAGAGCTGGTCGCCCGGTCACGGACCCCGGGTTAGCCCTGTTGTAACCACCCGAAACAGGTATAATCCTGGGTTTGCTATCGGCAAGAGCGACAGCAGCACCTCCGGGCCCGGCCGACTGTGCCACACAGCGCAGTGACATCAAGGATGTTGGGCCACCTCACCGCAAGGGCTGTACTCCAAATGTTCGCCCTCCCATCTTGCCCCTGAGTCGGCTGCAGCCGGGATCCTTGTGTCCCGGTCGCGGTCGCGCGTCTCCTGCGCCGGGTTTCGTGGCGCACCCGTGTCCCTTCTGATGTTGCAGTTCCGAGGTACCCGTCCATGCCAGCTCCAAAAAAGTCAGCCAAGCCCAGCAAAAAGGCTGCGAAACCCGTTGCGAAGAAAGTGATCAAACCCGCTTCGCCCGCCGCCAAGCCCGCGCTGAAGGCCTCCAAGCCCGCAGCCAAGGCCAAGGCGCCCGCCAAGCCCGCAACGAAAGCCAAGCCAGTGCCCGCCACCAAAGCCTCCGCCAAGTCCAGCAAGACCCCCGCTGCCAAGGAAGAGACCAAGAAATCCGCCAAAGCCGCTGCGGCTGCCGCCGCAGAGCTGCTCAAGAAAAAGCCAGGCCGTCCGCCCAAGGCCGCCGCCGCCGAGTCCGAAGCCCCGCCCAAGGCCCCTGCCAAGCGCGGGCGCAAGCCCAAGGCCGGCGCCAAGCCCGGCGGTCTTGAAGACGATGTGCCCGACATGGAGGCCGAATTCGCCGAAGAGGCCGCGGTCGAGACCACCGAAAAGGTCAAGCCCCTGCGCATGAAGATCAGCAAGGCCAAGGAACGGGCCTTGATGAAGGAATTCGGCCTGGACGAAACCGTCCTCACCGAAGAAGAGATGCTCAAGCGCCGCCAGCGCCTGAAGACCCTGATCACGCTGGGCAAGACCCGCGGCTACCTCACCCACTCCGAGATCACCGACCACCTGCCCGAGAAGCTGGTCGAGGCCGAAACCCTCGAGGTCGTGGTCACGATGCTCAACGACCTCGGTGTCGCCGTCTACGAACAGACGCCCGACGCCGAGATGCTGTTGCTCAACAACACCACCCCGACCGCCGCCACTGCCGAAGAAGCCGAGGAAGAGGCCGAAGCCGCCCTGTCCACTGTCGACAGCGAATTCGGCCGCACCACCGACCCGGTGCGCATGTACATGCGCGAGATGGGCACGGTCGAACTCCTCACCCGAGAGGGCGAGATCGAGATCGCCAAGCGCATCGAAGGCGGCCTGCAGGCCATGATGGAAGCCATCTCGGCCTCGCCTGCCACCATCGCCGAGATCCTGCGCATGGCCGGTGACATCCGCGAAGGCAAGGTGGTGATCTCCACCATCGTCGACGGCTTCTCCAACCCCAACGAGGCCGACGACTACGTGGCCGAGGAAGACTTCGACGAGTTCGATGCCGACGACGACGACGACGGCAACGGCGGCTCCAAGGCCCTGACCAAGAAGCTCGAGGAGCTCAAGACCCAGGCGCTGGAGCGCTTTGACCGCATCGCCAGCCTCTTCGAGAAGGTGCACAAGGTCTACGACAAGGAAGGCTACGGCACCCCGGCCTACATGAAGGCCCAGTCTGCCCTGTCCGAGGAGCTGATGACCATCCGCTTCACGGCCAAGACCATCGAGAAGCTGTGCGAGATGGTGCGCACCCAGGTCGAGGACGTGCGAAAGAAAGAGCGCGAGCTGCGCCGCATCATCGTGGACAAGTGCGGCATGCCCCAGGAGACCTTCATCAAGGACTTCCCGCCCAACCTGCTCAATCCCAAGTGGGTCGAGAAGCAGGCCGCGGCCAGCAAGCCCTGGAGCACGGTCATGGCGCGCAACGTCCCGCCGATCCAGGAGTTGCAAAAGAAGCTGGCCGACATCCAGGCTCGCGTTGTCGTGCCGCTGATGGAACTCAAGGAAATCAACAAGCGCATGAACGAAGGCGAGCGCGCCTCGCGCGACGCCAAGAAAGAGATGATCGAGGCCAACCTGCGCCTCGTGATCTCCATCGCCAAGAAGTACACCAACCGCGGCCTGCAGTTCCTGGACCTCATTCAAGAGGGCAACATCGGCCTCATGAAGGCGGTCGACAAGTTCGAATACCGCCGTGGCTACAAGTTCTCGACCTACGCCACCTGGTGGATCCGCCAGGCCATCACCCGCTCGATCGCGGACCAGGCGCGCACCATCCGCATCCCGGTGCACATGATCGAGACCATCAACAAGATGAACCGCATCTCGCGCCAGCACCTGCAGGAGTTCGGCTTCGAGCCCGACGCCAGCATCCTGGCGGCCAAGATGGAGATCCCCGAGGACAAGATCCGCAAGATCATGAAGATCGCCAAGGAGCCGATCTCGATGGAAACCCCCATCGGCGACGATGACGATTCCCACCTGGGCGACTTCATCGAGGACACCAACAACACCGCTCCCATCGAGGCGGCGATGCAGGCCGGCCTGCGTGATGTGGTCAAGGACATCCTGGACAGCCTCACGCCGCGCGAAGCCAAGGTGCTGCGCATGCGCTTTGGCATCGAGATGTCCACCGACCACACGCTGGAAGAAGTGGGCAAGCAGTTCGACGTGACGCGCGAGCGGATCCGCCAGATCGAGGCGAAGGCGCTGCGCAAGTTGAAGCATCCGAGCCGGTCGGACAAGCTGCGGTCGTTTATCGACTCGTTGTGAGCCAGGGGCCTTGCGCCCCTGTCCAGAAGCAAAAACCCGGCGCTGCCGGGTTTTTCGTTGGAAGCGTCAATCAGAACGCTGAACTCGACCGAACCAAGAATCGCTTCGCCGCCAGAGTTTTCGGCGCCGGGTGGAAGTTCACCACGCCTGACTGTGTACGCGAAACCGTCGAAGCGGGATTACCCAATCGGTCTACCTCAAAATTCGACGTCGAGTTTCCGAGCTGATTTAGATATTTTCCGGTATCCATTTGACGACTACGGCGCACCTTACGGGTCTTCAGCGGCTTGTCGCTGGGCGCCAGGCTGGAACCCGCCACTTGTTCTGGAATGACCTCGGAAAGTCCCTCCAGCATCGTGCCGCGCCAGCCTGCCACTACGTCATGCAGCGTACTTGGATCCAGGCGGGCAAGTTCTGCCACATTTTCTTGAAGTACTCTGGCCACCACCTCCATCGAGATACTTGAGCCAGACCGATCCACGAGCGACCGCAGCTCACTCAAGGCACGGACACACAAGGGGCCGCAGCCGTTGGTGGTTCTCTGGACATTCAGGCCCACATAGGTGAAGTCCTTCAAGCCGTCGCCAGACACTTGTCTGATTCCGCCTTCTATCCCCCGTGCAAATTGTTCACCTTTTTCATGCAAGGTGTCATACACCACCACATCTACTTTTCCTTTCGTGGTCGAAGGACCGATTACGACTGCGACCCAGTGATTTTTATGAAGCAAGACGGCCACTTGGGGAATTTTTTTGCCTATTGCGGCAGCAGTCAACAACTTGAGCTTGGGACCAAAATCCCTGTACTCGATCACTAGGGCATCTGAAGCAAAAGGGAGTTTTCTGCCCATCGTGGAACCCATGCCATGACGGATCTCCTCGAAGCTGCAGAAGCGGTCGGGTGACGTGAAACGATCTCTGCCCCCTGAATCGGCCCCCACCCGCTGCGCAATCGCTGCACCGATTTCACCTGTGCTGCCCGCGTACTTCGATACTTGCGCATGGCGCAAAGCCAAGGGAAGCAACGGGGTAGGCACCTGGAATCCGCTGTGCCAAATGCCGGACGAGTACCCCTTGCCGTCGGAACCCAGCCTGAACCGCTTACCCGCGCTGATCTCGAACGCATCGAAGGCCAACTCACGGATAGACGCACGGGCGTGCGGACTCACCCTCGAGTCGCATGCAATGGCCACCACGGCGTCCAGCGCCTTGCGGGTCAACTCCCTTTGGGCGAGGGGCGCCTGATCCGCCTGTGGGCCCATGGCGAAGTTGACGAGGACCTCGATGGCTTCCTGGGACGTACGGGGATCGACAGCGCGTGCCTTTTCCGAAAGCTCCCGGATGAAGGAATCGGGCGACTCTTGAGACGCTCCGTGTGTCGATCGCTGACCCGAAACAGACTCCAGCAGCGTGAAAGCAACCACGGAGAGGCTCGGGGCAGGCGAGAACGTAGGTTTCATAGCCGGCATGGCCATCCGATCCGCGTAGTCATCGATGCGGATCAGTCACCATCGGCCGCAGGCCGTTCCCCACCCTGCGCCAGCGCTGCCAGCAGCCCGTCAGGCCTCCTCGGTATCCACTTCCCGCCGCGCCTGATCCGAGTAGCGGTGGCCCACCACCACCCGGTCGTTCAGGTGGGCCTGCAAGCGCGCCATCAGGTCGGCGCTGAGTGCCACGTGGGCGGCGTCCAGGTTGTCCTGCAGGTGCTCCAGCCGTGTGGTGCCCGGTATCGGCAGGATGTCCGGGCCCTGATGCAGCAGCCAGGCCAGGGCCAGTTGCGCGGGGGTGCAGCCCGCTTCACGGGCCAGGGCGCGGTAGCCGTCCATCAGCTTCAGGTTGGCCGCGTGGTTCTCGGGTGAAAAGCGCGGCATGCCGCGGCGGATGTCCTTGGCGTCCAGCGCCGACACATCGCGCACCGCATCACACAGGAAGCCGCGCCCCACCGGGCTGAAGGCCACGAAGCTCACGCCCAGGTCGCGGCAGGCCTGCAGCACCGCGATCTCGGGGTTGCGGGTCCAGAGCGAATACTCGGTCTGCAAGGCGGCGATGGGGTGCACGGCATGGGCCCGGCGCAGCGTGGTGGCCGACACCTCGGACAGGCCCAGGGTGCGTACCTTGCCCTCCTCCACCAGACGGCTCATCGCACCCACGCTCTCTTCGATCGGCACCTGCTTGTCCCAGCGATGCAGGTAATAGAGGTCGATCACGTCGGTCTGCAGGCGGCGCAGGCTGTCCTCACAGTTGCGGCGGATTGCCTCGGGCCGGCCGTCGATCACGCGCACCGGCTTGCCCTCGGGCCCGGGCACGCCGGCCATGCCGCCCTTGCTGGCCAGCGTGAACTTCTGGCGGTGCGTCTTCAGGGTCTTGCCCACCAGGGCCTCGTTGACGCCGAAGCCATACAGGGCCGCAGTGTCGAAGTGGGTCACGCCCGCATCCAGGGCCGCCAGCAACAGGCGTGCGCCCTGCTCCTCGCTTGGCGGAACGCCATAGGCGTACGACAGGTTCATGCAGCCCAGGCCGATGGCGCTGACCTGGAAGGGACCGAGTGCGCGTTGTTGCATGGTCAGATCAACTGTTGCTCGAGCTGGTG
>JBEGVR010000053.1:0-6138 GCA_041178265.1 Pseudomonadota bacterium | reverse complement strand
CCACGGTGCGCGCCCGAAAGCGGATGCCCACCTGGGTCACCGCCCCCACCACCCGGTCGCCCTCCACCATCAGGTCGTCGACCGCCTGCTGAAAGAGCGTGAGGTGGGGCTGGTTCTCCAGGTAGCGGCGGATGGCGGCCTTGTACAGGATGCGGTCGGCCTGGGCGCGGGTCGCCCGCACGGCAGGCCCCTTGGAGCTGTTGAGGATGCGGAACTGGATCCCGCCCTCGTCCGTGGCGATAGCCATGGCCCCGCCCAGGGCGTCCACCTCCTTGACCAGGTGGCCCTTGCCGATCCCGCCGATGGACGGGTTGCAGGACATCTGGCCCAGGGTCTCGATGTTGTGGGTGAGCAGCAGCGTCTGGCAGCCCATGCGGGCGGCGGCCAGCGCCGCCTCGGTGCCCGCGTGGCCACCGCCGACGACAATGACGTCGAATTCCTGGGGGTACAGCATGACTTCAGGCCTCAATGCATTCGGTACGCAAGCCGGACGCCTGAGCGGCAGCCGCCTGGCGGCGGTCGGCGGTGACGAACAAGTGGGCGCGTGCGGCCTGGGCCGAGCCGATGTGCAAGGCGTCCATGGCCCGCAGGGGGGACAAGGCCATGGCAGCGATCGCCAGGTCTTCCACCGTCCTGCTCAGGGGCTCGATCCGGTAGGCGTCAAAATCCTCGCGCATGCGGGCACGCACCCGCGCAAACTCGGCATCCCCAAAAGCACCCTCGCGCCACTGGCGGGTCAGCGCCGACATCAACTCCGTCAGGCAGTGGGCCGCCAGGACGATGCTGGTGGCCTTGCCCTGCAGATCAAGCACTTTGTGGGCGCCCACTTCGCCCGCATAGCGCTTGAACAGGGCAGAACTGTCGAAAAGGATTTTCATCACCAGCCGCTTTCACGCTCTTCGATGATCATCTGGGCGCCGGTCTTGGACGGCGGACGCTCGTAGCGCAGGGGCTCGAAGGGTTGCAGGTAACTCGGCGCCTCCACAGCCTCCGGCGGGACCGGTACCAGATCGGCCACCGGCTTGCCGTGACGCATGATGCGCACCGTCTCACCCTTTTCGACCAGATCCAGCATGGCCGAGGCGTTGGCGCGGAACTCACTCAGAGGCAAGGTGTGCATTTGTACAGACTCCCAATTTATGTACATTTTAGCCGCTTTCTCTGGCACGCGCCACCGCTCGACACATCCCCTCGAAATGCCCTTTGATTCGCCTTTTCCCGGCGCACAAGCCCCGGGCGAGCAACGGACGCTAGGATGCGGATGGCCTTGCCCTTCACTTCACTGTCCACCGTCGATCCCATGAAGCTCTACTACTCCACCGGCGCCTGTTCCCTCTCCCCCCACATCGTCCTGCGCGAATCCGGCCTGCCCTTCGAGCTCGTGCTGGCCAGCACCAAGACCCACCAGCTTCCTGACGGCACGGACTTCTACACGATCAACTCGCTGGGCTATGTGCCCGTGCTGGAACTGGACGACGGCACCCGCCTGCGCGAAGGCCCGGCCATCGTGCAGTACCTCGCCGACCAGGTGCCGGCCAAGCAGCTCGCGCCCGCCAACGGCACCCTGCCCCGCTACCGCCTGCAGGAATGGCTGACCTTCATCGGCACGGAGTTGCACAAGACCTTCTCGCCGCTGTTCAACCCGGCGATGCCCGACGACGCCAAGGGCGTCTTCCGCGACAAGCTCGCCGCCCGCTTTCAGTGGGTCGACGGCCAGCTGGTCGGCAAGTCCTACCTCCTGGGCGACGCCTTCAGCGTGGCCGACGCCTACCTGTACACCGTGAGCCGCTGGTGCGCCGTGATGAAGATCGACCTGTCCCCGATGACGAACCTCGTCGCCTTCCAGCACCGCATGCTGGAGCGCCCTGCGGTGCGTGAGGCGCTCAAGGCCGAGGGCCTGCTGAAATAAGCCCGCCCGCGCCAGCCCGCCCGCTTCAAACCCGGGGCAGCGGCCGCTGGCGCAACGCCAGCAGCGACCCCACCCACAGCGCGCCCGCCGACACCACCAGCCCGCGCGCGAGTCCGCCGGGGCCATCGCCGATCCACCCAACCAGGGTCGGTCCGACGATCTGGCCCGCCGCGAACACGATGGTGAAGGCACTGATGCCCGCCGCCCATTGCGAGGGCGGCAGGTTGTGCCGCACCAGCGCGGTGGTTGACGCCACCACCGACAGGAACACCCCACCGAACATCAGGCCGGACAACAGCACCAGCGGCCACGCACTGAACACGGCGGGCATCACCGCCGCCACCCCCAGCAGGCCATTGAGCAAGGCCAGCGGCTGGCCACCGCGGTAGCGATCGAGCAGACCCGCCCAGATGCGCGAGGACGCCATCACCGCCAGCCCCAGCAAGGCATAGAACACGGTGATGCGGTCCGCAGCCACACCCTGCTCGCGCAGCAGCGCGATCACGAAGGTCATGTAGCCGATGTAGCCCACGCCGAACATCGTGTAGCCCGCCAGGCCAGGCGCGAAGTCGCGCCACTCAAAGCGCGCGCCGCTCGCAGCGCCACTCGCCGAAGGCGCATGCAAGGACGCCAGGAGCCGCCCCACCCGCGCGAGCACCGCCGTCGCCGCCAGGCATGTCAGGGCCAGCACCCACCAGGCCCAGGCCCACCCATACGGGCGCTGCGATGCCGCTTCGAGCAAGACCGGCACCAGCAACGCCGACACCACGATGCCCAGCCCCGTGCCGCCGTAATAGATCCCGAGCAGGAGGCCGCTGCGCGCGGGCTGCAAGGCGCCCAGTCGCGCCGCAAGCAGCCCGCCGGCGATGAACAGGAGCGCGCTGGCCATGCCGGCCAGCACCCGCTGCGCCAGCAAGGGTGCCGCATCGGTGAAGAACCCGGTGAGGCCCATGAACACGCTCGCCAGCACCGAACCGCCCACCAGCACGTGCAGGGGCCCCAAGCGCCGCAGCAGCCAGGGCGTAGACAGGGCCCCGAGCAGGTAGCCCAGGGCATTGGCGGTGTTCATCGCACCCGCCAGCGTGTACGACCACTGCAGGTCCGCGCGCATCGGCGGCAGCAGCAGGCCGTAGGCGAAACGCGTCACGCCCAGCGAGACTGCGGCGCCCAGGGCCAGGCCGGTGGCAAGCAGCACCAGCCGGGAGGAAGAGGCCTGCGCCAGGTACATCAGGCGGCCATTGTCATCCAGACGCGCAGGCCAGCTAGGATCGCGGCCATGCCCACCCTCTTCGAACCCGTGCAGGCCGGTGACCTGCAGCTACCGAACCGCGTCGTCATGGCGCCCCTGACCCGCAACCGCGCGCCTGGCGCGCAGCCCAATGCCCTCATGGCGCGTTACTACGCACAGCGCGCCAGCGCGGGCCTGCAGATCACCGAAGCCACGCCCGTGAGCCACCAGGGCCAGGGCTACTCCGATGTGCCGGGCCTCTACACCGACGCCCAGGCGGCCGGCTGGCGACAGGTGACCGACGCAGTGCACGCGCAGGGCGGACGCCTCATGGTGCAGCTGTGGCACGTGGGTCGCATCTCGCACGTAAGCCTGCAACCGGGGCGCGGCGCACCGGTGGCGCCCTCCGCCATCACGGCGCAGGCCAAGACCTATGTGATCGAGGATGGCGTGGGCCGCTTCGCCCCCGTGTCCGCGCCGCGCGCCCTGGACATCACCGAACTGCCTGGCCTGGTCGACGACTATCGCCGTGCCGCGCGTGCGGCCCGCGGTCCGGCCGGCTTCGACGGCGTGGAGGTGCATGCGGCCAACGGCTACCTGCTGGACCAGTTCCTCAAGCGCGGCGCCAACCAGCGCACCGACGCCTACGGCGGCTCTATCGAGAACCGCGCGCGCCTGCTGCTGGAGGTGATGCAGGCCGTGGTGGCCGAGGTCGGCGGCGGGCGCACCGGCATCCGGCTGGCCCCCGTGACCCCCTCCAATGGCATCCACGACCCCGATCCGCAGCACCTGTTCGAGCACGTCGTGCGCGCGCTGGCCCCCCTGGGCCTGGCCTATCTGCACGTGGTGGAAGGCGCCACCGGTGGCGCCCGCGAAGTCGAGGGCCGCCCCTTTGACTACCAAGCGCTGCGCCGCGCCTACCGCGACGCGGGCGGACGCGGCGCCTGGATGGTGAACAACGGCTACGACGCGGCGCTGGCGGGCCAGGCCCTCTCACACGGCGCCGACCTGGTCGCCTTCGGCCGCCCCTTCATCGCCAACCCCGACCTGGTGGAACGGCTGCGCCGCGGCGCGCCGCTCAATCCGCCAGACGTCGCCACGTTCTATGGTGGCGGCGAGAAGGGCTACACGGATTACCCGACGCTGTGAGGGGCCGGGGGCACTGAGGCTCGTGCACCCGCGCGCGACCCGCTGTCTTCGGCTTCGCGCCAGCGCTTGAGAACTAGCGCATTGGCCATCACGCTCACACTGGACAACGCCATCGCGGCGCCCGCCACCACCGGACTCAGGTAGCCCAAGGCCGCCAGCGGAATGCCCGCCACGTTGTAGGCAAAAGCCCAGAACAGGTTCTGCCGGATCTTGCGGACGGTGCGCCGCGAGATATCAAAAGCGCCCGCCACCAGGCGCACGTCGCCACGCATCAGGGTGATGCCGGCTGCATGCATGGCCACATCGGTGCCAGTGGCCATCGCCAGGCCCACATGCGCCGCGGCCAGCGCCGGCGCGTCGTTCACGCCATCGCCCACCATCGCCACGGTGTGAGGCCCCCGCGTCTGCCCACCCTCACGCAAGGCCGTCACACGCGAAGCCTTGTCGCCAGGCAGGACCTCGGCCATCACCTCGTCTTCGCGCAGCCCCAGGCGCAGGCCCATGGCCATTGCCGCCGCGCGGTTGTCGCCGGAGATCATCACCAGGCGCAGGCCGCGCGCGCGCAAGGCCGCCAGGGCCTCGGCGGCCTCGGGCTTGGGCTCGTCGGCGAAGCCCATGAGGGCGCGCGGCGTCAGTCCCCCCGTGGTGCGCTCCACCATCATCGACAGCGTGGCGCCCTGCTGCTGCAGGCGCTGCACGTCCTGGGCCAGCGGCGCGATGTCCACGCCGAGCTCCTGCATCCAGCGCAGGCTGCCGATCAGGTAACTGCGCACCCCCACCTCGCCCTCGGTGCCCCGCCCGGCCACCGCGCGCACGCCGGCAGGCGCGGGCACCGCGAGGCCGCGCTCGCGCGCCGCGGCCTCGACCGCGCGGGCCAGCGGATGCTCGCTGCCGCCCTGCAGGCTGGCGGCCGCCGACAGCTGTTCGGATTCATCGCAGCCCGGCGCCGCGACAAAGGCCACCAGGCGCGGCCGGCCCACGGTCAGCGTGCCGGTCTTGTCGAAGGCCACGGTGTCCACGCGGTGCGCGATCTCCAGGGCCTGGGCGTCCTTGATCAGGATGCCGTGCCGCGCCGCCACGCCCGTGCCCGCCATGATCGCCGCCGGCGTGGCCAGGCCCAGCGCACAGGGACAGGCGATCACCAGCACCGCCACCGCGTGGATCAAGGCCGTCTCGACCGCCGCCCCCGCGAGCAGCCAGCCCGCCACGGTGATGACGGCGATCACGAGCACCACCGGCACGAACACCGCCGAGACCTGGTCCACCAGGCGCTGGATCGGCGCCTTGGCCGCCTGCGCGTCTTCCACGAGGCGGATGATCTGGGCCAGCACCGTCTCGCCGCCCACGGCCTGCGCCCGCATCACGAAGCGGCCCTCGGCGTTGATGCTGCCACCCGTCACGCGTGCGCCCTCGGCCTTGGCCACGGGGAGCGGTTCGCCCGTGAGCATGGATTCGTCCACATGGGTCTGGCCCTGCTCGATGAGGCCATCGGCCGGCACGCGTTCGCCGGGGCGCACCACGAGCCTGTCCCCCAGCAGCACCTCGGCCAGCGGAAGGTCCGCCTCCACGCCATCGGCCTGCAGCACGTGGGCCACCTCGGGGCGCAGCGCCTGCAGGGCGCGGATCGCCGCCGTCGTCTGGTACTTGGTGCGCGCCTCCAGCCACTTGCCCAGAAGCACCAGGGCGATGACCACCGCCGAGGCCTCGAAGTACAGGTGCTGCGAACCCTGGGCCAGCCACAGCCACATCGACAAGCCCCAGCCCGCGCTGGTGCCGATGGCCACCAGCAGGTCCATGTTGCCGGTGCCGGCGCGCAGCGCGTGCCAACCTGCCTTGTAAAAGCGCGCGCCGA
>JBEGVR010000052.1:0-3086 GCA_041178265.1 Pseudomonadota bacterium | reverse complement strand
TGCTGGCGGCCAGTGGGTGGCTGGCACCCGCCGCGCAGGCGGCCTACAACAAGGCGGCTTTCGAGGCGCGCACGGTGCCGGACGCGCTCAAGGCGATGGGGCCCGGCGCGCTGGTGGAAAGCCGCGATGTGGCGCTGTCCACGCTGGACATCTCCGAAAACGGCCAGGAGGTTCCCCTGGGCGTGAGCATCTCGCTGCCGGGCGTGCGCCAGCTGCTGCTGCTGGTCGAGAAGAACCCGGCACCGCTGGTCGCGGCCTTCGCGCTGACCGATGCGGTGGAAGCCAACCTGGCGATCCGCACCAAGATGGGCCAGACCTCGGACGTCTATGGCGTGGCAGTGATGGCCGACGGCCGCATGCTGTACGCCCGCAAGAACGTGCGGGTGACGGTGGGCGGCTGCGGCTGAAGGGAGGAATACACCATGTCCGAACCGACCCGCATTCGCGCCCAGCTTGCTGGCGACAAGGCCAACGTGCGCGTCCAGATGCGCCACGACATGGAATCCGGCCAGCGCAAGGACGCGGCCGGCCGCACCATCCCCGCCTGGCATATCCAGGAAGTGACCGTGCTTCACAACGAGCGTGCGGTGCTGACCGCGCAGTGGGGGCCGGGCGTGTCCAAGAACCCCTACCTGCAGTTCACCCTCAAGGGCGCGAAGGCGGGCGACCGGGTGGCCATCGTGTGGAACGACAACCGCAGCGCCACGCGGCGTGACGAAGCGGTGGTGGCGGGCTGATCACATCTTCATCTGGGTGGGCAGCCAGGTGACGATGCCCGGCACCAGATAGATCAGGATCACCGCGCCGATCATGATGAAGAACATCGGCAGCGAGACCTTGGCGATGTAGGGCAGCTGGCGCCCCGTCATGCCTTGCAGCACGAACAGGTTGAAGCCCACCGGCGGCGTGATCTGCGCCATCTCCACGACCAGCACGATGAAGATCCCGAACCAGACCGGGTCGACGCCGGCCTTCTGGATGGTCGGCATGAGCACGCCCATGGTGAGGACCACCATGGAGATGCCATCCAGGAAGCACCCGAGGATGATGTAGAACACCATCAGCGCCATGATCAGGGAGAAGGCGCTCAGGCCCAGGCTGCCGATCCACTCGGCCAGGTGGCGCGGCAGTCCGATGTAGCCCATGGACAGCGTGAGGAAGGCAGCGCCCGCCAGGATCAGGGCGATCATGCAGTACAGGCGCGTGGCCGACATCAGCGATTCACGAAAGACCGCGACCGTCATCGAACCCTGCGCGACGGACAGCACCAGCGCCCCCAGCACGCCGACGCCGGCCGCCTCCGTGGCGGTGGCGATGCCGGCGTAGATGGACCCGAGGACCGCGGCGATCAGCGCCACCACCGGGATCAGGCTGCCCGAGGCGCGCAGCTTCTCGCGCAGGGACATCGGCGGATCCCGCGGCGGGACGTCCTGCGGATGCCGTAGCGCCCACAGCGCGATGTAGCCCGAGAAAAGGCCGGCCAGCAGCAGGCCCGGCAACACGCCCGCCATGAACAGCTTGGCGATGGAGACGTCGGCGGCCACGCCGTAGACGATCATGATGATCGAGGGCGGAATCAAAAGGCCCAGGGTGCCCGAGCCGGACAGGGTGCCGATCACCATGTGGTCGGGGTAACCGCGCTTTTGCAGCTCGGGCAGCGTCATCTTGCCGATCGTGGCGCAGGTGGCCGCGCTCGAGCCCGAGACCGCGGCGAAGATGGCGCAGCCCACCACGTTGGTGTGCAGCAGCCGCCCGGGCAGGGCCTGCATCCAGGGGGCCAGCCCCTTGAACATGTCCTGGCTCAGGCGGGTGCGAAACAGGATCTCCCCCATCCAGATGAACAGCGGCAGGGCGGTGAGGGTCCAGCTCGAGGCGGATCCCCAGATGGTCACCGCCATCGCGTCGCCCGCCGGCCTGGACGAGAACAGCTGCATGCCGACCCAGGCGACGCCCGCCAGGGTGAGGCCGATCCACACGCCGCTTCCCAGGATGAGGAAGAGGGTCAGGACCAGCAGCCCCGTGATCATCAGGTCATTCATGCCGGCTCATTCGTTGCGCAGCGATTCCGAGGACTCGGGTGCCCGTCGCCGGCCGGTGACTTCCAGGACCCACTCGTCGATGAAGGCGATGGCGAACACGAGGGTGCCCGCCGCCATGGCCAACTGGGGAATCCACAGGGGGGTGGCGTCGTTGCCGGTGGAGATGTCGTGGAACTGCAGCGACTGCCAGGCCAGGCGCACGCTGTAGAACGCGAACAGCAGGGCCAGCAGGGCGGCCAGGCCCAGGCTCCAGATCTCGAGTGCGCGCCGGGCGGTGCCGCCCACGGCCCCCAGCAGCAGCGTGACCCGGATGTGCTCGCCCCGCTTCAGGGTATGGGCCAGCGCCAGGAAGCCGGCGCCGGCCATGAGGTAGCCGGCGTAGGCATCGGTGCCACGCACATGGAAGCCGAGCTCCCGGCTGGCGATGGAGAGCAGCACCATCGCCAGCAGGCCCACCATGCACACCGCCGCCAGGGCGGCGGCGGCGTCATAGAGGGCGTCCAGCAGCTTGCGGATCACGCCGGTGGCGCCCGGTCAGCGGCTGAAGGCGTCAATGATGGTCTTGCCCTCGGGGCCGGCCTTCTCGAGCCACTCCTTCATGATGGTCTCGCCCACCTTCTTCATGTCGGCCTTGAGCTGGGCGGACGGAGCGGTTACGGTCATGCCGTTGGCCTTGAGGGTCTCCAGCGTGGTGGTGTTCACCTTGCGGGCCTCGGCCCAGCCGCGGGCTTCGGCGTCCGCAGCTGACTTCAGGACGGCGTCCTGGGTGGCCTTGTCCAGGGCGTCGAAGGCCCGCCGGTTGGCGATGACCGCGTTCTTGGGCAGCCAGGCCTGCACGTCGTAGTAGAACTTCAGGTGCTCGTAGAGCTTGCTGTCCACGCCCGTGGCGCCCGAGGTCATGGTGGACTCCACCACGCCGGTGGCCAGCGCCTGCGAGAACTCGGCGGCCTGCACGGTCACGGGCTGGGCGCCGACCAGTTCGGCGATGCGGGCGGTGCTGGGGCTGTAGGCGCGCCACTTGATGCCCTTGAGGTCGGCGGCGCTGTT
>JBEGVR010000051.1:0-2528 GCA_041178265.1 Pseudomonadota bacterium | reverse complement strand
TCTGACGTGCCGGGGTCCCTCGCCATGGGCATCCGCCAGCCTGCCGGCGTGGTGCTGGGCATCGCACCCTGGAACGCGCCCATCATCCTGGGCACGCGCGCCATCGCCACGCCCCTGGCCTGCGGCAACACCGTGATCCTCAAGGGCTCGGAGAACTGCCCGCGCACCCACCAGTTGATCATCGAGGCCTTCCAGGAGGCGGGCTTTCCGGCGGGCGTGGTGAACTACATCACCAACGCCCCGGCCGATGCTGGCGCCGTGGTGGAGGCCATGGTGTCGCACCCGGCGGTGCGGCGCGTGAACTTCACCGGCTCCACCCGGGTGGGCCGCATCATCGCGCAGACCTGCGCACGGTATCTGAAACCGGCGATCCTGGAGCTGGGCGGCAAGGCGCCCCTGGTGATCCTGGACGACGCCGACATCGACGACGCCGTCAACGGCGCTGCCTTCGGCGCCTTTGCCAACAGCGGCCAGATCTGCATGTCCACCGAGCGCATCATCGTGGACCAGAAGATCGCCGACGCCTTTGTGAAGAAGTTCGGCGAGAAGGCCAAGTCCCTGCCCCTGGGTGATCCGCGCAAGCCCGAGCCGGTGGTCCTGGGCAGCGTGATCGGCATGGCCACGGTGGAACACTGCAACGCCCTGATCGACGATGCCCTGTCCAAGGGCGCCAAGCTGGTGTGCGGCGGCAAGGCCGACACCACGCTCATGCCCGCCACGGTGCTGGACCACGTGACGCCAGCGATGCGGATCTACCACGAGGAGACCTTCGGCCCCCTCAAGTGCGTGGTCCGCGTGAAGAACGTGGACGAAGCCATCGCCTGCGCCAACGACAACGAGTACGGCCTGTCGGCCGCCGTCTTCGGCAAGGACATCGCCCGCGCCTACAACGTGGCGCGCAAGATCGACTCGGGCATCTGCCACGTGAACGGCCCCACGGTGCACGACGAAGCGCAGATGCCATTTGGCGGCGTCAAGGGCAGCGGCTTGGGGCGCTTTGGCGGCAAGGCCGGCATCGCCGAATTCACCGAACTGCGCTGGATCACGATCCAGACGACGCCGCGCCACTATCCCTTCTGAGCCCAGGGGCTGCGGCGCAGGGGATCCTCGGTGCGACGTGGAAACTGTGCGAGTTCGTCCAGCGCCCGCTGCAGGAATGCGCCGCGCGTCACCGACTGCCGCAGGGCTGCCATGCGCTGCGCCATGGCCCGGTAATCCTGCGGGCCCACCCGCTGCGACAGCGCGCCCAACTCGCGCAGGTCCCGCACCGTGACGCCGATCCCCTGCTGATGCACCAGGCGAGCCAGGGCAGCCTCTTCCCACACCACGACCGGCAGGCCCAGAGCGGCGTACAGCGACAGCTTGTGCGGGTTGTTGAAACGCAGGTAGCGGCCGTAGCGGCCCTCGCAACCCGTGATCGCATCGCCATCCCACACCAGCCCGAAGTGGTAGCGCCCGTCCAGCGCCGGCGCATCGGGGTCGAAGCTGCCACGAAAACGCAGGGGTGACGCATCGGGCAGGCGCTGCGGCTCGAAGAAGGCGCCGAACAGCGAGACCTGCACCCCGGCCACTTCGGACCAGCGCGGGTCGTACACATAGCGCGCTTTCGGGAACGAGAGGTTGCCCGCGCACGCGATGCGCAGCGGCGTTTGCAGGCTGTCCTCGTACCAGTGGCCTGCGACTGGCGCCAGGTAGTCGAACAGGCCGAGTTCGGCTACCGGAGCGTGTATGCCCTGCGCGCGTAACCAGGCGGTCATGACCGGGTTGTGGGTGACGATTGCATCGAACAGCCGCAGGATGGCGACTTCGCGCCGGGGCGGCGCGTCCAACCGCAAGGCGTCGAGGTCATGGAGCAGGCCCTGCAGCCGCAGGCGTCGCAGCCGGCAGAAAACCGCCAGGGGGTACAGGCGCCGGCGCTGGGCGAACGGATATTCGACCAGCACGCACGCCCCGGGCGCCAGGCATTGCGCCAGCTGCTGCAGGAACCGGCACCAGCCGGCGAGGGACGCTGTGCCGGGCATGGTCAGCACGGCCCAGCCCCTGTCAGCGGCCTGCCGCGCCACATCGCGCCGGGCCTTGGTCCATGCGGTGCGCTGCTCGGGCACAGCGGTCGTCACCAGCGCGCCCGGCACCCGCGTGCACGCAACGCGATCGGAGTCAGCGGAAACTGCAGCAGCGCCGGGCATCGCATCGGGGATCGTGGATTGCACACCCTCACCGACGCGGCGAGGCAGCGCGGTCGCCATGGGGCCGCAGCCCGCGTCAGCGAAAAGCGGGCCGACCTGCCGGACACGCCCCACCGCCCGAGGACTGAGGCCGCGCCCACATCAAGTAATAACAAAATATTATTTACGTGGTGGGCGCGCGCACGGAGGGCGCGACAGGGGCGCCGGATCGTGCAGGCTGGCTTCTACAATGCCGGGAGCTTTGACTACCACTGTGAGCGATGATGTTTGACGCCCACACTGCAGGCCGCGCCCTCCACCGGGCCCTGCGTGCCGCGATCGCAATCTGCCTGATTGCCATCG
>JBEGVR010000050.1:0-6945 GCA_041178265.1 Pseudomonadota bacterium | reverse complement strand
CGGGTGGTGGCTGCAGCCCTGATCGTGGAACGGGCAACGTAAGGCCCACGGCAGGCAAGGCCGTTTCGAGGTAAAATCTGGGATTGCTCGGGGCCCCGCAGCACGGCATGGTGCAGGGCTTAAGTCACTCCAAAACCAGACTACTACCCCATGGCGATTGTTGTCAACAAACTCCTCCCCGAATTCGAAGCGAACGCCACCGGCGGCATCAAGGTCACCAACAACTCCCACCTCGGCCAGACCCTGGTGCTGTACTTCTACCCGAAGGACAACACCCCTGGCTGCACCACCGAAGCCATGCAGTTTCGCGACAAGTACAAGGATTTCGTCAAGGCGGGCGCCACCGTGTTCGGCGTCTCCCGGGACAACATGAAGTCCCACGACGACTTCAAGTCCAAGCTCGAGCTCCCCTTCGAGCTGATCGCCGACACCGAGGAAAAAATGTGTCACATGTTCGGCGTGGTCAAGAACAAGATCATGTACGGCAAGAAGGTCAAGGGCATCGAGCGCAGCACCTTCCTGATCGGCGCCGACGGCATCCTCAAGCAGGAATGGCGCGGCATGAAGGTCCCTGGCCACGCCGACGAGGTCCTCAAGGCCGTCAAGCAGCTCAAAAAGGCCGCCTGAGCTGGCCGTGCCCAGGGGCCGGCCGGGAGGGCGCCTGATGCCTGGCTGCCACAGTGGCTGCCCTCCGGTTGCCCGCCCGGGGCGCTTGTGCATAATGGCCCCATGCTGTTGTTCCTGACGCCAAGCGTCGACACTGCCAGCCCCGTGAAAGCCGTCCGGCCCGTCCGACGGCTTTCTTGCTTTGCGCCCCTCCTGACCTTCGGGAATCCCACGTCCTATGCCCCTGCCTCCCGCCCCCTCCCAGCGCGCCGCCCTGCTCCCGGCCCAGGCCTACGACGCGCCGGCCCGGTCCTCGCACAAGACGGCCCGGAAATCGGAAGCGGTGTCACCCACGGGCAGCCCCCTGCCTGAGCGGCCCCAGGTCGAGGATTTCGACCCCCGGGGGGGTGGCTCCGCGGCCCTGGCTTTTGACCCGGCCGAGCCCGAGGCGGTGACCGAGGCTGATCGGCCGGCCGGCGCGCGCCGCAAGCCGTCGCCTGCCCCGGCTGCCGAGGCCCGCCCCCGCAAGGCCAAGCCGCGGTCCAGCGGCCCGGCCAAGCTTTTCGTGCTGGACACGAACGTGCTGATGCACGACCCGATGTGCCTGTTCCGCTTCGAAGAACACGACATCTTCCTGCCGATGATCGTCCTGGAAGAACTGGACG
The DNA here is from genome assembly GCA_041178265.1 of Pseudomonadota bacterium. Classification (GTDB taxonomy): domain Bacteria; phylum Pseudomonadota; class Gammaproteobacteria; order Burkholderiales; family Burkholderiaceae_C; genus Ramlibacter. The sequence continues at coordinate 5,674 of JBEGVR010000050.1, read as the reverse complement.
GCCACAAGAAGGGCATGACCGAGGTCGCCCGCAATGCCCGCCAGGCCAGCCGATCGCTGGATGCCCTGGCTGGCGGGCAGGGCGCGGACATCGGCAAGGGCCTCAAGCTCGACTCGACCGGCCACCGCGAAGCGGGCGGCAGCCTGTTCTTCCAGACCCAGGCCTTTGCCAATCCCCTGCCCCACAACCTGCCCCAGGGCAAGGCCGACAACCAGATCCTGGGCGTGGTGCAGGCGCTGCGCGAGCAGCACGCGCCGCGCGAGGTGGTGCTGGTGTCCAAGGACATCAACATGCGGGTCAAGGCCCGGGCCCTGGGCCTGGCCACCGAGGACTACCGCAACGACAAGACCATCGACGACCTGGACCTGCTGTACTCCGGCGCCCTGGCCTTGCCGCCCGACTTCTGGGCCCGCCACGGCAAGACGGTCGAAAGCTGGCAAAGCGGCAGCATCACGTACTACCGCATCGCCGGGCCCATCGTCCCGAGCCTGCTGATCAACCAGTTCGTGTACTTCGAGGCGCCGGGCGAACCCAGCCTCTATGCCCGGGTGACCGAGATCCGCGGCAAGACCGCAGTGCTCAAGACGCTCAAGGACTTCGGCCACCTGAAGAACTCGATCTGGGGCGTGACCACCCGCAACCGCGAGCAGAACTTCGCGATGAACCTGCTGATGGACCCGGACGTCGATTTCGTCACCCTCACGGGCACGGCCGGCACCGGCAAGACGCTGATGGCCCTGGCCGCGGGCCTGACCCAGGTGCTGGACGACCGGCGCTACACCGAGATCATCATGACCCGCGCCACCGTGAGCGTGGGCGAGGACATCGGCTTCCTGCCCGGCACCGAGGAAGAGAAGATGGGCCCCTGGATGGGCGCCCTCGACGACAACCTCGAGGTGCTGGCCAAGACCGAGACCAGCGCCGGCGAGTGGGGCCGCGCGGCCACCAATGAGCTCATTCGCAGCCGCATCAAGATCAAGAGCCTGAACTTCATGCGTGGGCGCACCTTCCTGAACAAGTACGTGATCATCGACGAGGCCCAGAACCTCACGCCCAAGCAGATGAAGACCCTGGTCACGCGCGCGGGCCCGGGCACCAAGATCATCTGCATGGGCAACCTGGCGCAGATCGACACGCCCTACCTGACCGAGGGGTCCTCGGGCCTGACCTTCGCGGTGGACAAGTTCAAGGGTTGGCCGCACAGCGGCCACATCACCCTGGCGCGGGGCGAGCGCTCAAGACTGGCGGACTTCGCTTCGGAAGTGCTCTGAACTTGAAGCCACGCCACGAAAAAAGGGCCCTGCGGGGCCCTTTTTGCTGGACGAGGTGGGCTCAGAAGTAGTCGGAACCCGCCCCACCGCTGGCCAGCGACTCGAACTTGGTGATGGGCTTGAGGAAGGCCAGCTTGGCGGTACCCGTGGGGCCGTTGCGCTGCTTGCTGATGATCACCTCGGCGACGCCGGGCTCTTTCGAGTCCTTGTTGTAGTAGTCGTCGCGGTAGATGAACATGATGACGTCGGCGTCCTGCTCGATGGCGCCAGATTCGCGCAGGTCGCTCATCATGGGTCGCTTGTCGGGGCGCGATTCCACCCCCCGCGACAGCTGCGAGAGCGCAATCACCGGGCAGCCCAGTTCCTTGGCCAGCATCTTCAGGCCCCGCGAGATCTCGCCCACTGCGGTGGCACGGTTCTCGTCGCTCATGCCGCTGGACACGCTCATGAGCTGCAGGTAGTCCACCACGATCAGGCCCAGCTTGCCGCCGCACTGGCGGGCCAGGCGGCGCGCGTTGGTGCGCAGCTGGCTCACGGTGAGGCCCGGAGTCTCGTCGATGTGCAGGGAGATGTTGCGCAGCTTCTCGATGGCTTCGGTCAGGCGCGGCCATTCTTCGTCGGAGAGCTTGCCGGTACGCAGGTGGCCTTGGTCGATGCGGCCGATCGACCCCACGATACGCACCGCCAATTGGGCGGCGCCCATTTCCATGGAGAACACGGCGACGGGCAGTTCTTCGTACAGGGCTACGTGTTCAGCGATGTTGATGGCCAGTGAGGTGTTGTGCGTGACGATGTCGCCATCCGTCAGATACAGGCGATCCGGATGGCTCACCGAGATGCACTGGCAGTTAACTTCCCTCGCCGGCTCGATGGAGCGGATGGTCAGGCGCTTCTGGCGCGTCCAGACCTGCGGCGCACGCACCAGCTTATCTGACAACAGGAAGAGGGATTGCGGCTGCGGATGGCTGATGTGGCACACGAATGCGGGCAATCCCGCCACGCGCATTCCGGCCACATTGGTGAAATGCGGCTTCTTGGTCGTGATCGAACACCACCCCCCCAGCGAGCGCACCAGCTCGGCGACGTCCCTGGCCAATGGCCCGCTGGCAGTGGACAGGCGAACGCTGCCCCAGCGTTCGATCCAGCCGTCGGTGTCCAGCAGGCCACGCAGCAGGTTCAGTCGGGCCTCCCGGCTGGCCTCAAGGTACAGGCGCGGGATGAACTTACGGTCGCTACTGCAACCCGACAGGCCCATCGCCTCGATCGCGGTGCGCAGGGGATTGGGCGCCACGCCTTGGACACCTTTCACATGGGCACTGCCACGGCGGACGATACGCCAGTCATAGTCCTGCGCGTGCACCAGCTCCATCTCGCCGCCCACACGATCGCGCAGGCGATCGAGCATCTCGTCGCTGGCGGTGGAAAACAGCACCGAACCGGTGCCCGTCAGGCAGCCGTCGCCGAGCAAGGCGCCCAGCACCCAGGGATCCACCGGCAGCGGGTCGTCATGGCCGAAATCGCCGCTGGCGCATTCGACCCAGAGGCGGCCCTGGTAACGCTTGCGCGTCAGCAGGTCGATCAGTTCCTGCGTGGACACCACGCGCGGGGCTTCCCAGTGCCGGCAATCAACCTTCCACAGATGCTCGGCACAGCACTCCGTACTGCGGCCATCGGAGAAGGTGATGCGCCAGGTCCGCTTGATGCCCTGCGGAAAGACGCCGGTGACGATGGAGGGTCGGCCGTCCACCGACGCCAGGGCATCGCCCACCGTCAGGTCCCCCATGGGCTTGAACCCGCCCCCACGCATGCGCACGAGGCTGTCCAGCGGCTGCGCCTTCCCCATGGACGGGCGCGCCGCCAGGATGATCAGGTCGCCCGCCTGCAGGCCCGAGGTCATGCGGTCCAGGTCGTAGAAACCGGTGGGCACGCCGGTGATGTCGTTGGGGTTGTCGGCCATCTCCTGGACACGGTCCAGCAGCTGCACCACCAGCGAGCCCATGTCCTGGAAGCCCTCCTTCATCCGGGAGCCTTCTTCGCCGATGCTGAAGATCTTCGCCTCGGCCTCGTCCAGGATGATCTCCACCGGCTTGCCCTGGGGGTTGAAGGCGGCGGTGGCGATCTCGTCGGCCGCGGACACCAGCTTGCGCAGGATGGCGCGCTCGCGAACGATCTCGGCATAGCGCCGGATGTTGGCCGCGCTGGGCACGTACTGGGCCAGGGAGTTCAGGTAGCTCAGGCCTCCCACCGCGTCGGCATGGCCCAGGCTCTGCAGGGCCTCGTAGACGGTGATGACGTCGGCCGGCCTGTTGCCGTCGATCAGGGTGTGGACGGCCTGGAAGACGAGGCGGTGCTCGTAGCGGTAGAAGTCACCGGGGCTGAGTAGGTCGGCGACACGGTCCCAGGCCTGGTTGTCGAGCAAGAGGCCGCCCAGGACGCTGGACTCGGCCTCGATGGAGTGCGGGGGGACCCGCAATTGCGCGATCTCACGGTCGCGCGGGAAGTCATCGTGGACAGGATTCAGTACTGCGGACATCTGTTTTTCACCCAACCCCCATGGTAGGCCCTCGGCGCCGCCGGGTCACGGGACAACCCTGTGGATAAACGGTGTCCAAGGGTCGGAAAAGGGCTGGAAATCAGTGGAATACCCGTGGACATCCTGTTGGGGCCTGGGCTGACCTACAAGGCACGCGGCAGATAACTGGCAAACACCGATTTTGATCGGCGTGCATGCCTGAGTTCGCGCTTGCCGGCCCGCACAGGCCATGAAAAAACCGCCAACAAGGCGGTTTTTTGTGTCAGCGCAAGGCGCGGGGTCAGGCAGTCTCGCCCAGCACCGTCACGGTGATCGTCACGACCACATCGGTGTGCAGCGCCACGCTGACGCTGCTGTCGCCGACGGTCTTGATCGGGCCGGTGGGCATGCGCACTTGGGCCTTGGCGACCTTGTAGCCTTGCTTGCCCAGTTCTTCGGCGATGTCGAAGTTGGTGACAGAGCCGAACAGGCGGCCGTCCACGCCGGCCTTCTGGGTCAGCTTGACCACGGTGCCGGAGAGCTTCTCGCCTTCGGCCTGGGCCTGGGCCAACTTGGCGGCGGCGGCCTTTTCCAGTTCGACGCGCTTGGCTTCGAATTCGGCCTTGTTGGCATCGGTGGCGCGACGGGCGCGGCCCTGGGGGATCAGGAAGTTACGGGCGTAACCGTCCTTGACCTTGACGATCTGGCCGAGGTCGCCCAGGTTGACAACCTTGTCGAGCAGGATGACTTGCATGGGGCGCTCCTTAGATACGGTGCTGGTCGCTGTACGGGACCAGAGCCAGGAAGCGCGCGCGCTTGATGGCGGTGTTGAGCTGGCGCTGGTAGATCGCGCGGGTGCCGGTCAGGCGCGCCGGGATGATCTTGCCGTTCTCGGCGATGAAATCGCGCAGGACGTCCACGTCCTTGTAGTCGATCTCTTCGACGTTGGCGACGGTGAAACGGCAGAAACGCTTGCGCTTGAACAGCAGCGACTGGGTGTTGCGCTTGGGGCGCTTGTCCTTGTTGAACTTCTTGAACGTGGCCATGTGGGGACCTCTTGAAAAATTATTCGGGCTGAAACTCTTGGATGTGCAGCACAGGGTGCTTGCCGTTGCGCGGGTTGGCCAGGAAGCCGGCGAATCGCCAGGCGCTGGTGGCCGGTTGCCTGGACAGGGTCTCGGCGATCGCGCCGAAGGCCACCGCCTTGAGCGCCACCTTGACCTGCCGGGTGCCGCCTGCCTCGGGCATCTCGGACTCGTGTTCGAGCCGCAGATCCAGGGCAGGCAGTCCAGCGGGGGTGTACCGCAGGGCCTGGGCCTCGGCGATACGTGCGCTCAGGACAACCTGGTTCACGCGTACGGCAACCGCCTTACGACTGGTACTCCGCTTGCTGGGCCTTGCGGGCCTCTTCGCGCTCGACCGTCTTCATCATGGCGGACGGGGCGGTGTCGGCCTTCTTGCGCACCACCGTGAGGTGGCGCAGGACGGCGTCATTGAAACGGAAGGCGTGCTCGAGTTCGGCCATGACAGCCTGGTCAGCCTCGATGTTGACGCACAGGTAGTGGGCCTTGCCCAGCTTGTTGATCTGGTAGGCCAGCTGGCGGCGGCCCCAGTCTTCGACGCGGTGGATCTTGCCGCCGCCGGCGGTGATCATGCCCTTGTAGCGCTCCAGCATGGCCGGAACCTGCTCGCTCTGATCCGGGTGGATCAGCAAAACGATCTCGTAGTGACGCATGGACTCTCCTTGTGGGTGAACCGCCCGGGCGGGATGCCCCGGCGGCGATGACAGCTGCCCCCGGCGTCGACAGGGGTGCAGCAAGGCAAGCCCGCGATTATACAAACAATCAGGGCCCTGACCACCTTGCGGCGGACGGGCCCTGAAAACCCGGCC
>JBEGVR010000049.1:0-3625 GCA_041178265.1 Pseudomonadota bacterium | reverse complement strand
CTTGGCGATCATGATCGAGGTCTCACGGCCAAAGAACACCTGGATGTCCTTGCCGTTAATCGTGATCTTGCCGCTGCCTTTTTTCAGAAACACGCGGGCGACGCTCGATTTGCGACGGCCGGTGCCATTGTTCCATTCACCAATCATGTCGGTTCCTTAGATCTCGAGCGGCTTGGGCTGCTGCGCGGTATGCGGGTGCTCGGCGCCACCGTACACCTTGAGCTTCTTGATCATGGCGTAGCCCAGGGGGCCCTTGGGCAGCATGCCCTTGACGGCTTTTTCCAGCGCGCGGCCGGGGTGCTTGGCCTGCATGTCGCGGAAGTTGGTCTCGTAGATGCCGCCAGGGAAACCGGAGTGGCGGAAGTACTTCTTGTTCAAGTCTTTCGTGCCAGTGACACGGAGCTTGGAAGCGTTGATGACGACAATGAAGTCGCCGGTATCGACGTGAGGCGTGTAAATGGCCTTGTGTTTGCCGCGCAAACGGAGGGCTGCTTCGCTGGCAATCCTTCCGAGCACCTTGTCGGTGGCGTCAATCACAAACCACTCGTGCGTCACGTCAGCGGGTTTTGCGCTGAACGTCTTGGTCATGAGTTTTCTCTTGTCAGAGGTGGTCTGGCGGGCCCTTTTCCACGGTCGGTGTCTCTCTGATGGAGACCTCTTAGGTGGGGTTTCAGGCCGACCCCGCAGGGGCCTGCCGTATCTGCCGCGGGACCACATGGCGCTGCAGAGCCCGCGATTATACGAAGTTTTGGCTCTGCGGCCCGGCGGGGCGCCGGGGGCGGCTACCATCCTCCCATGTTCAGTTATCGGCACGCCTTCCACGCCGGCAACCATGCCGACGTGCTCAAACACCTGGTGCTGATCGCCACCCTGCGTCACCTGACCCACAAGCCCGCCCCCCTGATGGTGGTGGACACCCATGCCGGCGCCGGGATCTACCGGCTGGACAGCGACCAGGCCGACACGTCGGGCGAGGCCCAGGACGGGATTTTCAAGCTGGTCGCCGCCGCCCTGCCGAACCCGGCGCCGGCCCTGGCCGACTACCTGGAAGTGATCGCTAGCTTTAACGGAGAGGGTCGTCCGCAGGTCTATCCGGGCTCCCCCTTCGTCGCCCAGACGCTGCTGCGGGCCGAGGCCCGTGACAAGCTCAAGCTCTTCGAGATGCACCCCACCGACAGCAAGGCCCTGGCCGCCCATGTGGCCCAGCTCCAGGCGGGGCGGCAGGTGAGCGTGGCGCGGCAGGATGGCTTCGAATCCCTCAAGGCCCTGCTGCCACCGCCGCAGCGCCGGGCGCTGGTGCTGATCGATCCCAGTTACGAGATCAAGAGCGACTACTCGAAAGTGAGCGCGTGCATACAGGACAGCCTGAAGCGGTTTGCAACGGGCACTTACGTGGTCTGGTACCCGATCATTCCCAGGCCCGAGGCGCATGACCTGCCGCGGCGGCTCAAGACGCTGGCGAATCAGGCGGGCAAGCCCTGGCTGCACGCCACCTTGTCGGTGGGGCAGCGGGACGAAGGGCCGCAGACGCAGATGCCCGGGGACGCGCCGCACCGGCCGGGGCTGACGGCCAGCGGCATGTTCCTGGTCAACCCGCCGCACACCCTCAAGCCGGCGCTGGCCGCCGCCCTGCCCCAGCTGCTGGAGGTGCTCGGGCGCGGGCGAGGCAAGGGGCAGCTGCTGGAGTCGGGGGGCTAGCGCAGGGGCTGGCGGGGGGGTCAGCGCAAGGCCAGCTGCCCCAGCACGGACAGCGTGGCCTGGGCCTGGTTCATCGTGTAGAAGTGCAGCCCCGGCGCGCCGCCGTTGGACAGCTGCTCGCACAGGTCGGCCACCACGTCCACGCCGAAGGCCTTGATCGAGGCCGTGTCGTCGCCAAAGCCTTGCAGGCGCAGGCGGATCCAGCGCGGGATCTCGGCGCCGCAGGCATCGGAGAAGCGCATCAACTGCGTGGAGCTGGCGATCGGCATGATGCCCGGCACGATCGGCACGTCCACGCCGAGCTTGTACAGGTCGTCCACATAGCGGAAATAGGCGTCGCTATTGAAGAAATACTGCGTGATGCCGGCATTCGCGCCCGCCTTCACCTTGGCGGCGAAGGCCTCGAGGTCGGATTGCGGCGAGCGGGCCTGCGGGTGGGTCTCGGGGTAGGCGGCCACCTCCAGCTGGAAGTGATCGCCTGTCTCGGCGCGGATGAAGGCCACCAGGTCGCTGGCATAGCGGAATTCGCCGGCGGCGCCGTAGCCACTGGGCAAATCACCGCGCAGGGCGACGATGCGCGTCACGCCGGCGGCGCGGTAGGCGGACAGGCGCTCGCGCAGGCTCTCGCGGGTCTGGCCGATGCACGAGAGGTGCGGCGCGGCGGACACGCCCTCGGCCATGATCTCGGACACCGTCTGCAAGGTGCCGTCCTGGGTGGAGCCGCCCGCGCCGAAGGTGACCGAGCAGAACTCGGGCTGGAGGGCATACAGCTGCCGGCGCACCGCGCGCAGCTTGTCCGCGCCCTCGGGCGTCTTGGGGGGAAAGAATTCGAGGCTGATGGGAAGCATGGGCTTTGCCGCTCCAGAGTCGTTCAGTGTCGGTCGTCAGCCGCCGTGGCGGGCCTGCAGGAAGAATTCGCGGTTGCCGTCGCCGCCCGCGATGGGGCTGTCATGCCAGCCCAGGACGTCCAGCTTCAGCGATGCGCAGGCTGCACGCAGGCGCTGTTCGACCTGCGTATGCAGGGTGGGATGGCGCACGATGCCACCCTTGCCCACCTGCCCTGGCTGCAACTCGAATTGCGGCTTGACCAGCATCAGCAGGTCACCGTCCGGCGCCAGCAAGGGCACCAGGGCCGGCAGCACCAGCGTGAGCGAGATGAAGGACAGGTCGCCCGTCACCAGGCCAAACGCCGCCAGCGGCAGGTCGGCGGCCTGGAGGTGGCGGGCGTTGACGCCTTCCAGGGCGGTGACCCGGGCATCGGCGCGCACCCGCTCGTGCAACTGGCCGTGGCCCACGTCCACGCCCACCACGCGGGCCGCGCCCGCCTGTAGCAGGCAGTCGGTGAAGCCGCCGGTGGACTGGCCCACGTCCAGGCATGCGCGCCCCGTCGGGTCGATACCGGTGGCGTGCAAGGCGCCTTCGAGCTTGAGCCCGCCGCGCGAGACATAGCGGGCCTCGGCGGCATCGAGCAGTTCGATCTCGGCCTGCGCCGGCAGCTCGTCGCCGTTCTTGGCGACCGCCTGCCAGCCACGCGGCCCGCGCCAGCGCATGCCTGCGGCGATGAGCCGCTGGGCCTGCGAACGCGAGGCCGCGAGGCCTCGGTCGACGAGCAGTTGATCAGCGCGCATGAAATGTGCCCCCGCGCTCGCCCACGCCGTGTGGCTCTCTGCCCCCAAGGCCCGGCGGCGCTCATGTGCCGCCTCCGGTCAGTAGCGGTAGGTGTCCGGCTTGTACGGACCCTGCTTGGGCACGCCGATGTAGCCGGCCTGTTCGTCGGACAGCTCGGTGAGCTGCGCGCCAATCTTTTTCAGGTGCAGGCGGGCGACCTTTTCATCGAGGTGCTTGGGCAGGGTGTAGACCTTGCCGATGTCGTAGCCGTCGGGGTGGCAGAACAGCTCGATCTGCGCGATGGTCTGGTTGGCGAAGC
>JBEGVR010000048.1:0-22045 GCA_041178265.1 Pseudomonadota bacterium | reverse complement strand
CCGCCGATGGCGCAACCCACGAATTGCACCGTACCCACGGGCGGGGTGTTCAGGCCCAGCGCGCAGTTGATCAACATCAGGATGCCGAATTGCAGGGGGTCCATGCCGTACTGCATGGCGATCGGCATGAAGATGGGGGTGCAGATCAGGATCGTGGCCGCCATGTCCAGGAAGGTGCCCAGGATGAACAGCAGCACGTTGATCATCAGGAAGATCACCCAGGGGCTGTCGCTGACGAACTTCATCAGCTCGCCGGTCTTCTGGGGCACCTCGTACAGGGCCAGGAAATAGCCGAAGGCCGAGGAAATGCCAATCAGCAGCAGCACCACGCCTGTGGTCTTGCAGGCCTTGGCGCAGGCCTTGAGGAAGTTGGACCAGGTCAGGGTGCGATAGACGCCCGCGGTGACCAGGATCGCCCAGGCCACCGCGATCGAGGCCGATTCGGTGGCGGTGAAGACGCCCGACAGGATGCCGCCCAGGATGATCACGACCACCAGCAGCCCGGGCAGGGCCGCCAGGAAAGCCGCCAGCACCATGCCCCAGCCCGGGAACTTGCCGTGCACCGGGTAACCGCGCCTGACGGCCACCCAGTAGGCCGCGACCATGTTGCACACGGTCAGGATGACTGCAGGCACCAGGCCGGCCAGGATCAGGCCCAGCAGGCTGACCGAGGCGATGCCCGCGGTGGCCAGCGTGAAGATGATCATGTTGTGGGAAGTGGGCATGATGGCGCCCACCAGCGAGGCGTGCGTGGTCACGTTCACCGCATAGTCGGTGTCGTAACCCTCTTTTTTCATGAGGGGAATCATCACCGAGCCGATGGCCGAGACGTCCGCCATCGGCGATCCGGCGATGCCGCCGAAGATGGTGCATCCCAGCACGTTGCTCATGCCCAGGCCACCGCGCACATGGCCCACCAGGCTGTTGGCGAACCGGATGATGCGGTCGGCGATGCCTCCATAGAGCATCAGTTCGCCCGCAAAGATGAAGAAGGGAATGGCCAGGAAGGAAAACACCTGCATGCCGCCGACCATCTTCTGGAAGACAACGGCGATCGGCAGGCCGGCGGCGAGGATGGTCGCCACCGAGGACAGCCCGATGGCGAATGCCACCGGAACCCCGAGGATCAGGAGGGCGGTGAAGGACACCGCCAGGATGGTCAGTTCCACGCCGGCTCCACTTTCTGGCCACGCGCGAGAGCGACCACATGCTCAATCGAAAACAGCACGATCAGCGCGCCGGCGATGATGATCGGCACGTAATCGATGCCGTCGGGCACCGGCATCATGGGCTTTTTCTCACCCCACTTGGCCGAAGCCCACAGCCAGCCGCCGTGGACCATCAGCGCGCCAAAGGTGCCCACCAGGGCGTGCACCACGTAAGCGATGCGATGCTGCCACCGTGCGGGCAGCAGCACCACCAGGGACTCCAGCCCGATGTGCCCCGCATCACGCACGCCCACGGCCACGCCGAAGGCGGTCACGAACAGCACCAGCAGGAGGGCGAGGTTCTCGGCCCAGGTCGGGGTGTTGTTCAGGACGTAGCGCCCGAAGACCTGCCACTGCACGCACAGGATCAGGACGATCAGGAGCGTCACGGCGATCATCAGGCACAGCCTGGCGAGCGCGGCGCATAACTGGGTCAACATGCGGGGGACTCAGGTTCCGCCCGGGCGCGAGGCCCGGGCGGGGATGAAGGCTTACTTGATGTCCTGGATGGACTTGACCAGACGCTTCATGTCGGGGGTGGTCATGAACTTGTCGTAGACCGGGCCCATGACGGACTGGAACGAGCGCTTGTCCACCTCGACGATCTGCACGCCGGCGGCCTTCACGCGGGCCAGCGACTTGCCTTCCTGGTCGTCCCAGGCGGCGCGCTGCACCTTCACCGAGTCCTTGGCGGCGGCGCGGATCATGTCCTGTTCGGCCTTGGGCAGCTTGTCCCACGCGATCTTGGAAAACAGCAGGATCTCGGGGGCCATCGAGTGCTCGGTGCGCGAGTAGACGGTGGCTGCCTCGAAGTGCTTGGCGGTGTCATACGAGGGGAAGTTGTTCTCGGCGGCGTCGATCAGGCCGGTCTTCAGGCCCGTGTAGACCTCGCCATAGGGCATGGGGGTCGCGTTCGCGCCCATCGCGCCCACCAGGGCCACCCAAAGGTCGGACTGCTGCACGCGGATCTTCATGCCCTTGGTGTCGGCCACGGTCTTGACCGGCTTCCTGGCATAGATGGAGCGGGCGCCGGAGTCATAGAAGGCCAGGCCCACATAGCCGGCCGACTCGCAGGACTTCAGGATCTCCTCGCCAATGGGGCCATCCAGCGCCTTGCGCATATGGTCCACCGAGCGGAACAGGAAGGGCATGGTGGGCACCATGGTCATGGGGCACACGCCGTTCATGGGGGCCACGTTGACGCGCACCATGTCCAGCGCGCCGATCTTGACCTGGTCGATGGTCTCCTTCTCGGAGCCCAGCGCGCCCTTGTTGAACACCTTGATCTTGTGCTTGCCGCCAGAGGCCCTCTCCAGAACGGTGCTCATGTGCTTGACGGCGACGACCGTGGGGTAGTCGTCGGCGTTGTGGATATCGGCGGAACGGAATTCAGCCGCGCGCGAGGGCGCGGCGGCAAAGGCCATCAGGGTGGCGGCGACGAGCGCCAGGGGCTTGAAGCAACGCATGCTGTCTCCTTGGTTGAAAAATCAGGCGAACGGGAAATCGGGTTCAGCCACGCCCTGCGCACCGGGGCGCAGCACGATGACCGCGCCATCGAGCGCAGGGTCGAAGCCGGGCGCGGGCTGCGCCGGCGGGATCGAGGTGATGAACAGCCAGGACAGGTCCGGACCGCCGAAGCTGCACATCGCGGGCTTGGAAAACGGCACGGCGATGGATCTGTCCAGCCGCCCCTCAGGCGTGAAGCGGTGCACCTGGCCGGCGTCGTTGCCGCAGATCCAGTAAGCGCCGTCGGTGTCGATGGCCGCGCCATCGGGACGTCCGGGCAGTGGCCGCATGTCCACGAAATCGCGGCGGTTGCGGGGCACGCCGTCGTCGCCAAGGTCGAATTGCCAGATGCGTTGCACCGTGGGATGCGAATCCGACAGGTACATGCGGCGCCCGTCCGGGCTGAAGGCCAGGCCGTTGCCCGTCACCAGGCCGCGGACCACAGGCGTGGACAGGCCCTGAGCGTCGTACCGGAACAAGGCGCCGTCGGCGGCCGCGAGCGATCCGTCCATCACCATGGTGCTGGCCCACAGGCGCCCCTGGCGGTCCAGGCGGCCATCGTTGAAGCGCATGCCGGCACGCGGATGCTGCACGGCCTGCAGCAGGCGGGTGCCGGCCACGCCGCCACCGGCGGGCAGGTCCACCGCGAACACACCGGACTCCATGCCGGCCACGAAGCCGCCTTGCGCGCGCAGCGCGATGCAACCCACGCGCTCGGGCGCCCGCCAGGTGGTGACGGCGCGCGTGGCCCAGTCGAAGCGGCGCAGGGCTCGGCCTTCGATGTCGACCCAGTACAGCGCCTGCTCGCGCACTGACCACAGCGGACTCTCGCCCACGCGGTCACGCGTGGGGGCGATCACCTCGAAGTCGATCGCGGGCGCGCTCAATTGAAATGCCCCGTGCGCACGTAGACCCCGCCCTGGTACAGGTTGGCAGGATCGGAATGGTCGATCGCGGGCTGCGCTGCTTCCACGCGGGCGCGATGGCCGTCCGAGCTGTCCTGCGGGCGGTAGCCAATGTGGCGCGCCTTGCTGTTGTCGTAGAAAGCGGTGCGGTTGTCCGAGATGCCGTAGACGACGCTCCAGCCCACCACCGGCGCGGTCAGGCCCGCCACCACCAGGCGCTCCAGGTCGTCGTAGGACAGCCAGGTGGCCAGCATGCGGCGGTTCTGCGGCTCGGGGTACGACGACCCGATGCGCACCACCAGGGTCTCGATGCCGAAGCGGTCCCAGTACAGTCGCGCGATGTCCTCGCCGAAGGCCTTGGACAGGCCGTACAGGCCGTCGGGGCGCGGCGGCGTGTCGGCGTCGACCACCTGATCCTGGCGCCAGAACCCCATCACGTGGTTGGAGCTGGCGAAGATCACCCGCTTGACGCCCTGCTTGCGCGCGGCTTCGTAGAGGTTGTACAGGCCCACGATATTGGCCGCGAGGATCGGGTCCCAGGGCTGTTCGGTGGACACGCCCCCCAGGTGCACCACGGCATCCACGCCCGTGAGCAGGTCCTGCATGGCGGCCTGGTCCGACAGGTCCACGCGCACGCATTCCTCGCCCGGGCCGGCCGCCCCCATGTCGGCGATGTCGGACAGGCGCAGCACGTCGCAGTAGCGGCCCAGGCGGCCACGCAGCTCGCGGCCCAGGCCGCCGGCAGCCCCCGTGAGGAGCAGGCGCTTGAATCGCAGCGGCGAGGCAGGTTGGTCGAGCATGGCTGGAAAAAAATGAAGACTGGCGAACCGATCCACCATGTCATCAGTTATCGTACAACACAAACCGGTGCCGCTGAGCCCTAAAACCTGATGAAGAGCAAATTTCCTCCAAGGCTCCAGCCTGCACGCCTTGCCGGCGAGGCGGGCGGCCGCCGCATCGGCCTGTACGCCCTGGGGGCCCCGGGTGGCCTGCAGGCGGCGGTCAGTGACCACGGCGCCCGCCTGCTGCAGCTGGTGGTGCCGGGGCGCGGCGGGGCCTGGTACGACGTCGTACTGGGCTATGACAGCCTGGGCCAGATGCTGCAAGGCATGCCCTCGCTGGGCGCTTTCATTGGCCGCTACGCCAACCGCATCGGGCAATCGCGCTTCACTCTGGACGGACGGGCGTGGCAGGTGCCGGCCAATGACGGGCCGCACTGCCTGCATGGCGGCCCCGCGGGCAGCCGCCACCAGGTGTTCGAGGTGCAGGCGCATGCACCAGACCGCCTCGAGTTGGCCTGGACGTTCCGCAGCGCGCACGACGGGTTTCCTGGCGACGTGGCGCTGCGTCTGACCTACGCCCTGCCCGCTCCCGCCACGCTGGCCATCGAATGGGCAGCGCAGGCCCTGGACCGGGCCAGTGTCGTCAACTTCACGGCCCACCCCTTCTTCAACCTGGAAGGTGCGCAAGCGCCGCACGCGCGCGACCATCACCTGACCATCAACGCTACGCACTACCTGCCGGTCGATGCGCACAAGATCCCCACCGGCGTGATCGCACCGGTCGAGGGCACGCCCCTGGACCTGCGCGCCGGCACGACCCTGGCCCAGGCGCTCCAGCGCCTGCCCGCAGGCCAGGGTTTCGACCACTGCTACGTGATGGCGCAAAGCGGCACGCTGCGCCCGATGGCCCGGGCGCGGGCCCCGGGCAGCGGCGTGGTGATGCACGTGTGGAGCGATGCGCCGGGCCTGCAGTTCTTCTCGGCCAGCGGATTCGACGGCAGCCTGCCCCGGCATGCCGGCAAGGCAGGCCGCGCCTACGGCCCCGAGGCCGGCCTCTGCCTGGAGCCGCAGGGCCTGCCTGATGCGCCCAACCAGCCGGGGTTTCCGAGCACGGTGCTGCGCCCCGGGCATCCGCGTCGCGGTCGGATCGAATTCCGCTTCAGCGTAGAGGATTGAGGCGCCGCCGCAAGGCGCTCAGGGCAGACAGGCGCAGCCTCAGCGGACCATGCAGGGCCGCTTGGGATCGAACTTCCAGCCGGGGATCAGGCACTGCATCGCGATGGCGTCATCGCGCGCGCCCAGGCCATGCTGCAGGTACAGGGCGTGGGCCTTCTCCACTTCGGCCATGTCCAGCTCGACCCCCAGGCCCGGCCTTTTCGGCACCTGCACGTAGCCGCCCTCGATCTGCAGCGGCTGCTTCGTGAGGCGCTGGCCGTCCTGCCAGATCCAGTGCGTGTCGATGGCGGTGACCTTGCCGGGCGCGGCCGCGCCCACCTGCGTGAACATGGCCAGCGACACGTCGAAGTGGTTGTTGGAATGCGAGCCCCAGGTCAGGCCCCAGTCGCGGCAGGTCTGCGCCACCCGCACCGAGCCGGCCATGGTCCAGAAGTGCGGGTCGGCCAGCGGGATATCCACCGCCTGCAGCGACAGCGCATGCACCATCTGCCGCCAGTCGGTGGCTACCATGTTGGTGGCGGTGGGAAGGCCCGTGGCGCGGCGGAATTCAGCCATCACCTCGCGCCCTGAAAAACCTTCTTGCGCACCGCACGGATCTTCCGCATAGGCCAGCACGCCATGCAGGTCCCGCATCAGGCGCACCGCATCTTTCAGCAGCCAGCCGCCATTGGGGTCCAGCGTCACACGCGCCTGCGGGAATCGTTCGTGCAAGGCACGCACCGCCAGCACCTCGTCCTCGCCGCGCAGCACACCGCCCTTGAGCTTGAAGTCCTGGAAGCCGTAGCGTGCCTGGGCGGCTTCGGCCTGGCGCACGATGGCCTCGGGCGTGAGCGCCTGATGATGGCGCAGGCGCCGCCAGCCGTCAGCCTCTTCGGGCTCGTGGGCCGGATCCACATAAGGCAGGTGGGTCTGCGTGCGGTCACCCACGAAGAACAGGTACCCCAGCATCTGCACCGCCTCGCGCTGCTGGCCCTCGCCCAGGAGCGCCGCCACCGGCACGCCCAGGTGCTGGCCTTGCAGATCGAGCAGCGCCGATTCCACCGCGGTGACCGCATGGATGGTGGTGCGCAGGTCGAAGGTCTGCAGGCCGCGTCCACCCGCGTCGCGGTCGGCGAAGCGCGCGCGCATCGCATTCAGGATCGCCTGCAGATCGCCGATCGGCTGGCCCTCGACCAGGGGACGCGCGTCCTCGAGGGTCTGGCGGATCTTCTCGCCGCCCGGCACTTCGCCCACGCCCACATGGCCCGCGCTGTCGGTGGCGACCACCAGGTTGCGGGTGAAGAAAGGCGCGTGCGCGCCCGAGAGATTGAGCAGCATGCCGTCGCGGCCCGCGACGGGAATGACCTGCCAGCGGGTGACGCGGGGCGTCGAAGAAGTCGCCATGGAGATGTCAGTCGGCCTTGATGTTGCGGCTGGTGATCAGTTTTTGCCACTTGGCGTATTCGGCGGCCTGGAAGGCGGCAAACTGCTCGGGCGTGTTCAGCACCATCTCGAAGCCCAGATCGAGCAGGCGTGCCTTGACCGAGGGTTCGTTGAAGGTGGCGACGATGGCCGCATGGATCCTGGCCTTTACGTCTGCAGGCAGGCCGCGCGGGCCGGCCACTGCCTGCCAGGAGGTCACGCCGGCGTCCTTGATGCCCAGTTCGTCCAGGGTGGGCACGTTGGGCAGCAGCGGCGAGCGCCGGGCGCTGGTGATCGCCAGCGGGCGCAGCTTGCCAGCCTGGATCTGCGGCATGGCAGTATTGATGTTCATGAAGGACGAATCCACCTGGTTGCCCAGGAGGTCGTTCATCACCGGACCGCCGCCCTTGTACGGCACGTGGGTGCCGCTGGTGCCGGTCTGCTGCCAGAACAGTTCGGCGGTGAGGTGGTCGCTGCTGCCGTTGCCCGAGGACGCAAAGGTCATCTTGTTCGGGTTGGCCTTCACGAAGGCCATGACGTCGGCCATGGACTTCAGGGGCGAGGCCGCGGGCACGACCAGCACGTTGGGCGCCTGGACCACGATGGTGATCGGCTCCAGGTCCTTGATCGCGTCATAGGGCGCCTTGATCAGGTGCGGGGCGATCACGAACGGGCCCAGCGACGACACCAGCAAGATGTGGCCGTCGGCCGGCGCGCGTGCCACCTGGCCCGCGCCGATGGTGCCGGTGGCGCCGGCGCGGTTGTCCACCACCACGGTGCCACCCAGGCGCTCCTGGAGCTTGGGTTGCAGGGTGCGCGCGATCAGGTCGGTCGATCCGCCAGGCGGAAAAGGCACCACCAGCGTGACCGGCTTGGTCGGAAACGCGAGCGCGCCGAGGCTGGTGGCCAGGCCTGCCAGGAGCAGGGTGATTTGCTTTTTCATGTCTTCGTCTCCGGGTAGAGGGTGTCTGAAATCATTGCGGACCCAGTTTCTGGATCAGGGCCCTGAGCTGCTCGACTTCCGCGGGCTTGAGGTCCGACAGCGGCGGGCGCACCGGGCCGGCGCTGCGGCCCACCAAGGTGGCTCCGGCCTTGACGATGCTCACCGCGTATCCCTCGCCCTTGTTGCGGATTTCGAGGTAAGGCAGGAAGAAGTCGTTGATCAGGCGGCTCACGGTGGCCTGGTCGCCCTTGGCGTAGGCGCTGTAGAACTCGATGGCGGTGCGCGGGATGAAGTTGAACACCGCCGACGAATACGTGGGCACGCCCAGGGCCTTGTAGGCGTTGGCATAGACCTCGTGCGTGGGCATGCCCCCCACGTACACGAAGCGATCGCCCAGGCGCTGGCGGATGGAGACGATGCGCTCGATGTCGCCCAGGCCGTCCTTGAACCCGATCAGGTTGGGGCAGCTAGTGGCCAGGATCTCCAGCGATGGCGCGGTCAGCTTGCAGGCGCCGCGGTTGTAGACGATGACGCCGATCTGCACGCTGCGGCAAACGGCCTGCACGTGGGCGATCAGTCCTTCCTGCGTGGCCTCGGTCAGGTAATGCGGCAGCAGCAGCACGCCGGCAGCGCCGTGGGCCTGGGCCGCCTGCGCGTACGTGATCGCCAGCCGCGTGCCGCCGCCCGCACCGGCGACGATGGGAACCTGCCCCTTGCAGGTGTCGGCCGCGACCTTGATCACCTGCGCGTACTCGCCCGGTTCCAGCGAAAAGAACTCGCCCGTGCCGCCTGCGGCGAACAGCACTGTCGCGCCATAAGGCATCAGCCACTCCAGGCGGTCGGTGTAGCCGCGGGCATTGAAACGCAGCTCGCTGTCGAAGTCGGTCAGGGGAAAGGACAGCAGGCCGTTGGAGAGGGCTTTCTTGAGTTCGTGGGGGGTCATGTCGGTGCGTTCGGGAAGGTCAGCGGGTTTTGAGATACGACATCGTACAACCAATCGGGGTCAATCACAACCTAACCCGCGAAGTACTACTTTAAAACTTATCGCCTGTACGACATAATATGACTTCATGTCCGACGTCCCTTCCGCCGCCGCTCCGCTGCGCAAGTCCCGATCGCTCACTGCGGACCTGGTCCAGGCCCTGGGAGACCGGATCCGCGACGGGAGCCTGCCGGTGGGCAGCAAGCTGCCGGCCGAGGGCGCGATCATGCAGACCTTCGGCGTGAGCCGCACGGTGGTGCGCGAGGCCATTTCGCGCCTGGGAGCCGCCGGCATGGTGGAGACTCGCCACGGCGTGGGCACCTTCGTGCTGGGCCAGGGCGATGGCAGCAGCTTTCGGATTGACACCAGCCAGCTGGCAGCCCTCAAGGACGTGATCAGCGTGCTCGAATTGCGCATCGGCGTCGAGACCGAAAGCGCGGCGCTGGCTGCCAGCCGGCGCACCCCGGCCAATCTCGCGGCGCTGCGTGCGGCGCTCGATGCTTTTGCCGCCGCGGTGGACGAGGCGCGCGACCCGATCGGCCCCGACTATCAGTTTCACCTGGAGATCGCCCGCGCGACTCAGAACGCCCATTTCGCTGACCTCATGGCCACCCTGGGCGGCAGCATGATCCCGCGCGCACGGCTGGAGGCCTCGGCGCCGGTGACCCCCGAGCGCCTGGGTTACCTGCGCCGCGTGAACGTGGAGCACGAGAGCATCCTTTCAGCGATCGAGCGCCAGGACACCGAAGGCGCGCGCGCCGCGATGCGCACGCACCTGACCAACAGCAGGGAGCGCAGGCAGCGGGTGGCGGCGGCGGTGGGCCGCTAGTACCCACCTCGCAGGGAAAAAAGAAAGCGGCCCGAAGGCCGCTTTCCAGCGGGCACTCACCCGAAGGATCAGGCCGTGACCTTGTCCGCCACGTCCTTGAAGTCCGCGATCTTGTCGAAGTTCATGTACTGGTAGATCGTGTCGCTGTTGGCGGTGAGCACGCCCATGTCGGCCATGTACTCCTGGCGCGTCGGGATGCGCCCCAGCCGCGAGCAGATCGCCGCCAGCTCCGCGCTGCCCAGGTAGACGTTGGTGTTCTTGCCCAGGCGGTTCGGGAAGTTGCGGGTGCTGGTGGACATCACCGTGGCGCCTTCGCGCACCTGCGCCTGGTTGCCCATGCACAGGGAACACCCGGGCATCTCCATGCGCGCACCCGCGGTCCCGAGCACGCCATAGTGGCCTTCCTCGGTCAACTGCTTCTGGTCCATCTTGGTCGGCGGCGCCACCCACAGCTTCACCGGAATGTCACGCTTGCCCTCCAGGAGCTTGGATGCCGCGCGGAAGTGGCCGATGTTCGTCATGCACGAGCCGATGAACACCTCGTCGATCTTGGCGCCGGCCACGTCGGACAGCGTCTTCACATCGTCCGGGTCGTTGGGGCAGGCCACGATCGGCTCGTGCACGTCGGCCAGGTCGATCTCGATGACGGCGGCATAGTCGGCGTCCGCATCGCCCTTCAGGAGCTGCGGGTTCTTCAGCCAGGCCTCCTGGGCGGCGATGCGGCGCTGCAGGGTGCGGGCATCGGCATACCCGTTGGCGATCATCCACTTCATCAGCGTGATGTTGCTGTTGATGTATTCGATGATTGGCTCTTGATTCAGGTGCACTGTGCAACCGGCCGCGGAGCGTTCGGCGGAAGCATCGGACAGCTCGAAGGCCTGTTCCACCTTCAGGTCTGGCAGGCCCTCGATCTCGAGGATGCGGCCGGAGAAGATGTTCTTCTTGCCCTTTTTCTCGACGGTCAGCAGGCCCTGCTTGATCGCATACAGGGGGATGGCGTTCACCAGGTCGCGCAGGGTGACGCCGGGCTGCATCTTGCCCTTGAAGCGCACCAGCACGCTCTCGGGCATGTCCAGCGGCATCACGCCGGTGGCAGCAGCAAAGGCCACCAGGCCCGAACCAGCCGGGAAGCTGATGCCGATCGGGAAGCGCGTGTGCGAATCACCGCCCGTGCCCACGGTGTCGGGTAGCAGCAAGCGATTGAGCCAGGAGTGGATCACACCGTCGCCCGGGCGCAGCGAGATGCCGCCGCGCGTCGAGATGAAGTCGGGCAGCTCGTGGTGCATCTTCACGTCCACCGGCTTGGGATAGGCGGCGGTGTGGCAGAAGGACTGCATCACCAGGTCGGCGGAGAAGCCCAGGCAGGCCAGATCCTTGAGCTCGTCGCGGGTCATGGGGCCGGTGGTGTCCTGCGACCCCACGGACGTCATCTTCGGCTCGCAGTAGGTGCCCGCACGGATGCCCCGGCCCTCGGGCAGGCCGCAGGCACGCCCCACCATCTTCTGCGCCAGCGTGTAGCCCTTGCCGCTGTCCTTGGGGGCCTGGGGCAGGCGAAACAGCGTCGAAGGCGGCAGGTCCAGCGCTTCGCGCGCCTTGGAGGTCAGGCCGCGGCCGATGATCAGCGGAATGCGGCCGCCAGCGCGCACCTCGTCGAACAGCACCTCGGACTTGACCTTGAACTCGGCGATCACTTGGCCCCCCTTGAGGGCCTTGCCCTCGTAGGGGCGCAGTTCGACGGTGTCGCCCATCTCCATCTTGCTCACGTCCAGCTCGATGGGCAGCGCGCCGGCGTCTTCCATGGTGTTGTAGAAGATCGGGGCGATCTTGCCGCCCAGGCACACGCCACCAAAGCGCTTGTTCGGCACGAACGGAATGTCTTCGCCGGTGAACCACAGCACGCTGTTGGTGGCCGACTTGCGCGACGAGCCCGTGCCCACCACGTCGCCCACATACGCCACGAGATGGCCCCTGGCACGCAGGTCCTCGATGAACTTCACCGGCCCGCGCTTGCCGTCTTCCTCGGGCGTGATGCCGGGGCGCGGATTCTTGTGCATCGCCAGGGCGTGCAGCGGGATGTCGGGCCGGCTCCAGGCGTCGGGGGCGGGCGACAGGTCGTCGGTGTTGATCTCGCCAGCAACCTTGAAGATGGTGACAGTGATGCTCTCGGGCACCTCGGGTCGGCTGGTGAACCACTCGGCGTCGGCCCAGGACTTCACTACCGCCTTGGCGTGCGCATTGCCCTTGTCAGCCTTGTCCTTGACGTCATGGAACTGGTCGAACATCAGCAGCGTCTTCTTCAGGGCCTCGGCGGCCACGCTGCCCACTTCCTTGTCGTCCAGCAGGTCGATCAGCGGGCCGATGTTGTAGCCGCCCAGCATGGTGCCCAGGAGCTCGGTGGCCTTGGCGCGCGAGATCAGTGCGCATTTTTCGGTGCCGTGGGCCACGGCGGCCAGATAGCTGGCCTTGACCTTGGCGGCGTCGTCCACGCCGGCCGGCACCCGGTGCGTGATCAGGTCGATCAGGGTTTGCTCCTGACCCTGGGGGGGCTTCTTGAGCAGCTCGATCAGTTCACCCGTCTGCTGCGCCGACAGGGGCAGCGGCGGGATGCCGAGCTTGGCGCGTTCTGCGACGTGGTCACGGTAAGCGGTCAACATGGTCTTTTTTCTCCGTACTGGAAATTGGAAACAAGGGTGTCTTTATCTGGGCGCGGGGGCGTCCAGGATGCTGGGCGGCGGATTGCGTTTCATGGCGTCGGCCACCTCGATCTGCTGCGGGCTCTGGCATTCGTCGGCCAGGCGTTGCCCAAGCTTCTGGCTCATGAGCATGGACTTGTTCGCCAGCTGCAGCCACATCGCCCCGCGCTTGGGGTCTTCCAGGCGAATGGCGCCGGTGCGGCTCTCCGTGGGGTGCATGCGGAAACGTTGGTTCTTGGTGGTGACGATGAAAAACCCCTCGCGGCGTCCCGGGGCGATGGTGACGCTGGCGCCCAGCTCGCAGCGCACCGTGCCCACATGCACCGCGCGCGCGATCTCGAGTTCGAGGGGCGAGAGTTCGTGCATCGGCTCGTCTTCAATCGGCGTGCGCTCCTCCACGGCCTTTTGCGCCGAGGGCGCCAGGCCCGGATTGCGTGCAGGCTTGGCCGGTGCAGGCTTGGCAGGAGCGGGCTTGGGGGCGGCGGGGGCCGGGGCCTGGGCCAGCGCGATTACCGGCAGGCAGGCCACCAGCAGGGTGGTGAGGACTTTCATACGGCAGTCTCCTTGAACCATGCACGCACATCGGCCGGCAGGGGGCGCCCCGTCTGGTGGGCGCGTTCCAGCAGCTGCCAGTGGAAGCGGTAGCTGGCCCGGTCCTCCAGTTTGCCACCGTGGCTGATCGGCGCCCACTGGGCTTTCGAGGCCGCCAGCAGGATGTCGCTGGCCAGGTGGATGTCCCGCTCGTCGGGGGCGAAGGCCTCGAGCACGCCTCGGATCTGGTCCGGATGGATGCTCCACATGCGCGTGTAGCCCAGCGTACGGGCGGCCTGGCGGGCCGCGAAGCGAAAGGCGGCTGCGTCCTTGAACTCGGTGACCACGCAGTGCGAGGGCACCTTGCCGTGGGCGTGGCAGGCACTGGCGATCTCCAGCTTGGCGCGCAGCACCAGGGGGTGCGTGAACTGGCCCTGCACGCCCATGGCATCGGCCGGGATCGCCCCGCCATGCGCGGACACGAAGTCCATCAGGCCGAAGCTCAGGGACTGCATGCGCGGGTGCGCCGCGATGTCGAAGGCGCGGTGCACCGCCGCCGGCGATTCGATCAGGGCGTGCAGCGGCAGCTGCGTGGCCCCCGCCGCGTCCAGCGCACGCGCCGCGCGCTCGACGTCGGCCACCGACTCGACCTTGGGGATCATCAGGTGGCACAGGCGCGCGCCGGCCCGGCCCGCGATGGTGGCGATGTCGGATTCGAAAGCGGGATGGTCCACCGGGTGCACCCGCACTGCGACACGGGCGCCGGGCGCACTGGCCAGGGCCAGCGCAGTGACCAGCGCCGCGTGTTCGGACTCGCCCCCCACGGGCGCGCCGTCCTCGCAATCGAGCGTGACATCGAACACGCAGGCGCCGAATTCGGCCGCCATCTCCGCCTGCAGCTGCAGGCTCTTTCGCATCCGCGCCTCGACGCCGCTGTAGTGGTCGCACACCGGCAGGAAGCCGGTGCGCGCCTGGGCGCCAAGGAGGACCTGCCGAGGATGCACTGTGCGGAGAGCGGTCGGATTACAGCAGGTGGGCCACGCCGGCCTGTTCGTCCTGCAGTTCCTTCAGGGTCTTGTTGATGCGGTCCTGGCTGAAGGCGTCGATCTCCAGGCCCTTGACAATCTCGTACTTGCCGTTCTGGGTGGTGACCGGGAAACCGAACATCACGTCCTTGGGGATGCCGTAGTCGCCGTTGGAGGGCACGCCCATGGTGACCCACTTGCCGTTGGAGCCCAGGGCCCAGTCACGCATGTGGTCGATGGCCGCATTGGCAGCGGAAGCCGCTGACGACAGGCCGCGCGCGTCGATGATGGCGGCGCCGCGCTTGCCCACGGTGGGCAGGAACACGTCGGCGTTCCAGACCTGGTCGTTGATCAGGTCCTTGACCGACTTCCCACCCGAAATCGGAGATTCCTTCGAAATCGTGGCGAAGCGGTAATCGGCGTACATCGTGGGCGAGTGGTTGCCCCACACGGTGAGCTTCTCGATGTCGCCCACCTTGCAGCCGGTCTTGGCGGCGATCTGCGAGGCAGCGCGGTTGTGGTCCAGGCGCAGCATGGCGGTGAAGCTCTCGCGCGGCAGGCTCGGCGCGCTCTTCATCGCGATGTAGGCGTTGGTGTTGGCGGGGTTGCCCACCACCAGCACCTTGACGTTGCGCGAGGCCACTTTGTCCAGGGCCTTGCCCTGGGCGGTGAAGATCTGGGCGTTGGCCGCCAGCAGGTCGGCGCGCTCCATGCCGGGGCCGCGCGGGCGGGCGCCCACCAGCAGGGCATAGTCGGTGTCCTTGAAGGCGGTCAGGGGGTCGCTGTGGGCCTCCATGCCGGCCAGCAGCGGGAAGGCGCAGTCTTGCAGTTCCATCATCACGCCCTTGAGGGCCTTCTGGGCCTTCTCGTCGGGGATCTCCAGCAGCTGCAGGATCACCGGCTGGTCCTTGCCCAGCATCTCACCGGAGGCGATGCGAAACAGCAGTGCGTAACCGATTTGGCCGGCGGCGCCGGTGACGGCGACGCGGACGGGCTTTTTGCTCATGGGAATTCTCCGAGTGAAGGGGGTGATCAGGTGTCGGGTACGGCGCCGGGCCGCCTCGCGCGGGCGGGCCCTTGACAGCCCTCAAGTGTAGCGCCGAACGGGCCCTGACTCAATTTGTCTTATGTCTTATATAAGATATGATTCGGTCACTTTTTGAGTCGCCGATGGCCACGAATTCCAATTCCCAAGCCGACGCCGCGGCCGCCCCGGCCGAGGCCGGCACGCCAGCCTTCAGCCCCCTCTACCAGCAGATCAAAGGCCTCATCCTGCAAAGCCTGCAGGCCGGCGAGTGGAAACCCGGCGAATCCATCCCCAGCGAGATGGACCTGGCTGCGCGGTTTCGCGTGAGCCAGGGCACGGTGCGCAAGGCCATCGACGAACTGGCCGCCGGCAACCTGGTAGTGCGCCGCCAGGGCAAGGGCACCTTCGTGGCCACCCACGCCGAGCAGCAGGTGCAATACCGCTTTCTGCGCCTGAAGCCCGATACGGGGGACGAGGCCAGCGAGGGCCCGGCCGAGCGCACCATCCTGGAGTGCCGCCGCCTGCGCGCCACCGCCGATCTGGCCCGCCTGCTGGCCCTGCGCTCGGGCGATGCCCTGGTCCAGGTCCGGCGCGTGCTGGCCTTTGCGGGTGTGCCCACCATCCTGGAGGACATCTGGCTGCCCGGCGCCCCCTTCAAGGGCCTCTCCGCGGAGCGCCTGGACGCCTGGCGCGGCCCCACCTATGCCTTGTTCGAGAACGAATTCGGGGTACGCATGGTGCGGGCCGAGGAAAAGATCCGCGCGGTCGCCGCCGACCCGCAGCAGGCCGCCCTCTTGCAGGTCAGCCCCGGCAGCCCCCTGTTGTCAGTCGAACGTGTTGCCTACACCTACAACGACGTACCGATGGAACTACGCAGGGGCCTGTATTGCACCGCTACACACCACTATCGCAACGAACTCCATTGACCCGACGCGGCGCGGCCTGGGGCTGAAGGTTCCGCGTCAGCTTGCGCCATTGAAATAGAATCCGCCGCTGTTGCGCCCGCCCTCCGACCGCCCCCACAAAACCCTACTTGCGACATGACCGAATCCGCCCCCAAACGGCCCGAGTTCCGCAACATCAACGCCCTGACGGACCTGCCCACCTACCGCCTGCCGGCAGCGGGCATCGTGTCCATCCTGCATCGCATCAGCGGCGTGCTGATGTTCCTGCTGATGCCCTTCATCATCTGGATGTTCGACACCTCCGTGTCGTCAGAGATTTCGTTCGCGCGTTTCACCTCGGCGTTCAACAACGGCCTCGGTTTCGTGCCTGGCTTTCTGGTCAAGCTGGTCACCCTGGCGCTACTCTGGGCCTACCTGCACCACTTCATTGCCGGCGTGCGGCACGTCTGGATGGACATGAGCCATGCCGCCGTGAGCAAGTCGCGCGGCGCCGTCTCGGCCAAGGCCGTCCTGGCCTCCAGCCTGCTGCTCACCGTGGTCCTGGGCGCCAAGCTCTTCGGCCTCTACTAACGACAACACCCCGCAGGAGCAACCCGAATGTCCGTGAATTACGGCTCCAAGCGCATCGTCAGCGGCGCCCACTACGGCCTGCGTGACTGGCTCGCCCAACGCGTCACCGCCGTCCTGATGGCCCTGTTCACCCTGATCGTGCTGGCGCAGGTGGTCTTCTCGCGCGGCCCCATCGGCTACGACAAATGGGCGGGCATCTTCGCCAGCCAGTGGATGAAGGTCCTGACCTTCTCCGTGATCGTCGCCCTGATCTATCACGTCTGGGTCGGCGTGCGCGACGTCCTGATGGACTACGTCAAGCCCCTGGGCATGCGCCTGGCCCTGCAGATCTTCTCCATCGTCTGGCTGGTCGGCTGCGCCGGCTGGGCCATCCAGGTGCTGTGGCGCCTGTGACCCGGAGATTCAGAGCATGACCTACACCTCCAAGCACATCACCAAGCGCAAGTTCGACGTCGTCATCGTCGGAGCCGGCGGCTCCGGCATGCGCGCCTCCCTACAGCTGTCCCGCGCCGGCCTGAACGTGGCCGTGCTGTCCAAGGTCTTCCCCACCCGCTCGCACACCGTGGCGGCGCAGGGCGGCATCGGCGCGTCCCTGGGCAATATGTCCGAGGACAATTGGCACTACCACTTCTACGACACCGTCAAGGGCTCCGACTGGCTCGGCGACCAGGACGCGATCGAGTTCATGTGCCGCGAGGCGCCCAAGGTCGTCTACGACCTCGAGCACATGGGCATGCCCTTCGACCGCAACCCCGACGGCACCATCTACCAGCGCCCCTTCGGCGGCCACACCGCCAACTACGGCGAAAAGCCCGTGCAACGCGCCTGCGCCGCGGCCGACCGCACCGGCCACGCCATGCTGCACACGCTGTACCAGCAGAACGTCAAGGCCAAGACCAATTTCTTCGTCGAGTGGATGGCCCTGGACCTGATCCGTGACGCCGACGGCGACGTGGTGGGCGTGTCGGCGCTGGAGATGGAGACTGGCGACCTGCATATCCTGGAAGCCAAGACCACCCTCCTGGCCACCGGCGGCGCGGGCCGCATCTACGCTGCCTCCACTAACGCGTTCATCAACACCGGCGACGGCCTGGGCATGGCGGCGCGTGCCGGCATCCCACTGGAAGACATGGAGTTCTGGCAGTTCCACCCCACCGGCGTGGCCGGCGCGGGCGTGCTGCTTACCGAAGGCTGCCGCGGCGAGGGCGCGATCCTCTTGAACAGCAACGGCGAGCGCTTCATGGAGCGCTATGCCCCCACCCTGAAAGACCTGGCCCCCCGCGATTTCATTTCGCGATGCATGGACCAGGAAATCAAGGAAGGCCGAGGCTGCGGCCCCAACAAGGACCACATCCTCCTCAAACTCGACCACCTGGGGGCCGAGACCATCCACAAGCGCCTGCCTTCGGTCTACGAGATCGGCGTGAACTTCGCCAACGTCGACATCACCCGCGAGCCAATCCCCGTGGTGCCGACCATCCACTACCAGATGGGTGGCATCCCCACCAACATCCACGGCCAGGTCGTGGTGCAGACCCCCACCGACCACAACGCCGTCGTCAACGGGCTGTACGCGGTGGGCGAATGCTCCTGCGTCAGCGTTCATGGCGCCAACCGCCTGGGCACCAACTCGCTGCTGGACCTGCTGGTTTTCGGCCGCGCCGCAGGCAACCACATCGTCGAGTTCAACGACAAGCACAAGACCCACAAGCCGCTGCCGGCCGACGCCGCCGACCGCACCCTGGAGCGCCTCAATCGCCTGGAGAGCGTGGCTTCCGGCGAATACGCCCAGGACGTGGCCAACGACATCCGTGCCGCCATGCAGCTGCATGCGGGCGTGTTCCGCACCCAGGTCAGCATGGACGAAGGCGTGGCCAAGATCGCCGCGCTGCGCGAGCGCGTCAACGCCATCGGCCTGAGGGACAAATCCAAGGTCTTCAACACCGCCCGCATCGAGGCCCTGGAAGTCGAGAACCTGATCGAATCCGCCCAGGCCACCATGGTCTCGGCCGCCGCCCGCAAGGAATGCCGCGGCGCTCACACCGTGAACGACTACGAGCGCCCCGTCGACGACCCGGTCACACCCATGGGCCGCAACGACGCCGAATGGATGAAGCACACCCTCTGGCACAGCGCCAGCAACCGCCTGACCTACAAGCCGGTCAAGCTCAAGCCGCTGACCGTCGACAGCGTGCCCCCCAAGGTCCGCACTTTCTGAGTGCCAGCTTGTCTCACGTACTTCACCACATCCCGCCCCCTCCAGTTTCAGAGCACCCCATGCAAAAACGCACTTTCCAGATCTACCGCTACGACCCGGACAAGGACGCCAAGCCCTCTATGCAGACCATCGAGATCGCGCTCGATGGCAACGAGCGCATGCTGCTGGACGCCCTCATGAAGCTCAAGGCGCAGGACCCGTCCCTGTCCTTCCGCCGCTCCTGCCGCGAGGGTGTGTGCGGCTCGGACGCCATGAACATCAATGGCAAGAACGGCCTGGCGTGCCTGACCAACATGAACACGCTGCCGGGCGTCATCGTGCTCAAGCCCCTGCCCGGCCTGCCGGTGGTGCGTGACCTGATCGTCGACATGACACAGTTCTTCAAGCAGTACCACTCGATCAAGCCCTACCTCGTCAACGACACCATCCCGCCCGAGAAAGAGCGCCTGCAGTCCCCCGAGGAGCGCGACGAGCTCAACGGCCTGTACGAGTGCATCCTGTGCGCCAGTTGCTCCACCAGCTGCCCCAGCTTCTGGTGGAACCCCGACAAGTTCGTCGGGCCGGCTGGCCTGCTGCAGGCCTACCGCTTCATCGCCGACAGCCGTGACCAGGCCACCGCCGAACGCCTGGACAACCTCGAAGACCCGTACCGCCTGTTCCGCTGCCACACCATCATGAACTGCGTGGACGTCTGCCCCAAGGGCCTGAACCCCACGATGGCGATCGGCAAGATCAAGGAAATGATGGTGCGCCGCGCCGTCTAGGCACGGCACTTGCACTCATTGGCCATGCCTGAAGTCGCCGCGCCCGACGACCTGCTGGACGAGCGGTCCCTGAGCAAGCTCAGGTGGCGCTGCCGCCGCGGACTGCTTGAAAACGACCTGTTCATCGAGCGGTTCTTCCAGCGGCACGAGGCCCGCCTGACCGTCCGTCAGGCCCAGGGGCTCAACACGCTCATGGACCTGTCCGACAATGACCTGCTGGATTTGTTGCTGCGACGCCGGCAACCCGAAGGCGAGCTCGACACCGCCGATGTGACCGAAGTGCTCGAGATGCTGCGCACCTGATTTCAAGAGAGACCCGACATGAAACTCGCCAACAACAAAGCCACCCTGTCGTTTTCCAACGGCAGCCCTGCGGTCGAACTGCCCGTGTACTCGGGCTCGGTCGGCCCCGACGTGATCGACATCCGCAAGCTCTATGCGCAGACCGGCATGTTCACCTACGACCCGGGCTTTCTGTCTACCGCCTCGTGCCAGTCCACCATCACCTACATCGATGGCGACAAGGGCGAGCTGCTGTATCGCGGCTACCCCATCGAGCAGCTGGCCACCCAGTGCGACTTCCTGGAGACCTGCCACCTGCTCCTGTACGGAGAACTGCCCGACGCCGCCGGCAAGGCCGCCTTCACCAGGCTCGTGACCCTGCACACCATGGTCAACGAGCAGATGCAATTCTTCCTGCGCGGGTTCCGGCGAGACGCCCACCCGATGGCCGTCATGACGGGGCTGGTGGGCGCGCTGTCGGCCTTCTATCACGACAGCACCGATATCAACAACCCGGAGCACCGCGAGATCTCCGCGATCCGCCTGATCGCCAAGATGCCGACGCTGGTGGCGATGGCCTACAAGTACAGCGCCGGCCAGCCCTATATCTACCCCAAGAACGCCCTGTCCTACACCGGCAACTTCATGCGCATGATGTTCGCCACCCCCTGCGAGGACTACGAGCCCAGCCCCGTACTGGTGCGCGCCCTGGACCGCATCTTCATCCTGCACGCCGACCACGAACAGAACGCCTCCACGTCCACCGTGCGCCTGTGCGGCAGCTCCGGCACCAACCCCTTCGCCGCCATCGCAGCAGGCGTGGCGTGCCTCTGGGGCCCGGCCCACGGCGGTGCCAACGAAGCGGCGCTAAACATGCTCTATGACATCCAGAGACAGGGTGGCGTGGAAAAGATCGGCGAGTTCATCAAGCAGGTCAAGGACAAGAACTCCAGCGTCAAGCTGATGGGATTTGGCCACCGCGTCTACAAGAACTACGACCCGCGCGCCAAGCTGATGCAGGAAACCTGCAAGGAGGTCCTGACCGAGCTGGGCCTGCAGAACGACCCCCTCTTCAAGCTGGCCATGGCCCTGGAGAAGATCGCCCTGGAGGACGAATACTTCGTCTCGCGCAAGCTCTATCCGAACGTCGATTTCTACTCCGGCATCGTGCAGCGCGCCATCGGCATCCCCGTGAGCCTGTTCACCGCCATCTTCGCGCTGGCCCGCACCGTGGGCTGGATCGCCCAGCTCAATGAAATGATCGGTGACCCCGAGTACAAGATCGGCCGTCCGCGCCAGTTGTTCAACGGCTCGGTCAAGCGCGACGTCAAGCCGCTGGCACAGCGCTGATCGGCCTGCCGCCCTCGGAAGCCCGCCTTTGCGGGGCTTTTCATGTCTTGATTTTGCTTTTCCGACCTGGCTTCATTTTTCTCCGGCCAGGCGCGCGGCACGGAGCGGGCGGCATGGGCGCTCCGTGCCACGCGCTTCGCACAAGGGAAGACCCCACCCGCGCCTCGCGCGTCGCCGGAGAAAGACCGCGGATCAAACCCATGCGACATCAGGAACCGGCTTCCCTCGCACCCAGCCGATAAAATGCTCGGCTGCACAAGGAGCCCCCATGGGACGCACCCTCTACGACAAGATCTGGGACGAACACGTCGTCCACACCGAGGAAGACGGCACCACCATCCTCTACATCGACCGGCACCTGGTGCATGAAGTCACCAGCCCGCAGGCCTTCGAGGGTCTGCGCGAGGCCGGCCGCAAGGTCTGGCGCACCAGTTCCATCGTCGCCACCGCCGACCACAATACCCCCACCACCGGCTGGGACCGTGGCTACGACGGCATCACCGACCCCATCTCCAAGGAGCAGGTCGTGACGCTGGACAAGAACATCAGCCAGTTCGGCGCCGCCGCCTACTTCCCCTTCCTGGACAAGCGCCAGGGCATCGTCCACGTCATCGGCCCCGAAACCGGCGCCACCCTGCCGGGCATGACCGTGGTCTGCGGCGACTCGCACACCTCCACCCACGGCGCCTTCGGCGCGCTGGCACACGGCATCGGCACGAGCGAAGTCGAGCACGTGATGGCCACGCAAACGCTGCTGGCCAAGAAAGCCAAGAACCTGCTGGTCAAGATCGAGGGCACCTTGCCCCGCGGGTGCACGGGCAAGGACATCGTGCTGGCCGTGATTGGCAAGATCGGCACGGCCGGTGGCACGGGCTACACCATCGAGTTTGCCGGCTCGGCCATGCGCGCGCTCAGCATGGAAGGCCGCATGACCGTGTGCAACATGGC
>JBEGVR010000047.1:0-2793 GCA_041178265.1 Pseudomonadota bacterium | reverse complement strand
CGCGCGTGCACCCCTTGGAAGTTTCCGCGACGATGCTCGCGTGAGTACGCAGAGCATCTTCCGATCCGACACGCTGGCCGAGAGTGCGAAGCCGGAGTCGTCCCAACTGGCGGCGAACGGCCTGCCCTTGTGGGTGTTCGACACCGGCGACTGTCGCCGCACTTCGTCCAACGCGGCCGATACATCGCATTCACTGCTGACGATCAAGGAGGCCGCCGTCTTGTTACGCGTGTCTCAGCGGACTGTGCGGCGACTGATTGATCGAGGCGAGATCGAAGCGCTTCGCATCGGTCGCAGCGTGCGCCTGAATCGGGCGGCTATTGAGCAGATGCTTGAGCATTCCCCCGCTTCTTATCAGTCGGTTAGCCGGCCGTCGTGAGTAAGCCAGCTTGGGCATTGGATTAGAATTGTATGCTACGCACTCACGAATGTCCGCCCCTGCCCGCTCCTGTCATCACGACACTTTGAGGCCTGTCACTATGAGTTCTGATGCCCCCATTCCAACACTTCAGGACGTACTCGACAAGATCGAAACGCTTGAGGCAGGGACAAAAAAGCGGGACCTGAAAAGCGCCGTCATGACCTTCTGCAAGGTCATCGGGAAGGGCCCCAATGGCGTCCTGACTGTGCCTCGCGAACTCCGAGTGCTTCGCGAATCAGTATCCCCGCTTGCAGCTGGATTGACTGAACGGCGCTGGGCGAACGTCTGCTCAGGCCTGGCCAAGGCAGTTGAGCTGGTTCGCGAACTCATCCCAAGTCGCAACACCACGCCCTTGCTGCCTGAGTGGAAGGCCCTGCTGGACACTTTACCCAGCAAGTACGTTCGTAAGCTCTCGGCCGGCATGCGTTACCTGAGCGGCAAGGGCGTGACCCCAGCAGCAGTCACGGTGGCTGACCTTCTCGAATATTGCGACGTCATTGTGGCCGACCGCATGCGGCGCAACGCCGAGAAGGCTGCGGACGCATTCATCTGGGCCTGGAACCGCACCGCAAATGCCTGTCCTGACTGGCCGCAGGTAATCCTACCGCGCCAAGATAAGCGCGACAGCTACTCTTATCCGCTGGAGTTCTTCCCGGCGCCATTCGTTGCTGATGTTGAAGCCTACCTCGGGCGATTAACGCACGGCATCCTGTTTGATGAGGGCGATGACGATGACATCGACCTCGGACCGCTGCGCTCAGTCCGGCCTGCAACAGTCGACACGCGGCGGCGGCAATTGCGCGCGGCAGCCTCGTGTCTGGTCCACTCTAGCGTGCCTATCAGTGATATCGTCTCGATCGCAACCTTGGTCGAGGTCCCGAACACAAAGCGGATCCTCCATTTCCTGATGCAGCGTCAGGGCGGGCTGGCCTCAAGCGGCGTTGCTCAAATGGGTACGCTACTCGCTAAAGTGGCGCTGCACTGGGCCAAGGTCAGTCCCGAGCACCATGCTAAGCTGCGCCGTCTGGCAGCGCGTGTTGCAGTCCAGCACTCAGGGATGACGGCCAAGAACAGGGAGCGTCTGAGGCCCTTTGATGACGACAACCTTGTGGTGGAGTTCGTCTGTCTGCCGGACACGATCCGCAAGAAGGTCGAGGGAGACAAGCGCCCGCCGCGTCTCAAAGCGCGCCATGCGCAGATGGCGGCGGCGATCGCAATCCTGCTGGTGATCCCGCTGCGCCGGACCAACCTGGCTGCAATCGACATCCACCGGCACCTCGTTTCAAACCGGAACGGCGTCTACCTCGTCATTCCCGAGCACGAGACCAAGAACCGCGAGCCGATCAACTTCCAGATCCCTCCGTTCGCGCTTGAGGTCATCAAGTGGTACATGATCGAGTACCGCCCGCACCTGTTCGACGTCGAGAGCGCCGCTCTGTTTCCGAGGCGTGATGGCCAGCCCAAGTCGCCCCACACCTTGGCCGTGCAGATCAAAGATACGGTCCGCGAGTTCCTCGGACTCGAGTTTAATATCCACCTGTTCCGCCACGCGGCGGGCAAGATCTTCCTCGACCTCAATCCCGGCAACTATGAGGTTGTGCGCCAGCTCCTGCGCCACAAATCCGTCAACACGACTACCAGTGCTTACTCGGGCGCTGAGACCCGCAAAGCGGGCCTGCTCTATGCAGATGTCCTTGAGGGGCTGCGCGCGCTTCACGCGCCAGCGGCCTCGCGCCGGAGGAAAAAGTCATGAGCGGCGGACGTTTTGGACCAAACAAGGCCCCGGAGCGGCAATGCTTGCCTGCTGCGATGTGGCCCGAGCAGGATCGGCTGGTCTGGGAGGCGGCGTGCACGCCCACCAGTATCCTCGAAGATACCGGCGGCGAGCTGACCTACCTCGCGCCGATCAGCCAGCGCAAAATGGCCAAAGGTTGGGGGCGCTTCATCAACCATCTGCGCCTCAATGACCACAGCGCCCTACTCGAGCCAGTCGCAGCGCGGATCACGCTTAGCCGGGTGCGCGGCTATGTGCGCCGCCTCGAAGAGCTCGATAACAGCACCAACACGGTCCTGTGCCGTCTGCAGGAGCTTAATGACGCCGCTCGCATCCTCGCGCCTGACGGAGCATTCAGCTTCATCAGCCGCATCGCCTCGCAGGTTCGTGGCCGCCACCGTCCAGCACGCCCTAAAACCAACCGGGTCATGGCCGACGAGGTGGTGACCTATGCCTGCGACCTTATGGAGGCGGCCATGGCTAAGTCAGGAACAGAGGGAGCCGTCCAGTTTCGCGACGGCTTGATCCTTCTGCTGCTCGCGCATCTGCCCCTGCGCCGCAAGAACTTCACCGCACTGACTTTGGGCGAGAGCTTGGT
>JBEGVR010000046.1:0-4301 GCA_041178265.1 Pseudomonadota bacterium | reverse complement strand
GGCTACGACGAGATCAACCTCAATTGCGGCTGCCCCAGCGACCGGGTGCAGCGCGGGGCCTTCGGCGCCTGCCTGATGGCCGAGCCCGCCCTTGTGGCCGACGGGGTGAAGGCGATGGTGGACGCGGTGTCGGTGCCGGTGACGGTCAAGCACCGCATCGGCATCGACCGTACTGAGAGCTACGCCTTCATGCGCGATTTCGTGGGCACGGTGGCCGAGGCCGGCTGCGGCGTGTTCATCGTGCATGCGCGCAATGCCTGGCTGCAGGGCCTGAGCCCCAAGGAAAACCGCGAGGTGCCGCCGCTGCGCCACGAGCTGGTGCATCGCCTGAAGCAGGACTTTCCGCAGCTGGTGATCGGGATCAACGGCGGCATCACGCAGGACGCCCAGGTGCTGGCGCAATTGCAGGTCGTGGACGGGGTGATGGTGGGGCGCGAGGCGTATCACAACCCCTGGTGGCTGGCCTCATGGGACGCGGCGTTCTTCGGCGAGGCCGCCAACGGCCTCACACGCGAGGACGTGGAGGCCGCAATGGTCGATTACATGGAGCGCGAGTCCGCTGCCCGGGCCACCCCGTGGTACGCGATCGCGCGCCACATGCTGGGCCTGTACAACGGATTGCCCGGCGCGCGGCGCTGGCGGCAGGTATGGAGCGACCACCGGCTCAAGCACCTGCCGGCGCGGGAGGTGGTGCAGATGGCGCGGCGCCTTTCCGGCGCCGCTCTCACGCAGGCCTGAGGCCAGGACGCACCGCGTGCCCATGAAATTCTCTTTGCCTTGGTCATGGGTAATGGGGGTCGCGTACACTCGCGCCTCGGCGGGCTGACCTGGTGCAATGTGTCGGTGAACGACGGTCAGCGCTGACGTTTTTGCTAGACCCCGGAGACCCGATGTCCAAGACCCCAAAGGCCGCATTCAATTGGGCCGACCCCCTGCTGCTTGAATCGCAACTGACCGACGACGAGCGCGCGATCCGCGAGGCCGCCCAGGCCTACTGCCAGGACAAGCTGGCCCCGCGCGTGCTGCAGGCCTTTCGCGACGAGCACACCGACATCGCCATCTTCCGCGAGATGGGCGCGCTGGGCCTGCTGGGCCCGACCATCCCCGAGCCATACGGCGGTGCCGGCCTCAATTACGTAAGCTACGGCCTGATCGCCCGCGAGGTCGAGCGCGTTGACTCCGGCTACCGCTCGATGATGAGTGTGCAGTCCTCGCTGGTGATGGTCCCGATCCACGAGTTCGGCAACGAAGCCACGAAGCAGAAGTACCTGCCCAAGCTGGCCACCGGCGAGTGGATCGGGTGCTTCGGCCTGACCGAAGCGAACCACGGCTCCGACCCGGCCAGCATGATCACCCGCGCCCGCAAGGTCGACGGCGGCTACAAGCTCACGGGCAGCAAGATGTGGATCTCCAATTCGCCCTTCGCCGACGTGTTCGTGGTGTGGGCCAAGGACGATGAGGGGTCGATCCGCGGCTTCGTGCTCGAAAAAGGGTGGAAGGGCCTGTCCGCCCCCAAGATCCTCGGCAAGGTGGGCCTGCGTGCCTCCACCACCGGCGAGATCGTGATGGACGACGTGTTCTGCCCCGAAGAAAACGCCTTTCCCGAGGTGCGGGGCCTCAAGGGCCCCTTCACCTGCCTGAACTCCGCCCGCTACGGCATCGCCTGGGGCGCGCTGGGCGCCGCCGAAGACTGCTGGTTCCGCGCCCGCCAGTACGTCATGGACCGCCAGCAATTTGGCAAGCCGCTGGCCGCCAACCAGTTGATCCAGAAGAAGCTGGCCGACATGCAGACCGAGATCACGCTGGGCCTGCAGGCCTGCCTGCGCCTGGGCCGCATGAAGGACGAGGGTACGGCATCGGTCGAGATCACCTCCATCCTCAAACGCAACTCCTGCGGCAAGGCCCTGGACGTCGCCCGCATGGCACGCGACATGATGGGTGGCAACGGCATCAGCGACGAATACGGGGTCGCCCGCCACCTGGTGAACCTTGAGGTGGTCAACACCTACGAGGGCACCCACGACATCCACGCCCTGATCCTGGGCCGCGCGCAGACCGGCATCGCCGCGTTCTGAGTCTCGTTTGCCCCCGAGTGCCGCGCCCGCCGCGGCTATAATCGGGGGCTTTCCCGCAAACCCGTACGCCTAGCGCCAACCGCAGCCCCTTTCCTGAACAAAAGCAACATCGAGAGCCGCCTCTAAAACGGCGTCGGTCAGCGTTTGGGCGTACCCGTCACCACCCGGAGAACCCAGTGCTTTTGTCTCTACAGGCTTCCAGGCCTTCAGCCCTCCTGGCGCTCGCAGACGGCACGGTCTTTATCGGTACTTCGATCGGAGCCCCCGGCTCCACCACCGGCGAAGTCGTGTTCAACACGTCCCTCACCGGCTATCAGGAAATCCTCACCGACCCGAGCTACTGCCGCCAGATCGTCACCCTGACGTATCCGCACATTGGCAACTACGGCATCAACGAGGAAGACATCGAAGCCGGCAAGGTCCATGCTGCGGGCCTCATCATCCGCGACCTGCCCCTCATCGCCTCCAACTTCCGCAGCACGCTCACGCTCTCGGCCTACCTGCAGCGCGAAGGCACGGTGGGCATCGCCGACATCGACACCCGCCAGCTCACGCGCCTTCTGCGCACGAAGGGCGCGCAAAACGGCTGCATCCTGGCCCTGGCCGCCGGGCAGGCGGTCACGCCGGCCCTGAAGGACCAGGCCATCGCCCAGGCCCAGGCCGCCCCCGCCATGTCCGGCCTGGACCTGGCCCGGGTGGTGTCCGCCACCACCCGCGCCGAATGGACCGAGACCGAGTGGGACCTGGGTACCGGCTACGGCAAGCTCGAGAGCCCGCGCTACCACGTGGTGGCCTACGACTTCGGCGTGAAGAAGAACATCCTGCGCATGCTGGCCGAGCGGGGCTGCAAGGTCACCGTGGTGCCGGCCCAGACCCCCGCCGCCGAAGTCAAGAAGCTCCAGCCCGATGGTGTCTTCCTCTCCAACGGCCCTGGCGACCCGCAGCCCTGCGACTACGCCATCGCCGCCACGCGCGAACTGGTCGAGGCGGGCTACCCCACCTTCGGCATCTGCCTGGGCCACCAGATCCTGGCCCTGGCCTCGGGCGCCCAGACCTTCAAGATGAAGTTCGGACACCACGGCGCCAACCACCCGGTCAAGGACCTGGACAACGGGCGCGTGTCCATCACCAGCCAGAACCACGGCTTTGCGGTCGACGAAAAATCGCTGCCTGCCAACCTGCGCGCCACCCACATCAGCCTGTTTGACGGCACCTTGCAGGGCCTGGCCCGAACCGACCGGCCCGCGTTCTGCTTTCAGGGCCACCCGGAAGCCTCGCCCGGCCCGCACGACATCGGCTACCTGTTCGACCGGTTCACCGGCCTGATGGACCAAGCCCGGAAAAGCTAAGCCATGCCCAAGCGCCAAGACATTCACAGCATCCTCATCATCGGTGCCGGTCCGATCATCATCGGCCAGGCCTGCGAGTTCGACTACTCCGGCGTGCAGGCCTGCAAGGCCCTGCGCGAGGAGGGCTACAAGGTCATCCTGATCAACAGCAACCCCGCGACGATCATGACCGACCCGGCCACCGCCGACGTCACCTACATCGAGCCCATCACGTGGCAGACGGTCGAAAAGATCATCGCCAAGGAAAAGCCCGACGCCATCCTGCCCACCATGGGCGGCCAGACCGCGCTCAATTGCGCGCTCGACCTGTGGCATCACGGCGTGCTCGAGAAATACAAGGTCGAACTGATAGGCGCCACCCCCGAGGCCATCGACAAGGCCGAAGACCGCCAGAAGTTCAAGCAGGCCATGACCCGGATCGGCCTGGGCTCGGCGCGTTCGGGAATCGCCCACTCCATGGACGAAGCGTGGGGCGTGCAAAAGACCGTGGGCTTTCCCACCGTCATCCGCCCCAGCTTCACCCTGGGCGGCACCGGCGGCGGCATCGCCTACAACGCCGAGGAATTCGAGACCATCTGCAAGCGCGGCCTCGAAGCCTCGCCCACCCACGAATTGCTGATCGAAGAGTCGCTGCTCGGGTGGAAGGAGTACGAGATGGAGGTCGTGCGTGACAAGGCCGACAACTGCATCATCGTCTGCTCCATCGAGAACCTCGACCCCATGGGCGTGCACACCGGCGACTCCATCACCGTCGCCCCGGCCCAGACGCTGACCGACAAGGAATACCAGATCATGCGCAACGCGTCGCTCGCGGTGCTGCGCGAGATCGGCGTGGACACCGGCGGCTCGAACGTGCAGTTCTCGATCAACCCGAAGG
>JBEGVR010000045.1:0-3463 GCA_041178265.1 Pseudomonadota bacterium | reverse complement strand
TCGCGCGGCGTGCGAAGTTCATTGACCACCGCCGACTCGTCGGCGTAGCCCAGTGACATGCCGCAGACCAGCATCTCGTGTTCCTCCGCCCCGATGTGCGGGACGATCAGGCTGGCAAATCCGTTCCAGGCGGCTTGGGGGCAGGTGTGCAGGCCGCGCGCCCGCGCCGCCACCATGATGTTCTGCATGAACATGCCGTAATCCACCAGAGACCCGCGCCCCATGCGCCGGTCCACCGTGAACATCAGGCCCACCGGCGCATCGAAGAAACGGAAATTGCGCTGTTGCTGCGCGTGCATCTTGTCCTTGTCACCCTTGCCGATCCCGAGCAAGCCATAAAGGCTCCAGCCGTTCTCGCGCCGCCGGTCGATGTAGGGCGAGATCCAGGTCTGCGGGTAGTAGTCGTATTCCTCGCGGTACGTGGCGGCCAGGGACGGGTCGGCGCGCAGGGCGTCGTGCGCCGCGCACACCTTGTCCACCAGCGCGTCGCGGCTTGCGCCTTGCAGCACGTACACCTTCCAGGGCTGGGTATTGGTGCCGGAGGGCGCGCGGCTGGCTACGCGCAGGATGTCCTCGAGGACGGGGCGCGGCACGGGGGTGGGCAGGAAGGCACGCGTCGAGAACCGGCTTTCAATCGCGGTGTCCACGCTGCGGCAATCCTCCACCCGTGCGCGAACCTGGGGGGTGTTCATCGAAGTGTCTCCAGTAGGTTTTTCAGGACGTCTGGCAAGGCAACCGGCTGGCGTGTCGCCTTGTCCACATACACATGAACGAAGTGCCCGCACGCGGCGGCGTGGTCCTCGCCGGGAGCGAAGATACCGACCTCGTAGCGCACGCTGCTGGTGCCCACATGCCCCACCCGCAGGCCGGCTTGCACCGTCTGCGGAAAGGCCAGCGGCGCAAAGTAGTTGCAATGCGTCTCGATCACCAGGCCGATCGTCGTGCCCTGGTGGATATCCAGCGCGCCGGCTTCGATGAGCCAGGCGTTCACGGCGGTGTCGAACCAGCTGTAATAGACGACGTTGTTCACATGGCCGTAGACATCGTTGTCTTCCCAGCGCGTGCCGATGGCACGAAACGCCCGGTAGGCGCTGCGCGCCTGCGGCCGGGGGCGCACGCTGGTCGGGGTCGGGGCACTGCTCATCGCGCCCGATTCTGCCAGCGGTGCCAGTACTGGGTCGCGACCTGGAAGGTGTTGACCTGGGCCTGCACCGTGTCCTCGATGCGCACGCCATAGCCGCCCGCCATCGCAAAGGCCAGTGGCACGCCCCGCTGCCACGCCCACTCGAACACGCGCCGGTCGCGGGCCTCCAGCCCGTCCCAGGTGAGCTTGAGCCGTCCCAGTCGGTCACCTTCATGCGGGTCGGCCCCGGCCAGGTAGATCACCAGGCCCGGGTCGAAGCGGCGGTCCACTTCGTCCAGGGCCTGTTCCAGCGCCTGCAGGTAGGTGTCGTCCGTGCAGCCGTCGGGCAGGTCGACGTCCAGGTCGCTGGGCTCCTTGCGAAACGGAAAGTTCTTCTGTCCGTGCATCGACAGCGTGAAGACGGTGGGGTCGGCCCGGAAGATGCTGGCCGTGCCGTTGCCCTGGTGCACGTCCAGGTCGACGATGGCCACCCGCAGGGGTGCCTGCCCCGAGCGCCCCCACTCGGCCTGCATCAGGCGGGCGGCCACCGCCGCATCGTTGAACACGCAAAAGCCGCCTCCCCTGTCGGCGCTGGCGTGGTGGGTGCCGCCTGCGATGTTGGCTGCCACCCCCTCCTGGAAGGCCACGCGGCAGGCCGACACCGTCGCCCCGACCGAGCGCCGGGCGCGGTCGGCCATTGCCTCGCTCCAGGGAAACCCGATCTCGCGCAGGATCCGGGGGTCCACCGAGCCGTCCGAGATCGCCTTCACGTAGGCCGGCGCGTGGGCCAGGGCCAGTTCGCCGTCGCTGGCCGCAGGGGCCTGCATCAGGCGCACCTCGGGAACATCCGACGCCAGCCGGTCCCGAAGGATCTGGTACTTGGCCATGGGAAACCGGTGCCCCGGGGGCAGGTGCAGGACGAACTGGGTGGCGTAGAAGACCTGCATCGGATCGATTGTGTCCGGGGGCTCAAACCCGGGTTTTCTAGGTGGATACCCCTAATTTGATGCACTGC
The DNA here is from genome assembly GCA_041178265.1 of Pseudomonadota bacterium. Lineage (GTDB taxonomy): Bacteria > Pseudomonadota > Gammaproteobacteria > Burkholderiales > Burkholderiaceae_C > Ramlibacter. The sequence goes on along the minus strand of JBEGVR010000045.1, from coordinate 1,325 downwards.
AACAAAAAATGCTTGCAATGCTCGGGCAAACCCCTATACTTCAGTCCATGCTGCAACGCAACAAACCAGATCGGGCAACCGGTTCTGAAGCGGGCGGCACGCTCAGACCCCCCTCAATTTTTACGGAGATTCTCACCATGCTGACCGCTGAACAAATCGTTGCTTCCCACAAGGCCAACCTCGAAACCCTCTTCGGCCTGACCACCAAGGCCTTCGAAGGCGTCGAGAAGCTGGTCGAACTGAACCTGACCGCTTCCAAGGCCGCCCTGGCCGAAGCCGCCGGCACGACCCAGGCCATGCTGTCCGTCAAGGACGCCCAGGAGCTGCTGGCCCTGCAAGCCTCCCTCTTCCAGCCCCTGGCCGAGAAGACCGCTTCCTACAGCCGTCACCTGTACGAAATCGCTTCCGGCGCCGGTGCCGAACTGGGCAAGACCTTCGAAGCCCAGGCCGCTGACGCCCAGAAGAAGTTCCTGTCGGTCGTCGACACCGCCGCCAAGAATGCCCCTGCCGGCAGCGAAACCGCCGTCGCCGTCCTCAAAAGCGCCGTTGCCGCTGGCAACAACGCCCTGGAGTCTGTGCAAAAGGCCGTCAAGCAGGCCACCGAAGTCGCCGAAGCCAACTTCAACGCCGTCGCCAACACGGCCGTGAACGCCGCCAAGACCACCGCGCGCGCCAAGCGCTGATCCCGCGGTGCGGGCCCCCGGGGGGAACTCCGGGGCCCGGCGCGGTTACCTAGATCGCGACGCCTTGCCTTTGCAGGGGTCCTTCAGGTTGTCTCCTCGGGTCCTTTCGACACCTGTGAAGGTTCAGGGATCCCTTAGCCCCGGCTGCAAAGCTGGGGCTTTTTCTTTGGCCAGTCAGCTCAGCCGATCATCTTGCTAACAAGAATGATTCGCGTTTGTGTTATTCTCGGGTCATCGACAACTCGCCCCAGAAGGCCACTCTCATGACCCGGTCCCCTGTTGCCGCATTCGCCCTCCTGGCCGTCCTCGCCACGCCCGTCCTGGCCCAGGAACAGGTGCTGAACCTCTATTCCGCCCGCCACTACTCGACGGACGAGGCCTTGTACGCCAACTTCACCAAGGCCACCGGCATCCGGATCCAGCGCGTCGACGCCGACGATGCCGGCATCCTGGCCCGCCTGAAGGCCGAAGGCGCGGCATCCCCGGCCGACGTCATCCTGCTGGTCGATGCCGCCCGCCTGTACAAGGGCGAGGTCGACGGCCTGTTCAAGCCGGTCAAGTCCAGGCTGCTTGAAGACACCCTGCCCGCCCCCTACCGCGCCACCCCCTCCCCCGAGGGCACGGCCTGGTTCGGCTTTTCCA
>JBEGVR010000044.1:0-4496 GCA_041178265.1 Pseudomonadota bacterium | reverse complement strand
ATGGCCACCGACGTAAGCGACCCGGACGCAGTGGCCACGCTGTTCGCGGGCGTGCGCGCGCGCCATGGGCGCCTGGACCTCCTGTTCAACAACGCCGGCATCTCCACGCCGTCCAAGACGCCCGACGAGACCGCGCTGGACGACTGGCACCGCGCGGTGAGCGTCAACCTGAACGGCGCCTACTACTGCCTCGCGCAGGCCTTTGCGCTGATGCGCCAGCAGGACCCGCAAGGCGGGCGCATCATCAACAACGGCTCGATCTCGGCCTACGCGCCACGCCCGGGCTCCATCCCCTACACCGCCACCAAGCATGCAGTGTCGGGCCTCACGCGCGCAGCGGCCCTGGACGGCCGCAAGTTCAACATCGCGGTGGGCCAGATCGACATCGGCAACGTGGCCAGCGACATGACTCTCAAGATGGTCGCGGGCGTGCCCCAGGCCGACGGCACCATCAAGGCCGAGGCCCGCATGGACATGTCCTGCGTGGTCGACACCTTCCTGAACATGTCGCGCCTGCCCCTGTCGGCCAACATCCTGTTCACCACGGTGATGGCCACCCAGATGCCCTACGTGGGCCGGGGCTGACGCTCGCCCAGCGGCGTCGGGCGGGGCCTCACATGATCGCGATCGACTGGGGCACCAGCGCGCTGCGCGGCGCGCTGCTTGATCGCCAGGGCGCAGTGCTTCAGGAACGGTCGGCGCCCCTGGGCATTCTGAACGTGGCCCCCGGCGGCTTCGAGGCGGCCTTCAACGATCTGTTTGGCGACTGGATGCGCCCGTCCGGCCAGCTGGCCCTGATGGCGGGCATGGTGGGCAGCCAGCAAGGCTGGCAGGAGGCGCCCTATTGCCCCTGCCCCGCCAGCGCGCAGGACATCGCCTCCGCCCTGGCCTGGGTGCAGCCCGGTCGCATCGCCATCGTGCCGGGCCTGTCCTGCCGGCATGAGGGCCTGCGGCAAGTGCCCGACCTGGTGCAGATGCCCGACGTGATGCGCGGCGAGGAAACTCAGGTGCTGGGCGCAATGGCGCTCACCGGCGGGTCGGAAGCGACGCTGGTCCTGCCGGGCACCCACAGCAAATGGGTCAGCGTATCCGGGCATCGCATCGAGGATTTCACGACCTACATGACCGGCGAGGTCTACCAGCTGCTGCGGCAGCATTCCCTCCTGGCACGCACGCTGCCCCCGACAGCGGACGCTGCCCCCGACGACGAGGCCTTCGACTGGGGCGTGATGCGCGCGCTGGAAGGACGTGGCGGCCTGCTGCACACCGCCTTCAGTGCGCGCACCCTGTCGCTGTTTCGTCAGGTGCTGCCAGAGCGCCTGCCCGATTACCTTTCGGGTCTCGTGATCGGTGAAGAAGTGCGGCAGCAAGCGCCCGATCCCGCCACACCGGTGCTGGTGGTGGGCGCCCCTGCCCTTGCCGCCCGCTACGCGCGCGCCCTGTCCCTGGCGGGCGTGCCCACGCGCGTACTCGATGGCGGTGTGTCCTGGACCGGCCTGTGGCAGCTGGCCCGCCGACTGGACATCACCTCATGACGGACCCGACCCTGCGCACGTTCGAGCGGGCAATGCGCGAGCTGCCGCTGGTGGCCATCCTGCGCGGGCTCACGCCTGGCGAAGCGTCCGCGATCGGCGAGGCCCTCACGGCTGAGGGCTTCCTGTTGATCGAGGTGCCACTCAATTCGCCCGACCCCCTGGACAGCATCGCGCAACTGGCGGCGGCCCACCCGCAGGTCCTGGTCGGCGCCGGCACCGTGCTTTCCGCGCAGGACGTGCAGTCGGTGCATGCCGCAGGCGGGCGGCTGGTGGTGTCGCCGTGCTTCGATGCCGAGGTGGTGAGGGCGGCGGTGGCCCGGGGCATGGTGTGCCTGCCTGGCGTGCTCAGTCCCACCGAGGCCTACGCCGCATTGCGCGCGGGTGCGCAGGGGCTCAAGCTTTTCCCGGCGGAGATGGTTCCGCCTTCAGTGGTCAAGTCCTTGCGCGCAGTCATCCCGCGCGAGGTGCCGCTGCTGCCGGTGGGCGGCATGACGCCGGACAACCTGGGGGCCTACCGCGCTGCGGGCGCCAGCGGCGCGGGACTGGGGTCCGCGCTGTACCGGCCAGGAGATCACGCCGACACGGTGCGGGCGCAGGCCCGGGCTTTCTCGCGGGCGTGGGCTGGCGCCGCCTGACGCTGGCTCATTCGATTTCGGACATCCTGACCCTGCGCGCGGTGCGACGGGCCTCGACCTGCTCGCGCAGCTGCTCTCGCAACGCCGCGGCGCCGGGCACTGCGGTGATGGTGATGCGCGGCGAGGTCTTGTCCGACGAGATGACCTGCACGTGCGCCAGACCCACCAGGCGCAGCCAGAACGGCTGCTCGAACTGGGTGTCGGTCACGCGATACAGCTCCAGCTCGCTGGTCATCTTGTTCAACACGCCCGAATGCAGCTTCAGGCGCTCGGAGGTCAGCTCGTACACCTGGTTCCTCACCACCAGATAGCGCCACAGGATCACCCCGAGCGAAATCGGCAGCAGGATCACGGTCAGTCCCAGCACGCCCCACAGGGCAAAGGAGGGAAAGTTCATCCACTGCGAGGTGCTGCCGGTCCATACCGGGTGTTCCGGATTGCTCATGGCGTCTTCTTCCAAGGTTGCGGATCGACGGGTGCCCGGGGCGCGGACGGCTGCACTGGGACGGCGGCCGGCCTGGGGTCGACGGTGCGCTCCAGCAGCCTGGCGGAGCCTTGCAAGGCCAGCAGGTTCAGGGCCACGGTCGTCAGCACCGCGGCCCAGGCGGGGGCGCCGCGCAGTCCCTCGAAGCTGTCCGCGAGCCCGGCGTGCCGGGGCCAGGGCGGCTGCATGGTCAGTGCCACGCCGGCATGCGAGAGGCTGGCCACGGCGGCGACCACCAGGCACAGGGCCGCCAGGGCATAGGCGACATGGCTCGCCACACCCAAGTCGCTGGCACCGGCGACGTAGGCCACGGCCAGGCCAGCCACACCGGGCCAGGCGAAATGCACGAAAGCCCAGGCCGCAGGCGCCCACCAGCGCAGGCCGGCATGGGCCGGCTGTTGGCCGAGGAGGGCCCGGGCACCGGCCAGCCAGACCAGGCCCGCCGTCACGGCGTGGGCCACCAGGATGCCCGTGGACATGCGAGGCAGGTCGAACCAGGGCGCCTGCCACAGCCATGCGGCGCCGGCGGCCGCCGCGGCAAACGAGGCCCACGCGGCCAGGAGCGCGCGCCGCCGGCCCTGCCGGGCGGCCGAGGCCGGGCTCCGCGCGTGTGGCCCGGAGTCTGTGCTGGCCGGATCCATGTTGAATTGCTGCATGCGGGCCGCGTCTCGAGTGCTACTTCGCAACCACGAAGGCATGGTGATCGCGGGCGACGCGGACGCACCTGGCGCCCGAGCGCCGACTGCCAGGGGTCTATTTGCCCGCCGCCTCGATCGCCTTTTTCAGGTCACGATATTCCTCGCAGGAGAAGCGGCAGATCTTGTCCAGTGCGGCAAGGTGCTCCCGGGCCTTGTCCAGCTGCTTCATCTCCACATAGGCGATGCCGATGTACTCGTGCGCGCCCTTGTGGCGCGGGTCGAGCTTGAGCGCCTGCTGGTAGGCCACGAGCGACTCGTCGTATTTCTTCTGGTGCCGCAGGCTGTACCCCAGGAGGTTGTGGCCGTCCGCGCTGCCCGGGTTGGCCTTGACATAGGCGGTGAGCGCCGGCGTGGCCCCCGCCCAGTCCTTGCGGGCCACCAGCTCGCGGGCGCGGGCCAGGGGGGTGTCCTCGACGGCGGACGAGGGACCGGTGTCCGCGGCCCAGGCCGGCAATGCGCAGGCCGTCGCGAGGACAAGGGAAATCAGGGTCTGGTTCATGGACACGCTCCTTGCAGAGGCCCAAGCTTAGCTCGACAGTCGCCGGTTTGGGGTAAATCCGGACTGACCGCTCACCCGTGCTGCTGATCTAATAGAAAGTACTGAAATCCAAGGCCGCCGCCGGCGTGATGCATGCCGGCGGGCGGCCTTGTCCACACAAGGAGACCCCATGGCCCAGACCACCCGTCGCACCCTGATCAAGGGCGCCGCCGCCGCCGTCGGCACGCTGTCCATCGCCCCCGGCCTGATGGCCCAGTCCGGCCCGGTCCGTATCGGTTACACCATGGCCCGCACCGGCCCCTGGACCGGCGGCGCCCAGGTGAGCCAGGAGCCCAACTACCTGCTGTGGGCCGAACAGCAGAACGCCGCGGGCGGCCTGAATATCAAGGGCACCAAGCGCCAGATCGAGCTCATTAGCTCCGACGACCGCAGCGACACCGAGACCGTGGTGCGCACCTACGAAAAACTCATGGGCAGTGACAAGGTCGATCTGGTCCTGCCGCCGTGGGGCAGCAACGCCAACTTCGCGGTAGCGCCCCTGGCCAATCGCTTCGGCTATCCCTTCCTGGCGCCGACGGCCCTGAGCCGCCGCCTGGTGGAGATGAAGCTGCCGTACTTCTTCCTGCTGCTGCAGCAGCCCAAGCC
>JBEGVR010000043.1:0-28362 GCA_041178265.1 Pseudomonadota bacterium | reverse complement strand
CACGCGCAGGTACCAGTCGCACAACAGGCGCACCTGGCGCTTGGTGTAGCCCTTCTTGACCATGCGGTTGACAAAATCCTCGTGCTTTTTCTGTTCGTCGGCACTGGCCTTGGCGTTGAAGCTGATCACCGGCAGCAGGTCCTCGGTGTTGGAGAACATTTTCTTCTCGATCACCGTGCGCAGCTTCTCGTAGCTGGTCCACAGGGGATTCTTGCCGGCGTTGTTGGCGCGCGCGCGCAGCACGAAATTGACGATCTCGTTACGGAAGTCCTTGGGGTTGGACAGGCCGGCGGGTTTCTCGATCTTCTCCAGTTCGGCGTTCAGCGCTACGCGGTCAAAGATCTCGCCCGTATCGGTGTCGCGGTACTCCTGGTCCTGGATCCAGAAGTCGGCGTAGGTGACATAGCGGTCGAAGATGTTCTGGCCGTATTCGGAATACGATTCCAGGTAGGCGGTCTGGATTTCCTTGCCGATGAACTCGGCATAGCGGGCCGACAGGTGCTCCTTGATGTAGGCGATGTACTTCTGCTCGGTCTCGGGCGCAAACTGCTCGCGCTCGATCTGCTGCTCCAGCACGTACATCAGGTGCACCGGGTTGGCGGCGATCTCGTTGGAGTCGAAGTTGAACACCTTGGACAGGATCTTGAACGCAAAGCGCGTGGAGATGCCGGTCATGCCCTCATCCACGCCGGCGTAGTCGCGGTACTCCTGGTAGCTCTTGGCCTTGGGGTCGGTGTCCTTGAGGTTTTCGCCGTCGTAGATCTGCATCTTGCTGAAGATGCTGGAGTTCTCGGGCTCCTTCAGGCGCGTGAGCACCGCAAACTGCGCCATCATGCGCAGCGTGCCGGGCGCGCACACCGCGTCCTTGAGCGACGAGTTTCGCAGCAGCTTCTCGTAGATCTTCACTTCCTCGGTCACCCGCAGGCAGTACGGCACCTTCACAATGTAGATGCGGTCCAGGAAGGCCTCGTTGTTCTTGTTGTTCCTGAAGGCCTTCCATTCGCTCTCATTGGAGTGGGCCATCACGATGCCGTCAAACGGAATCGCCCCAAAGCCTTCAGTCCCCTTGAAGTTGCCCTCCTGGGTGGCCGTGAGCAAGGGGTGCAGCACCTTGATCGGCGCCTTGAACATCTCCACGAACTCCAGCAGGCCCTGGTTGGCCAGGCACAGGCCGCCCGAATAGCTGTAGGCGTCGGGGTCGTCCTGGGCATAGGACTCGAGCTTGCGGATGTCGATCTTGCCCACCAGGGACGAAATGTCCTGGTTGTTCTCGTCGCCCGGCTCGGTCTTGGCAATCGCCACCTGGCGCAGGATGCTGGGGTAGCGCTTGACCACACGGAACCGGCGGACATCGCCACCGAATTCCTCCAGGCGCTTGACCGCCCAGGGCGACATGATCCGCTGCAGGTAGCGCGGCGCGATGCCGTATTGCTGCTGCATCAGGGGCGCATCTTCGGCGTTGTTGAACAGGCCCAGCGGAGATTCATTCACCGGCGAGCCCTTGATCGCATAAAAGGGAATCTGCTCCATCAGCGACTTCAGGCGCTCGGCGATCGAGGACTTGCCGCCGCCCACTGGCCCCAGCAGGTACAGGATCTGCTTTTTCTCCTCCAGGCCTTGGGCTGCATGGCGAAAGCACGACACCACCTGCTCGATAGGTTCTTCCAGGCCGTAGAAGTCTTTGAAGGCGGGGTAGATGCGCACCACCTTGTTGCCGAAGATGCGGGACAGCCTCGGGTCGTGGCGGGTATCGATGATCTCGGGTTCGCCGATGGCGGCCAGCATGCGCTCGGCGGCGGTGGCATACACCAGCGGGTCCCGCCGGCAGTGCTCGAGGTAATCCTCAAGCGATATTTCCTCTTCGCGTGTGTGCTCGTAGCGCGCCAGGAAATTGCGAATCACGTCCATGAAACCTCCTTGACTGCAGTGCCGACACCGCGCGCAGCAACTGCCGTCGTCATGCGTCGCGGCCCCAGTGGCATCAGACGGCAGCAGACTCCGCGTGACTCGCTGCCTGCGTCGGCGCGCGACTGTCTTCAATGTAGGTGAGCGATCGACAAAGCGAAAGGCGCTGGGTCACACGAAATTGAAAAATCGTGTGCGCTTGCAAGACACGGACCGCGCCGCGGTGCGCGCAGCATCCGCCGGGACTTCGGCCCTTGCCCCCGGGTACCCGCATCTGCGGCGGATCGATGTTCATGCGGACCGCGTGCCGTCCCGGGCTCGCGGCAAGTCGCTTCTGGATACACTTGCGCGCCCTCCCTACGGATTCACCCCATGACCAAGACCCCTTCCGGCCTCCACTACGAAGACACCGTCGTCGGCGAAGGCGCCACCGCCAGCGCCGGCCAGCACGTGCAGGTGCACTACACCGGCTGGCTTTACAACGACGGCCAGCAAGGCGCCAAGTTCGACTCCAGCCTGGACCGCAACGATCCCTTCGAGTTCTCGCTGGGCGCGGGCATGGTGATCCGCGGCTGGGACGAGGGTGTGGCCGGCATGAAGGTGGGCGGCAAGCGCACCCTGGTCATTCCCCCGGACCTGGGCTACGGCACCCGGGGCGCTGGCGGCGTCATCCCCCCGAACGCCACCCTGAAGTTCGACGTCGAGCTGCTCGGAATCGACTGAGCGCCGCCCGACCCGACCGGGGTCGCCCCCAGTCCTGGCAGTTCGGGACTTGAAACCCGTCCGGCCGCCCCCAGATCCCCGGGCAGTTAGCTTCGGGCGCTTTCTTCAAGCGCCCCCGACATTCCCCGACCCATGTCCGACACCACCGAAAATCCCATCCCCGCGCCCGAGGGCGCTGCCGCCGCTGCGGCACCCGACACCCCCGCCGACCCCGTCGCCGAGCTGCAGGCCCAGCTGGCCGAACTCCAGGCCAAGAACGCCGAACTGGCCGAGCAATACCTGCGGGCCCAGGCCGACATGCAGAACACCCGCCGGCGCGCCGAAGAAGAAGTCTCCAAGGCCCGCAAGTTCGCGGTCGAGAGCTTTGCCGAGAGCCTGCTGCCTGTGGCCGACAGCCTCGAAGCCGGCCTGGCGATCCAGGACGCCACCCCCGAACAGATCCGCGAAGGCGCCCAGGCCACCGTGCGCCAACTCAAAAGCGTGCTCGAACGCAACAAGGTCCTGGAGATCGCTCCCGCTGCCGGTACCCGGTTCGACCCGCACCAGCACCAGGCCATCTCCGTGGTGCCCCGCCCCGAGGGCAGCCAGCAGGAACCCAACTCGGTGGTGACTGTGCTGCAAAAGGGTTACTCCATCGCCGAACGCGTGCTGCGTCCGGCCCTCGTCACGGTCGTAGCGCCCCACTAAACCCCGCAAAGCGCCGCCCTCCGGGGGGACACCGGGCTTGAAACCGCCCTGGCGGGCCGCAACTAGCTTCCAAGATCACTGAATCGGCCGTACAGCCACCCCCTACAGGAGAAAAGACATGGGCAAGATCATCGGCATCGACCTGGGCACGACCAACTCGTGCGTCTCGGTCATGGAGGGCAACACCCCCAAGGTCATCGAGAACAGCGAAGGCGCCCGCACCACACCGTCCATCGTCGCCTACCAGGAAGACGGCGAGATCCTCGTGGGCGCCTCGGCCAAGCGCCAGGCGGTCACCAACCCCAAGAACACCCTGTACGCCGTCAAGCGCCTGATCGGCCGCAAGTTCGAGGAAAAGGAAGTCCAGAAGGACATCCACCTCATGCCCTACGAGATCACCAAGGCCGACAACGGCGACGCCTGGGTGGGCGTGCGTGGCAAGAAGCTGGCCCCCCCGCAGATCAGCGCCGAGGTGCTGCGCAAGATGAAGAAAACCGCCGAGGACTACCTGGGCGAACCCGTGACCGAGGCGGTCATCACCGTGCCGGCCTACTTCAACGACGCCCAGCGCCAGGCCACCAAGGACGCCGGCCGCATCGCCGGCCTGGAGGTCAAGCGCATCATCAACGAACCCACCGCCGCGGCCCTGGCCTTCGGCCTGGACAAGCAGGAAAAGGGCGACCGCAAGATCGCCGTCTATGACCTGGGCGGCGGTACCTTCGACGTGTCCATCATCGAGATCGCCGACGTCGACGGCGAAAAGCAGTTCGAGGTGCTGTCCACCAACGGCGACACCTTCCTGGGCGGCGAAGACTTCGACCAGCGCATCATCGATTTCATCATCGCCGAGTTCAAGAAGGACCAAGGCGTCGACCTGTCCAAGGACGTCCTGGCCCTGCAGCGCCTGAAAGAGGCCGCCGAGAAGGCCAAGATCGAGCTGTCCAACAGCTCGCAGACCGACATCAACCTGCCCTACATCACGGCCGATGCCTCGGGCCCCAAGCACCTGAACATCAAGCTCACTCGCGCCAAGCTCGAGAGCCTGGTCGACGAACTGATCGAGCGCACCATCGCCCCCTGCCGCACCGCCATCAAGGACGCGGGCGTGAGCGTCTCCGACATCCACGACGTGATCCTGGTGGGCGGCATGACCCGCATGCCCAAGGTGCAGGACAAGGTCAAGGAGTTCTTCGGCAAGGAGCCGCGCAAGGACGTCAACCCCGACGAGGCCGTGGCCGTGGGCGCCGCCATCCAGGGCCAGGTGCTCGGTGGCGACCGCACCGACGTGCTGCTGCTGGACGTGACCCCCCTGTCCCTGGGCATCGAGACCCTGGGCGGCGTCATGACCAAGATGATCGCCAAGAACACCACCATCCCCACCAAGTTCGCGCAGACCTTCTCCACCGCCGACGACAACCAGCCCGCGGTCACCATCAAGGTGTTCCAGGGCGAGCGCGAGATCGCGGCGGGCAACAAGCTCCTGGGCGAATTCAACCTCGAAGGCATCCCGCCCTCTCCGCGCGGCCTGCCCCAGATCGAGGTGAGCTTCGACATCGACGCCAACGGCATCCTGCACGTGGGCGCCAAGGACAAGGGCACCGGCAAGGAAAACAAGATCACCATCAAGGCCAACTCGGGCCTGTCCGAGGACGAGATCCAGAAGATGGTGAAGGACGCCGAACTCAACGCCGCCGAGGACAAGAAGAAGCTCGAACTCGTGCAGGCCCGCAACCAGGGCGAGACCCTGGTGCACAGCGTGCGCAAGAGCCTCACCGAATACGGCGACAAGCTCGAGGCCGGCGAGAAAGAAAAGATCGAAGCAGGCATCAAGGAAGTCGAGGAAGCCCTGGCCACCGAGGACAAGGCCCGCATCGAGGAAAAGACCAACGCCCTGATGGCCGTGAGCCAGAAGCTCGGCGAAAAGATGTACGCCGACATGCAGGCGGCGCAGGCCGCCCAGGCCGCTGGCGGGGCCGCGCCCGGGGCGGACGCCGGGCAGGCCAAGCCGGCAGACGACAATGTGGTCGACGCCGAAGTGAAAGAGGTCAAGAAAGGCTGATCGCGGGACGCCACGGCGCACCGGCACGCCGCGTTGGACCGGCTCCCCTGGCGGGAAGGTCAACGCGGCTTTTTTGCTGTAGGGGTTGACACAAGAACATGGCAACAAAACGCGATTACTACGAAGTCCTGGGCGTCCCCAAGAACGCCTCGGAAGAAGAGATCAAGAAGTCCTATCGCAAGCTGGCGATGAAGTACCACCCCGACCGCAACCAGGGTGAGACCGGCAAGGACGCCGAAGTCAAGTTCAAGGAGGCCAAGGAGGCCTACGAGATGCTGTCCGACGCCGAGAAGCGCGCGGCCTACGACCAGCACGGCCATGCGGGCGTGGACCCCAATATGCGCGGAGGCGGTGGTCCGGGCGCCGAGGGCTTTGGCGGCTTCGCCGAGGCCTTCGGCGACATCTTTGGCGACATCTTCGGCCAGGCCCGCGGGGGCGGCGGTGGCCGCGGCGGCGCAGGCGGGCGGCAGGTCTATCGGGGCGGTGACCTGTCGTATGCGATGGAAGTCACCCTGGAGGAGGCCGCGAACGGCAAGGAGGCGCAGATCCGCATCCCCACCTGGGAGTCGTGCGACACCTGCCATGGCAGCGGCGCACGCCCGGGCACCCAGGCCAAGGCCTGTTCCACCTGCCACGGGCAGGGCGTGGTGCAGATGCGCCAGGGCTTCTTCAGCGTGCAACAGACCTGTCCCCACTGCCGCGGCACCGGCAAGATCATTCCCGAGCCCTGCACCACCTGCCTGGGCCAGGGCAAGGTCAAGAAGCAAAAGACGCTGGAAGTGAAGATCCCCGCCGGCATCGACGACGGCATGCGGATTCGCAGCGCCGGCAACGGCGAGCCGGGCATGAATGGCGGCCCGCCGGGCGACCTTTACATCGAGATCCGGCTGAAAAAGCACGAACTCTTCGAGCGCGAGGGCGACGACCTGCACTGCGTGGTGCCGGTCAGCATCACGCGCGCGGCGCTGGGCGGCGAGATCGATGTGCCCACGCTGGGCGGCAAGGCCGCCATCGACATCCCCGAGGGCACGCAGCATGGCAAGCAGTTCCGCCTGCGTGGCAAGGGCATCAAGGGCGTGCGTTCCAGCTACCCCGGCGACCTGTACTGCCACATCAGCGTGGAGGTGCCGGTCAAGCTGTCCGAGCACCAGCGCAAGCTGATGAAGGAACTGGACGAGTCGCTGAAAAAAGGCGGGGGCAAGCATTCGCCCAGCGAGGAAAGCTGGGCGGACAAGTTGAAGGGATTTTTCAGTTCTTGAGGCGGGGTAGGGTCAAGGGCCTGCGCGCCAGACCTCTTGCAGACCCCGCAAGCTCAGAAGGACACCTGCAAGCTAAAACCCGCCGTGCGGTCGGCGGTACGGAACATCTCGGGTTTCTTGACGGGGCGCGCGGCAAAGAGGTCCCAACTGGCCCGGCGCCAGGTGCCGCGCAACCCGATCACCGCCCCCGTCAGGCGGGTGCCGGCCAGGGACTCGCTGGCAGCGCCACCCACCTCGCCGTGGTCCAGCCCCAGGTACAGGGACTGCCCGCTGGCCGCAACGGCCCACTGCAGTTCCTGGCGCAGCCACCACCCACGGGCGGCGGACAAGCTGCGTTCTCCATCGAATCCGCGGACCGAGTGCCGACCGCCGATGGCGAAGCGGTCCTGGGGCACCAGCGGCTGCTGGCTCCATTGGGCGCTGGCCACTGCGCCGTAGCGGACACCTGGCGCAGAGGCCCGCAGCGGCAGCGACACCGACAGGTCGGCGCTCAGGATGCGGGGGCGCGACGCGCCTTCGCCAAACGCATCCTCGGGCGCCGCCAGGGCCCCTGCTGCACCCGTGCCGCGCCGGTAGGCGATCCCCAGGCTCAGCGCAGTGGCACCCACCGTCCGCTGATGCTGCGCACCCAATTCCCAGCCAGCCGTGCGGCGCCTCTGGACCTCGATCTCGGTGTCGTCGATGAAGTTGCCCGATTGACGGCTCCAGCCCCGAACGGACAGGTGGGTCTTGCTCACCGCATCGCGATGGACGAGGCGAGACAGCCGCAGGTCCCGCTGGCGGATTTCGCCACGGTACACATAGGCCTGGGTGGCACCCGCCACCACCTGGCGGTAGTCTTGCTGGCTGGCCTGCAGCGCCAGCAGCCATCGGCCCCAGGGCAAGGAGTAATGCAGCGTGCGGCCCCGGTTGCCGTGTGCCGCAGGTACCTCGACCTCGCCGCCGGGGTCACCGCGCAGGCTTCCTTGGATCGTGATGTAGAAGAGGTCGTTCAGGTCCAGGGCGTTGTCGTAGGAGAAGGTTAGCGCCCCCTGGTAGCGGCCGGTCGCCCGCGCACCGCCATCGTCCACCGACAGCCCAAGGCGAAAGGGCAGGCCCTGCGACCAGCGGACGGACAGGTCGCTGTCACCCGGGCGCACCTCGGGGCGGTCCGGCGTCGGCTCGGAGGGTGCGATCTGGATGTCGGCCTGCACCGAGGGCACGCGCTGGAAATTCTCCAGGCCCTGCTCGAGGTCACGCAGGTTCAGGACCTGGCCCGACTGCAGGGGGAGTGCATTCCACCCGGTGCCCCGACCCAGGGCATCGTGCTCGATGCGGATGGCGCCGACACGCCCCGGCAGGACGGCCAGGCGCAGGAGGCCGCTGCCCAGGTCCTGGGTCGGAACCAGCACCCGGCTGGTCACGAAGCCCCGCCCGATCAGGGCGTCCTGCAGGCGCCGCGTGATGCCGGCGATGGCTTCGCTCCCGAGGCAGCGAGGCACCGCAGGATCGGCCCGGCCATCGGGGGTCCGATGGGCCGCGTCCAGCACCCAGGCGAAATCGGCGACGGCCTCGCCCTCGAGGGTGATGCGTTCAATAGGGACGCAGGGGACTTCTCCGGCGGGCAGGACGCCACGGTCTTGGACCTGCTGCGACCACGCCGGGCAGGCCAGGCTGCAGGCGATCAGGCCACGCACCAGGCAGCCCGGAAGGAAACGGCGTTGGAAATTGAGCATGCAGCGCGGGGGGAAAGCCCGGCATGCTAGGAGGCGAAACGCGTCTGGTCTTCTCAGCTGTGCGTCTTTTCAGCCTTCTGAAACGATCCCCACGGCGGGGGCAGGGTCAGGCGTTCAGGCGCACAGGCGCGCCCGCGCCTCGCGGTACTCGCGCGCCAGGCGGGCCACCAGGTCGGCGGTGGAGGTGACGGCCGTCACCGCACCGATCCCCTGCCCGCAGCCCCAGATGTCCTTCCAGGCCTTCTTGGCGTCGCCGCCGAAGTTCATCGCGCTGGGGTCGGATTCGGGCAGGTTGTCCGGGTCCAGGCCCGCAGCGCGGACCGAGGGTTTCAGGTAGTTGCCGTGCACGCCCGTGAAGAGGCTGGAGTAGACGATGTCGTCGCTGTTGCAGTCGACGATGGCCTGCTTGTAGGCCTGCGACGCGCGGGCCTCGTGCGTGGCGATGAAGGCCGAGCCGACATAGCCGAAGTCGGCGCCCATGGCCTGCGCCGCCAGCACCGCGCCGCCGGTGGCGATCGAGCCTGAGAGCGCGATCGGCCCGTCAAACCACTGGCGGATCTCCTGCACCAGCGCGAAAGGGCTCTTGGTGCCGGCATGGCCGCCCGCCCCCGCCGCCACCGCGATCAGGCCGTCGGCGCCCTTGTCGATGGCCTTGCGGGCGAAGGCGTTGTTGATGATGTCGTGCATCACCACGCCGCCATAACTGTGCACCGCGTCGTTCACGTCGGTGCGCGCGCCCAGCGAGGTGATGATGATCGGCACCTTGTACTTCACCACCATCTGCATGTCGTGCTCGAGCCGGTCGTTGCTCTTGTGCACGATCTGGTTGATCGCAAACGGCGCTGCGGGCCTGTCGGGGTTGGCCTGGTTGTAGGCGGCCAGCGTTTCGGTGATCTCGTGCAACCATTCATCGAGCTGCGAGGCGGGCCGGGCGTTGAGCGCCGGCATGGCGCCGACCACGCCGGCCTTGCACTGCTCTATCACCAGCTTGGGGTTGCTGATGATGAACAGGGGCGAGCCAATGATCGGAAGTGGAAGGTTCTGCAGGTTCTTCGGGAGCTTGGACATCCAGGGCTTTCTCAGAAGGCTTCCAGCGCCATCGCGGTGACGCTGTCGGCGCCCTCGACGATGCTGTCACGCTGGCCCGGCGCCTTGGCCAGAAGGTGGTCGGCGTAGAAACGCGCGGTGGCCATCTTGGCCTGCATGAAGGCGACATCCTCGCCCTGGGCCGCCAGCGTCTGCGCCGCCAGATAGGCGCGGGCCATCTGCCAGCCGGCCACCAGGTTGCCCGCGAGCATCAGGTACGGCACCGAGCCGGCATACACCGCGTTGGGCGAGGCCTGGCCCTGGCCGGCGATGAAGTCGACGACATCCAGGAAGGCCTGGCGCGCGGCCACCAGCCGCTTGTGGATGGCACGGGCGCCCGCATCGCCGGCGCGTGCGAGGTCGGCCTCGGTCTGCTGGACCTGCCCGGCGATGGCACGCGCAGTCTGGCCGCCATCACGCAGCGTCTTGCGGCCCACCAGGTCGTTGGCCTGGATCGCGGTGGTGCCTTCGTAGATGGTGAGGATCTTGGCGTCGCGGTAGTACTGGGCAGCGCCCGTCTCTTCGATGAAGCCCATGCCGCCATGCACCTGCACGCCCAGCGAGGTGACCTCCAGGCTCATCTCGGTGCTGTAGCCCTTGACCAGGGGCACCATGAATTCGTAGAAGGCCGAATTTTGCTTGCGCACCTCAGCGTCCGGGTGGTGGTGGGCGGCGTCGTAGGCCGCGGCGGCCACGGCAGCCATGGCGCGGCAGCCCTCGGTGTAGGCGCGCATGGTCATGAGCATGCGCTTGACGTCGGGGTGGTGGATGATGGGCGCACTGGCCTTGATGGAGCCATCCACGGGGCGCGACTGCACCCGCTCACGCGCATATGTCACCGCCTTCTGGTAGGCGCGCTCGGCCACCGCAATGCCCTGCACGCCCACCGCATAGCGGGCAGCATTCATCATGATGAACATGTACTCCAGGCCGCGGTTTTCCTGGCCGACCAGGTAGCCCACGGCCCCCCCGTGGTCGCCGTACTGCAGCACCGCGGTGGGCGAGGCCTTGATCCCCATCTTGTGCTCGATGCTCACGCAGTGCACGTCGTTGCGCGCGCCCAAGGAGCCATCCGGGTTCACCAGGACCTTGGGCACGACGAACAGGCTGATGCCCTTGACGCCCTCGGGCGCGCCGGTCACGCGGGCCAGCACCAGGTGGACGATGTTGTCCGCCATGTCGTGCTCACCATAGGTGATGTAGATCTTGGTGCCGAAGACCTTGTAGGTGCCATCGGGCTGGGGCTCGGCGCGGGTGCGCACCTGGGCCAGGTCGCTGCCGGCCTGGGGCTCGGTGAGGTTCATGGTGCCGGTCCACTCGCCCGTCACCAGCTTCTCCAGATAGGTGGCCTTCAGGTCGTCGGAGCCGGCCGTGAGCAGCGCCTCGATCGCGCCGTCGGTGAGCAGCGGGCACAAGGCGAAGCTGAGGTTGGCGGAATTGAGCATCTCGCCGCAGGCAGCACCGATGGTCTTGGGCAGGCCCTGGCCGCTGAAGTCGGCCGGGTGCTGCAGGCCCTGCCAGCCACCCTCGGCGTACTGGCGGTAGGCCTGCTTGAAGCCGGGGGTGGTGGTGACGACGCCGTCCTTCCAGGACGAGGGGTTGCGGTCGCCTTCCCAGTTCAGGGGTGCCACGACCTGCTCGTTGAAGCGCGCGCATTCTTCGAGCACGGCCTGCGCCGTCTCGAAGCCGGCGTCTTCAAAGCCGGGGATCTTGGCGATCTGGTCGATGCCCGCGAGGTGGCGGATGTCGAACAGCATGTCCTTGAGGGGGGCGCGATAGCTCATGTCCTTGTCTCCAACGAAGCAGATACGAGATACAAAAAAGGCATCGCGAACGATGCCTCGTGGTGCTTCCTCCGGCCTTACAGGGCCTTGGTCAATTCGGGGACGGCAGTGAACAGGTCCGCCTCCAGCCCGTAGTCGGCGACGCTGAAGATCGGCGCCTCGGGGTCCTTGTTGATCGCCACGATGACCTTGGAATCCTTCATGCCCGCCAGGTGCTGGATGGCGCCGGAGATGCCGGCGGCCACGTACAGCTGCGGCGCGACGATCTTGCCGGTCTGGCCCACCTGCCAGTCGTTGGGGGCGTAGCCCGCATCGACCGCAGCGCGGCTGGCGCCCAGCGCGGCGCCGAGCTTGTCGGCCAGCGGGGTCATGATCTCGTTGAACTTCTCGGCGCTGCCCAGAGCGCGTCCACCGGAGACGATGACCTTGGCGGCGGTGAGCTCGGGCCGGTCGCTCTTGGCGATCTCGCTGCCCAGGAACTGGCTCTTGCCGCTGTCGGCGACGGCGCTCACTGTCTCGACCGGGGCGCTGCCGCCCGTGGCGGGCGCGGCGTCAAAGCCGGTGGTGCGCACGGTGATCACCTGGGTGCTGTCGGTGGACTGCACGGTGGCCATGGCGTTGCCGGCGTAGATCGGGCGCTCGAAGGTGTCGGGGCTGTCCACGCGGGTGATGTCGGAAATCTGCGCCACGTCCAGCTTGGCGGCCACGCGCGGTGCGGCGTTCTTGCCGCCGGCGGTGGCGGGAAACAGGATGTGGCTGTAGCTGCCCGCCAGGGCCAGTACCTGGGCCGCGACGTTCTCGGCCAGGCCGTGGGCGAACTGCGCGCCGTCGGCGTGCAGCACCTTGGCCACGCCAGCAACCTGCGCCGCAGCGGCCGCGGCGGCACCGGCGTTGTGGCCGGCGACCAGCACGTGCACGTCGCCGCCGCAGGCCCGGGCCGCGGTGATGGTGTTGAGGGTGGCGCCCTTGAGGGACGCGTGGTCGTGTTCGGCAATGACAAGGGCGGTCATGTCAGATCACCTTCGCTTCGTTCTTGAGTTTGTCCACCAGGGCGGCCACGTCGGCCACCTTGATGCCGGCCGAGCGCTTGGGCGGCTCGTTGACCCGCAGGGTCTTGATGCGAGGGGTGACATCCACGCCCAGGTCTTCGGGCTTGAGGATGTCCAGCTGCTTTTTCTTGGCCTTCATGATGTTGGGCAGCGTCACATAGCGCGGCTCGTTCAGGCGCAGGTCGGTGGTGATCACCGCCGGCAGGCTGATGGACAGCGTCTCCAGGCCGCCATCGACCTCGCGGGTCACCCGGGCCTTGCCAGCCTCCACTTCGACCTTGCTGGCGAAGGTGGCCTGGGGCAGGTCGGCCAGCGCGGCGAGCATCTGGCCGGTCTGGTTGCAGTCGTCGTCAATCGCCTGCTTGCCCAGGATGATCAGGTGCGGCTGCTCCCTGTCCACCAGGGCCTTGAGCAGCTTGGCCACGGCCAGGGGCTGCAGCTCCACGTCGGTCTCGACCAGGATGGCGCGGTCGGCGCCGATGGCCATGGCGGTGCGCAGGGTCTCCTGGCATTGCGCGACGCCGCAGGAGACGGCGATGACCTCGGTCACCACGCCCTTTTCCTTGAGCCGGACGGCCTCTTCGACGGCGATCTCGTCAAAGGGGTTCATGCTCATTTTCACGTTGGCGATGTCTACACCCGTGTTGTCCGACTTCACGCGGACCTTCACGTTGTAATCCACCACCCGCTTGACAGGGACCAGGGCCTTCATGCGTGGGCGCTCCTCAGGGCTTGAATTGACGTTTACGTAAACTCGCGATTTTATGCGGTGCAGCATCCGCGCAGGCGCGGGCGAGGGTTTTCGGGGGCGGAAATGCAGAAAAAGAACGGTCGTTCTTTTCTGCCGCGGCCATAGGCGCTGGTGCGGTGAGCGATGCCGACAGGCCTCAGCCCCCAGGAGCCCCGCGCATCTGGACCACCCGCTGCGGGAAGGGAATCTCGATGCCCGCGGACCGCAGGCCCTGCAGGATCTGCAGGTTCGTGTCCGAACGCACATTGATCTGCCCGTTCTCCGGGTCCTCGATCCAGTACAGGAGGCTGAACTCCAGTCCGTCTGGGCCGAAGCGCGCGAGGCGTGCCGCCGGCGCCGGATCGCGCAGGACGCGCGGCACCGACAATGCCGCGTCCACCAGGATCTTCTGCACGCGCTCGACATTGCTGTCGTAGCCCACGGTGATGTCCGACGTCAGAAGGATGCGCGAGTCGGCCAGCGAGAGGTTCTCGATGCGCTCGGTGATCAGCTTCTCGTTGGGGACGATGGACTCGCGCCCGTTGGGGGCGCGTATGAGGGTGTAGCGGGTCTTGATGTCCATGACCTCGCCCTCGAAGTTGTCGACCCGCACGGTGTCGCCGATGCGAAGGGAGCGCTCAAAGAGGATCACGAAGCCGCTCACGTAATTGGCCGCCAGCTTTTGCAGGCCGAAGCCCAGGCCCACGCCCAGCGCGCCACCCAGCACCGACAGGGCGGTGAGGTCCACGCCCACCGTGGACAGGGCCAGCAGCAGGCCCACCAGCAGCAGCGCGGCGCGCAGCGTGTTGGAGGCGACCTTGCGCAGCGACAGGTCACTCACCGCCTGCCGCAGCACACGGCGCTCGAGCACCGCGGACACCCACAGCGCCACGACCATCACCGCGCCCGCCGACAGCAGGCCACCGGCCAGGTCCAGCAGGCTCACGCGCGTCTTGCCGAAGGCAAAGCGGATGCTGTCCATTTCATGGGTGACGACCGGCAGCAGGCCGACGATCCACAGCACCGCCCCCAGCCACGCCAGCCAGGAGAACAGGCGTTCGACCAGGCGGGCCATGCCGGAGGCCGGAAAGACCACGGTCAGCACCCGCGCCAGGAAACGGATGCCCGCCAGCGACACCAGCACCGGAACCGCGATCCGCAGGAGGGCCACCGACTGGTGGGGTGCCAGGAGCAGCATGGCCCCGTAGGTCAGGACCAGGGCCAGCAGCGGAAAAAGCAGGCCGTCCACGAGGCCGCGCCCGAACCAGACAGACTGATCGCCCTTGCCGCGCCCGGCGCCCCAGCACACGGCCAGCGCGACGAACAGGCTGGCCGCCAGCACCGCGATTTCCCAGGCGAGATCCGGGTGGGCCAGGCCCCGAAGCAGCGACTGGAAGGTTGTCATGTCAGTTCCACCAGTTCCACCAGTTCCGCCAGTTCCGCCAGTTCGCGCACATGGAATTCGACGCTGCGTGCAAGGGCCTGAAGGTTGTAGCCGCCTTCCAGGCACGACACGATGCGCCCGCCCGCGTGCCGGCGGGCCACGTCGCGCAGGCGCCGCGTGATCCAGGCGTAGTCGTCCTCTAGCAGGCCCAGGCGGCCCAGGTCGTCATCGCGGTGCGCGTCGAAGCCGGCGCTGATGAAGATCATCTCGGGGCGGAAGGCCTCCAGGCGCGGCAGCCATTCACGCTCGATCAGCGCGCGGATCTCGGGGCCGCGGGTGTAGGCCGGCACGGGCAGGTTCACCATGTTGGAGGCGCGCGGGGTCTCGCCGCAGTACGGGTACAGCGGGTGCTGGAAGATGCCGACCATCAGCACGCGGGGATCACCCGCGAGGATGTCCTCGGTGCCATTGCCGTGGTGCACATCGAAGTCGACCACCGCCACCCGCTGCAGGCCGTGACGTTCCAGGGCATGGCGCGCGGCCACGGCCACGTGGTTGACGAAGCAAAAACCCATGGCCCGCGCGCGGCAGGCATGGTGGCCGGGCGGACGGATCGCGCAGAAGGCGTTTTCCAGTTCGCCGGCGATGACGGCATCTGTGGCGGCCAGGGCCGCGCCCGCGGCACGCTGGGCCGCCGTCCAGGTGTGGAGGTTCATGATGGCGTCGGCATCCAGGTGCGCGTGGTCGGAGCCGCCCGCCTGCAGCTGCTCGCCTGTCTCCAGGGCCAGCGTCTGCAGCGCCGAGAGATAGTGGCTTTCGTGGGCGAGCGCGAGATCGGCGGTCGCCGCGATCGGCGCGTCGCGGGAGTCGAGCAAGGGCAGGAGGCCGCTGGCCAGCAGGCGATCCCCGATGGCGTCCAGCCGCTGCGGGCACTCGGGGTGGCCTTCGCCCATGTCGTGGCGGTGGCAATCGGGGTGGGTGTAGTAGCCGGTCTTCCTGGCAGTCATGCAAGCGGCTGGAGGGTTGCGTAACGCAGGTCAGCTTAACACGCGGGTCAGGGCGCAGCCACCCTGGGCAAGGGGCGCGCCGTCACACGCGGACACGATGGTAGGGAGACAGCGCGAGACCGCGTGCGGTGCATCGGCGAGAATGCGGGTCCCCGGATCTGGTGTTCCTGATGTACCGCGCCTTCCTTGCCTGCCTGGCCCTTGCGGGCGCTGCCCTCCCCCCGGCCCTGGCCGCCGACCCCCCCTCTCCTTCGATTGACGGCGCTGCAACCCGGCCAGCCAAGGCGCGCGCCGCCTCCCAGAAATCCAAACCCCCGCGCGCCACCGCGATGGCGGCGGGCATCGCCTACCGGGAGCGCGAGGATGCCCTGCGCTTTGCCGACGAGATCGCGCAGCGCCAGGGCCTGGACCCCGCTTGGGCCCGTCGGGCGATCGCCCAGGCGCGCCTGTTGCCGGTGGTGCAGCGCCTGATGCAGCCGCCCCCGGCTGGTTCCCGCAAGAACTGGGCGCTGTATCGCAGCCGCTTCATCGATCCGGTGCGGATCGCGGCGGGCGTGCGTTTCTGGCAGCAGCACCGCACGACGCTGGAGCGCGCCGAGAAGGAATACGGCGTGCCGGCGGAAACCATCGTCGGCATCATCGGCGTGGAGACAATCTACGGCCAGCAGATGGGAGCCTTCCGGGTGATCGACGCCCTGGCCACGCTGTCCTTCGACCATCCTGCCAGCCACCCGCGGGCCGCGGAGCGCAGCGCCTACTTCCGGGGCGAGCTCGAACAGCTGCTGACCCTGGCGCATCGCGCTGGCAGCGACCCGGCGGCCCCCCTGGGCAGCTACGCGGGCGCCATGGGCATGCCGCAGTTCATGCCCACGAGCTGGGTGCGCTGGGCGGTCGATTTCGATGGCGATGGCCGTATCGACCTGCGGCGCAGCGCGGTGGATGCGATCGGTTCCGTGGGCTCCTATTTCAAGGGCCACGGCTGGCAACCTGGCATGCCCACGCACTACCCGGTGCGCGTCGAGGCCGGCCGCACCGATTTGGACACGCTGCTGACGCCGGACATCCTGCCGACCTTCAGCGTCGCGACCTTCACCGCCCGCGGCGCCGACCTGGAGGGCGAGGCCCTGCAGCATGCCGGCCCGCTGGCGCTGGTCGAACTGCAAAACGGCGACGCCGCGAACAGCTACGTGGCTGGCACGGAAAACTTCTACGTCATCACCCGCTACAACCAGTCCAGCTATTACGCGATGGCCGTGATCGAGCTGGGGCGCGAAGTCAAGCAGGCCCTGGCGCGCCGGCCCTGAGGCGCCTTCAGGTCAGGCGCTCGAGCGGCTCGAGGCGTCCCATGCGCCAGGCGCACACGGCGGCCAGCGCCGCGAGCAGGCAGGCCGCGCCATACAGGGCCTCATAGCCGAAGCGGGTGATCAGCCCGCCGCCTGCGAGCACGCCCAGCACCCCACCCAGGCCGTAGCCGATCACGGTGAACAGGGCCTGCCCGCGCGCGCGCAGTCGGCCCGGGAAATGGTGGGTCACCACCGCGATGCAGGCCGTGTGGTGCGCCGCGAAGGTGAGCGCGTGCAGCAACTGCGCCACCACCAGCGCCAGCACCCAGTCGGCCGCCACGCCCACCAGGCCCATGCGAGCCACCGTGGCCAGCGAGCACACCATCAACCAGCGTGACATGCGCGCCAGCCGCATCAACCGTCCCTGCAGGAAGAACCAGGCGATCTCCACGACGACCGATACCGCCCACAAGGCACCGATCGTGGCCTTGCTGTACCCCTTGGCATCCAGGTAAAGCGAGAAGTAGGCGTAGATCGAGAAATGCGCCGTCACATGGAAAAAGAGCGTGGCGAAGAACCAGCGCACCGGCGCCTGGCGCAGCACCGGCCCGACCGGGCCGCCGTGATCGCGCGGGTCGGCGCGCGGCTCACGCACGTCCGGCAGCCACAGCGTGCCGGCCAGCACCGCCGCCAGCGTGAGCAGGGCCCAGGCGGGGAAATGCCCCATGCCGAAATGCTCGAACCAGGCGCCGGCCACGAACACGGTCGCCATGAAGCCCATGGACCCCCACAGGCGGATGCGCCCGTAGCGGCCCCAGTCGCCCGCCACCAGATGCGCCATGGCCGCCTCGGTCAGGGCCATCATGGAACTGGTGTGCGTGAACAGCACCAGCAGCACCACGCCCACCCAGAGCGGCCCGCCGTCCCACCACAGGCCGATCGACGAGACCAGGGCGACGAAGGCGCTCCATCGCAGCAGGCGCACGCGCTCACCGGTGCGGTCACTGAGCATGCCCCACACATAGGGCGCGAAGATGCGCGTGCCCGATTGCACGGCGGCCAGCAGGCTGATCACGACGATGGGAAACCCCAGGTGCTGCAGCCACAGCGGCAGGTAGGGATTGAAGAAGCCGATGTGCGCGAAGTAGCTGGCCGACAGCACCGCGTACGGCGCCACCTGCCGATTTCCGGCCGGGTCGGCCAGATGCATCAGGCGGCGCGGCCCGGCACGGGGGCCAGCGGGGGGCGCACGTCGGCGTTCTGGGCGCGGTGGCGCAGGGCGTGGTCCATCACCACCAGGGCCAGCATGGCCTCGGCGATCGGGGTGGCGCGGATGCCCACGCAGGGGTCATGGCGGCCCTTGGTCACCACCTCGATGGGCGCGCCGTCGATGTCGATGCTGGCGCGCGGCGTGATGATGGAGCTGGTCGGCTTGATCGCGACCGAGACTTCCAGGTCCTGGCCGGTGCTGATGCCCCCCAGCACGCCGCCGGCGTTGTTGGTGGCAAAGCCCCTGGGGGTGATGGAGTCGCCGTGGGTGGTGCCGCGCTGCGTCACGCTGGCGAAGCCGGCGCCGATCTCCACGCCCTTGGCTGCGTTGATCCCCATCATCGCGTAGGCGATGTCGGCGTCGAGCTTGTCAAAGAGCGGTGCGCCCAGGCCCACCGGCATGCCGGTGGCGGTGACGCGGATGCGCGCGCCACACGAGTCGCCCGACTTGCGCAGGGCATCCATGTAGGCCTCCAGGGCCGAGACGTCGGCCACGGGGGCGAAGAAGGGATTGTTCGGCACATGGTCCCAGCTCTCGAAGGCAATCGCCAGATCGCCGATCTGCTGCATGCAGCCCCGAAACTGCGTGCCATGGCGCTGGGCCAGCCACTTCTTGGCGACCGCGCCGGCTGCGACCATGGGCGCCGTGAGTCGCGCCGAGGAGCGGCCCCCACCGCGCGGGTCGCGCACGCCGTATTTCTGCAGGTAGGTGTAGTCGGCATGGCCGGGTCGGAAGCTGCGCGCGATCTCCGAGTAGTCCTTGCTTCGCTGGTCGGTGTTGCGTATCAGCAGGGCGATGGGGGTGCCGGTGGTCACGCCCTCGTAGACACCGGAAAGGATCTCGACGCGGTCTTCTTCCTGGCGCTGCGTCACATGGCGGCTGGTGCCGGGGCGGCGACGGTCCAGGTCAGGCTGGATGTCGGCCTCGGACAGCGGCAGGCCCGGGGGGCAGCCGTCGATCACGCAGCCGATGGCGAGGCCGTGCGACTCGCCGAAGTTGGTAACCGCGAACAGGGTGCCGAAGGTGTTGCCGCTCATGGGACGGGATTATCCCAGAGGGCCCGAAAGCGCCCGGCAGCGCCGGGCGGGAGGGCTCAGAGCTGCGCGCTGGGCTGGGCGTCTTCGCCGGCGGGCCAGTCGCGGATGTAGGCCTTGAGCATGCGGTTCTCGAAGTTCTGGCTGTCGACCACGGCCTTGGCCACGTCATACAAACTGATCACGCCCATGAGCATGCGGCTTTCCATCACGGGCATGTAGCGGGCATGGCGATCGAGCATCATGCGCCGCACTTCGTCGAGTTCGGTTTCGGAGGTGCAGGTCAGGGGATGGTCGTCCATCGCCGAGCGCACCCGGGTGCTACCGACCACGCCCCCATTGCGCACGATGCACTGGATCACCTCGCGGAACGTGAGCATGCCCACCAGGTCGCCATGCGCCATGACCACCAGCGAGCCGATGTCCTTGTCGGACATGAGCTCGATGGCTTCGGACAAGGCCTGGTCGGGGTCGACGGTGTAGAGGGTGTTGCCCTTGACACGAAGGATGTCGCTGACTTTCATGGGAGTCCTCCTGGGCGGACGCGGGCCACCCGATCCGGTTCGGCCAATATAGCCCACAATTCGCGGCAATTCCAACAGCCTGGAGGCCCCGATCCATGTCCGGCTATTCCGACCCTGGCTTCGACACCCTCGCCCTGCACGCGGGTGCCGCGCCCGACCCCGCCACCGGCGCGCGGGCAGTCCCCATCCACCTGACCACCTCGTTCGTCTTCGAGTCCAGCGAGCAGGCCGCGTCCCTGTTCAACCTGGAGCGCGCAGGCCATGTCTACACGCGTATCAGCAACCCCACCACCGCCGTTCTCGAACAGCGGGTGGCGGCGCTCGAAGGCGGCATCGGCGCCGTCGCCACGGCCAGCGGGCAGGCGGCCCTGCATCTGGCGGTGGCCACCCTCATGGGCGCGGGCTCGCACATCGTGGCCAGTTCGGCGCTGTACGGCGGCTCGCACAACCTGCTGCACTACACCCTGCGCCGCTTCGGCATCGAGACCACCTTCGTCAGGCCCGGCGACATCGACGGCTGGCGCGCCGCAATCCGGCCCGAGACGCGGCTGCTCTTTGGCGAGACGGTGGGTAACCCCGGCCTGGACGTGCTGGACATCCCCACGGTATCGGCCATCGCCCATGACGCCAGCGTGCCCCTGCTGGTGGATGCCACCCTCACCTCGCCCTGGCTGATGAAGCCGCTGTCGCTGGGCGCTGACCTCGTCTACCACTCGGCCACCAAGTTCCTCTCGGGCCATGGCACGGTGATCGGCGGCATCGTGGTCGATGGCGGCAGCTTCGACTGGCGTGGCTCGGCGCGCTTTCCCGAGCTGGCCGCGCCCTATGCGGGCTTTCATGACATGGTGTTCAGCGAAGAATCCACGGTGGGCGCCTTCCTGCTGCGGGCGCGGCGCGAGGGGCTGCGCGATTTCGGCGCCTGCATGAGCCCGCACACGGCGTGGCTGATCCTGCAAGGCATCGAAACCCTGCCCCTGCGCATGGAGCGCCACATGGCCAACACCCGCAAGGTGGTGGACTTTCTGGCCGCCTATCCCTTCGTGGCCCGGGTCGGGCATCCGATGCTGACCTCGCACCCGAGCCACGCCCTGGCGCAAAAGCTGCTGCCCCGCGGGGCCGGCTCGGTCTTCAGCTTTGATCTCAAAGGCAGCCGCGCACAGGGTCAGGCCTTCATCGAGGCGCTGCAGGTTTTCAGCCACCTGGCCAACGTGGGCGATTGCCGCTCGCTGGTGATCCACCCGGCCAGCACCACGCACTTCCGAATGAACGACGAGGCACTGGCGGGCGCCGGCATCACGCAGGGCACGATCCGCCTGTCCATCGGGCTGGAAGATCCGGACGACCTGATCGACGACCTGCGGCGCGCCTTGAAGGCTGCCGAGAAACACGCGTGAGGCCCCCATGGAACTGACCGTCCACGGCCACCGCACCTACTGCTACACCGGCGGCAGGCCCTTCGACCCGGCTCGCCCCACAGTGCTGATGCTGCACGGCGTGCTCAATGCCCACTGCGTCTGGATCCTGCAAAGCCGCTGGTTCGCCCACCACGGCTGGAACGTGCTGGCGCCGGACCTGCCGGGTCATGGCTACAGCGCGGGCGAGCCGCCCCTCAGCGTGGAAGACGCCGCACGCTTCGCGCTGGAGCTGCTGGATGCCGCAGGGGTGGAGCAGGCCGCCCTCGTGGGCCACAGCTTCGGATCGCTCACCGCGCTGCAAGCCTCGGCGCAGGCGCCGCAGCGTGTCACCCACCTGGCCCTGGTGGGCACTGCCTACCCCATGAAGGTGTCACCCACCCTGCTGGACGAATCCCTGAACGACCCGCAGCGTGCGATCGAGCGCGTCACCGCCTATTCGCACGCCCTGCTCGCGCCCCCGCCCTCGGCGCTGGGCCCGGGCACCTGGGTGCCGGGCACCACGCGCGCGCTGATGCGGCGCATCCTCGCCGGCAACCGGCGGGTGAACCTTTTTCACACCGGCTTCAAGGCCTGCGACGACTACCGCGGGGGCGAAGCCGCGATGGATGCTGTCCGCTGCCCGGTGCTGTTCGTGCTGGGAAGGCGCGACGCGATGACCCCCCCGAAAGCGGCGCGCGCCCTGCAGGCGCGGGTGCCGCAGGCGCAGACCGTGATGCTCGAAGCCGGACACAGCCTCATGACCGAAGCCCCCGAGGGCGTGCTGTCCGCCCTGCGCGGTTTCCTGGCGGCGCCGGCTACAGGGCGTCCTTGAGGGTCAGCCCGGACAGGCGGCCGCTTTGCCACAGGCGCGCGGTGGCCGGCGTGGCAGGCAGCAGCAGGGCCTGGACCAGCGGGCCCAGCAGGGTGGACGGCAGGTCGGCAAGCAGCACGTAACGGGCGGCCTCGCCCGGCGCCACTTCGTCCAGACGGCCCACCCAGTCCAATGCCGCCAGGGTCTCAAGCACCGGCTCCAGTTGCAGGTCCGTCACCCCCAGGTGCCGGGCCAGTTCGACCAGGCCCTGGCCGCGCCGCGGGGTATCTCGTGCCGCAGCCAGCGCGCGCAGGGTATCCAGGGCCAACTCGAATTGCCAGCCCGGGCCGGTCTCACGGTGGGTGAGCCCGGCGGTCAGGCTCGGCAGGTAGGCCGCAAGCACCGCCCCGAGCAGGATCACCAGCCAGCCCATGTAGATCCACACCAGCAGGATGGGGACGGTGGCAAAGGCGCCATAGACCGCCGAATAGGCCGGCACCGCACTGATGTAGGCCGCCAGCAGACGGCGCGCGATCTCGATGCCCAGGGCCGCGAACACGGCGCCGGCCCAGGCGTGCGCCGGGCGCACGGGCGTGTTGGGCACGAACCGGTACAGGGCGGCCAGCCCAGTCACCAGCAGCAGGAACTCTCCCACGTCCAGCAGCAACCGCAGCACCCCGGGCACGCCGGTCACCAGCCCGCGCGAGGCCGAGATCAGGTAGGAACTCACGCTCAGGGAAGCCGCCAGGAGCAGCGGTCCCAGCGTGATCACCGCCCAATACACCAGCACCCGCTGCGCCAGCGGGCGGGTGTGGCGCACGCGCCAGATGCCATTGAGGGTACGGTCGATGGTCAGCACCAGCGACAGGGCGGTGATGAACAGCAGCACCAGGCCCACCGCGCCCAGGCGGCTGGCCTTGCCGGCGAACTGGGTGAGGTAACCCAGCACCTGCCGCGAGATGGCGTCGGGCACGAGGCTCTGTACCAGCCAGGCCTGCACGGCTCCCTGCAGCTTGCCGAACACCGGGAAGGCGGTGAACAGCGCCAGCACCACGGTGAAGAAAGGCACCAGGGCGATGGTGGTGGTGAAGGTCAGGCTGCCCGCCGAGAGGCCCAGGCGGTCTTCGCGCAGGCGCTCGCCCAGCGTGCGGGTGGCAGACCGCCAGGGGAAACGGGCAATCTGGACAAGCAGGGGCCGGGCATTCATCGGCCGCTATGATGCCACCGCCCATGACCACGCCCACTCCCCCTGCGCGCCCCGAACCCGCTGACGCTGACCCTGCACCCTCCCTCGAGGGGACCGAAGACCCGGTCGTGCGGGCGGCCTCGCCCGAACTGCTGATGATCCGCCGCCTGGCCGTGGGCAGCCTGCTCGGACTCATCGCCCTGGGACTGGCCTGGGAACTCTGGCTGGCGCCACTGCGCCCCGGAGGCACCTGGGTGGCGCTGAAGGTCCTGCCCCTGTGCCTGCCCCTGGCCGGCCTGCTGCGCCATCGCATGTACACCTACCGGTGGGTCAGCCTGCTGGTGTGGATCTATTTCACCGAAGGCGTGGTACGCGCCTGGAGCGACCGCCCGCCGTCGTCCTACCTGGCGATGGCCGAGATCGTCCTGTGCCTGGTGCTGTTCGCAGCCTGCGCGCAGCACGTGCGCCTGCGGTTTCGTGCGGTGCGTGAAGCGGTATGAGTGACGCCCTGATCGCCCGACTGGCCGCCATCGTCGGCGCCGCCCATGTCCTGCACGAAGGTGACCTCAGCGCCTGGGAACTCGACTGGCGCAAGCGCTCACGCGGCAAGGCGCTGGCCGTGGTGCGCCCGGCGAACACCGAGCAGGTGGCGGCCGTGGTGCGTGCGTGTGCCAGCACCGGCACATCCATCGTGCCCCAGGGCGGCAACACGGGTCTGGTCGTGGGCGGCACGCCCGACGCGTCGGGCACCCAGGTGGTCCTGAGCCTGCAACGCATGAACGCGGTGCGCGAGATCGATGCCGCCAACCTCACCCTCACCGCCGAAGCCGGCTGCGTGCTGCAGTCGGTGCAGGAGGCGGCGCGCGAGGCGGGCTTCCTGTTTCCCCTGAGCCTGGCAGCCGAGGGCAGTTGCACCATCGGCGGCAACCTGGCCACCAACGCCGGGGGCACCCAGGTCCTGCGCTATGGCAATGCGCGCGACCTGTGCCTGGGCCTGGAGGTGGTGACGGCGCAGGGCGAGATCTGGCACGGCCTGTCGGGCCTGCGCAAGGACAACACCGGCTACGACCTGCGCGACCTGTTCATCGGCAGCGAAGGCACGTTGGGCATCATCACCGCCGCCACCCTCAAGCTCTATCCGCCACCGGCCGCCACGCTCACCGCCTGGGCCGCCGTGCCCTCGATGGCCGCCGCGGTGCGGCTGCTGGAGATCGCGCGCACGCGCCTGGGCGCAGGCCTCACCGGCTTTGAGGTGATGGGCCAGTTCGCCTTGAGCCTGGTGGTGCAGCACTTTCCGGCGCTGCGCGTGCCCTTCGCGCAGGCCAGCCCCTATGGCGTGCTGCTGGAGAACGCGGGCCAGGCGGGCGAGCAGGAGGCGCGCGCGGGCATCGAGGCCCTGCTGGCCCTCGCCCTGGAGGAAGGCTGCGCCAGTGACGCCGTGATCGCCGAGAACATCGGCCAGGCCCGTGAGCTGTGGCACGTGCGCGAAGCCATCCCACTGGCGCAGGCCGAGGAAGGCCTGAACATCAAGCACGACATCTCCATTCCGATCTCGCGCATCCCGGCCTTCTGCGCCGAGACCGACGCCCGCCTGGCCCGCGAGATCCCGGGCGTGCGCCTGGTGAACTTCGGCCACCTGGGTGACGGCAACCTGCATTACAACGTGCAGGCCCCCGAGGGTGGTGACGACCGCGCCTTCCTGCGCGATCAGGAGGACCGCGTGAACACCGTGGTGTACGAGCAGGTGCGCACGTTCGACGGCTCGATCTCCGCCGAGCACGGCGTGGGCGGCCTGAAGGTGGACACCCTGCCCGATTACAAGTCGCCGGTGGCCCTGGGCCTGATGCGGTCGGTCAAGCAGGCCCTGGACCCGGCCAACCGGCTCAATCCGGGGCGGGTAGTGCGCGTATGATATGCGCACAAATCATGGAGATCTTGTATGCTCAAGTTTGAAGGTGCTCCAAAAAAGCCGACCAACCTGACCCTGAATACCAAGGTGCTCGAAATGGCCCGCGAGTTGGGGCTGAACATCTCGCAGACGGTCGACGACCTGCTGGCAGCCGAAGTCCAGCGGCGCTACTGGCAACGCTGGAATGAGGACAACAAAGAGGCGATTGCCGAATACAACGCGCGGATCGCCAGTGAAGGACTGCCCTTGGCCCGGTACCGGACCTTCTGACCATGGCCCGTTTCGATGTGTACGTGCACCCGCAATCCGATGCACGGCGCCAGACGCCCTTCCTGCTGGATGTCCAGAACAATTTCATCGACGGGATCGACACCCGGGTCGTCATCCCGCTGCGCGCAGCCAGCCTGTATCAGCATCCCCTGCGCGACCTCAACCCGCAATTTGAAGTGGGGGGCAAGCGCGTGATACTGGATACCTCCGCCCTGGCTGCCGTTCCGGTCCGGGAGCTGGCCAAACGCGTTGATAACCTTCAATCCCGAAGCGCGGACATCCAGTCCGCCCTTGACTGCCTGTTCGGCGCCTACTGAAATCCCATGCCCCGCCCCACCCGCTCCCAATACGAAGACTTCATGCGCCATGTCTACACGCAGGGCGTGGCCAAGACCGACCGCACGGGTACCGGCACGCGCAGCGTGTTCGGCTACCAGATGCGGTTCGACCTGAACGAAGGCTTCCCCCTGGTCACCACCAAGAAGGTGCACCTGCGCTCCATCATCCAGGAGCTGCTGTGGTTCCTGCAGGGGTCCAGCGACAACCACTGGCTGCGTGAACGCGGCGTCACCATCTGGGATGAATGGGCCCGCGAAGACGGCGACCTCGGCCCGGTGTATGGCGTGCAGTGGCGAAGCTGGCCCACGCCCGACGGGGGGCACATCGACCAGATCGCCCAGGCGGTCGAGACGATCAAGACCAACCCCGACTCGCGCCGCATCATCGTGAGCGCCTGGAATGTGGCCGACATCCCGAAGATGGCCCTGGCCCCCTGCCACGCCTTCTTCCAGTTCTACGTGGCACCCTCGCCCGTGGCGGGCGAACCGGCCCGCCTGTCCTGCCAGCTCTATCAGCGCAGTGCCGACATCTTCCTGGGCGTGCCGTTCAACATCGCCAGCTATGCCCTCCTCACGCACATGATGGCGCAGCAATGCGGCCTGGGCGTGGGCGATTTCATCTGGACGGGCGGCGACTGCCACATCTACAGCAACCACCACGGGCAGGTGGAACTGCAGCTCTCGCGCGCACCCTACCCCTATCCGGTGTTGAACATCAAGCGCAAACCCGAATCCATCTTCGGCTACGAGTACGAAGACTTCGAGGTGCTGGACTACCAGTGCCACGGCGCGATCAAGGCCCCGGTGGCGGTCTGAGGCCCCGTGAAGCTCGGATTGATCTATGCCCGCGCGCGCAACGGCGTGATCGGCGCGGGCGGCACGCTGCCCTGGCACCTGCCCGCCGACCTCGCGCACTTCAAGGCCAAGACCCAGGGCTGCCCGGTGATCATGGGCCGCAAGACCTGGGACTCCTTGCCCCCGCGCTTTCGCCCGCTGCCCGGACGCACCAATATCGTCGTCACCCGCCAGGCCACGTGGCAGGCCGAGGGCGCCACGCGCGTGGGCTCGTTACAGGAGGCGATCGCCCTGTGTGCCAGTGTCGACATCGCCTGGGTGATCGGCGGCGCCGAGATCTACGCGCAGGCCTTGCCCCTGGCGCAGGTCGTGGAAATCACCGAGATCGACCGGGACTACCCTGGAGATGCGTACGCCCCCGAGTTGGGGGAAGATTGGACCGAGATCGCGCGGCAAGCGGATGCAGACGACAGCGGCTTGCGCTACACCTTCGTCACTTATCACCATCGCAAGTGCCTTGCTTCAGGAGATCTTCCTGTCAATTAGCAGTTCTTAAGCCCAGAGCCGCTACAGCGACGGAAGTGAATACGCAGCGCGGCGCGGTGCGGCAAGCCGGGGTAATGGCTGCCCTGCATGTCTGACTTGAAAACAAACGGAGAGAGCCAAAACCATGATTGAAATCACCCCCGTGGTTCTATGTGGAGGAGCAGGAACCCGCCTATGGCCGCTCTCGCGCATCGGCTTTCCCAAGCAGTTCCTCTGCCTGACGGGAGAGGAGAGCTTGTTCCAAATGGCCGTGCGCCGGCTTGCGAATTTGGAATCGCAGGACATTGTGGCCGCTGAACCGGTCATCGTCAGCGGCGAGGACCATCGATTTCTCGCCGTCGAGCAATTGCGAGAATCCGGGCTCGTGCTGGGCGCTGCGCTGCTGGAACCCTGCGGCCGCAACACCGCACCAGCCCTGACCTTGGCAGCACTTGCTGCGCTTGAGGAAGGCCGCGACCCCGTCCTGGTGGTCACGCCAGCCGACCAAACCATCGGTGATGCCGCCGCATTCACAGAGGCGATGCAGACAGCCATCCGAGAAGCGGCGGATGGAACCACGGTGATTCTGGGGATCAGCCCAGGACGCGCCGAAACTGGGTACGGATACATCCAGGCCGTTGCGCCCGGCAAGAGCGCTGAGGAGTCCGTGGCGCGCACGGTCGTGCGCTTCGTCGAGAAGCCCGATGCCGACAAGGCAAAAAGGTACCTCTTGGAGGGAAACTATTTCTGGAACGCAGGGATGTTCGTGCTGCGAGCTTCGGTGTGGGTATCCGCGCTGGAATGTTTCCGCCCTGACATCGCGCATGCCGCCAGAAAAGCTTGGGCGACGAGGACCACCGATCGTAGCGCCGGAGGTTGTTTCATCCGCCCGGGCAAACAGGAGTTCGAAGCGATTCCAGGCGAGTCCGTGGATTACGCTGTGATGGAACATCTTCCAGGCAGCGACTTCCGCGTCAAGATGGTTCCCCTGAATTCCAGTTGGTCGGATCTGGGTGCTTGGGACGCAGTTTGGAATGTGCTGCCGAAGGACGCTGCTGGCAATGCCCACCTGGGGGATGTCGTAGCCACGGGCAGCCACAACACGCTGGTGCAAGCGACCAGCCGGCTGGTCACCCTTGTGGGTGTCGAGAACCTGATCGTCATCGAGACGCCCGACGCTGTCCTGATCGCAGACAAGACACAAAGCCAAAAGGTATCTGAAATCGTCAGACAGCTTTCGCAAGACAAACGCGAGGAGCATGTCTTGCACCGAAAGGTACACCGCCCCTGGGGCTGGTACGACAGCGTCGACGAGGGTGGTCGCTTCAAGGTCAAGCGCATCCAAGTCAAGCCCAAGGCCAGCCTCAGCCTGCAAATGCACCACCACCGAGCGGAGCACTGGGTGGTGGTCACAGGTACAGCCGAGATCACCAAGGGCGACCAGGTCATTCTCCTGACGGAGAACCAATCCACCTACATCCCACTGGGCGAGATCCACCGCCTATCCAACCCAGGGAACATCCCGCTGGAAATCATCGAGGTGCAGTCAGGCAGTTACCTGGGGGAGGACGACATCGTCCGACTTGAGGACACCTACGGCAGGACGCGGTCGTAATTCGGCGGCTGGATAGAAGA
>JBEGVR010000042.1:0-11664 GCA_041178265.1 Pseudomonadota bacterium | reverse complement strand
CCCTGGACCCTGGCGCAGCGCGAGGTGCTGGGGCTGCCCTCGCGCGAACGGCTGGAGCGGGTCCT
This sequence comes from Pseudomonadota bacterium, assembly GCA_041178265.1. GTDB lineage: Bacteria > Pseudomonadota > Gammaproteobacteria > Burkholderiales > Burkholderiaceae_C > Ramlibacter. The sequence goes on along the minus strand of JBEGVR010000042.1, from coordinate 11,599 downwards.
GCGAGCCGGCTGGCGCCAGGCCCTGCAGGTGCCGCAGGTCGATGTGCTGTGGCGCCTGACCGACGAGGCGGGCGAGCCGGTGCTCGCCAGTCCCCTCGTGCAGCAACTGGAGTTCACGGGCCAGGCCCGGCGGGCGGCCGACACGCGCGAGCCGCGCGAGCTGGCGGTGCAGCCCATGACCCGACCCCAGGCCCGGGCGGACACGCTGCCCGTGGCCCGGCTCTCGGCCAGCGCCTACGAGGACCTGCGCACCTGCCCCTACCGCTACTTCGCCTTGCACCAGCTGGGGCTCCAGGAGGCCTCGGAGATCGAGCAAGACCTGGACAAGCGCGACTTCGGCATCTGGGTGCACGAGGTCCTGCGACGGTTTCACGAGACGCTGCGCGACGACCTGGCGGCGCAGTCCCTGGCGCGCGCGGCGCTGCTCGATCGCATCGCGCAGGAGGCTGCCCGCGACCTGGCGCTGCCAGAGAGCGAATTCCTGCCCTTCGAGGCGGCCTGGCCGCAGGTGCGCGAGGGCTACCTGGAGGCACTCGCGAAATTCGAGGCCCAGAATCAGGCCCGCTTCGAGCAGGCCGAGACCGACCTGGAAGCGGACCTGGGCAGCGTGCGCATCTTCGGTCGCATCGACCGCATCGATCGGCTGCCCGACGGCCGCCGCATGGTGATGGACTACAAGACCGGCAATCCCAAGGGAATATTGGCGCGCGTCAAGCTGCCGCTGGAAGACACGCAGCTGGCCTTCTACGCGGCCCTGCTGGGTGACGACGATCTGCGCGCCGCCTACGTGAGCGTGGGCGAGCGCGGCGAGTCCCGTGTCGTCGAACAGCCCGAGGTGCTGGCCGCGCGCGATGCGCTGGTGCCGGGCCTGGTGGACGACCTGCGCCGCATCGGGGAAGGCGTGCCCCTGCAGGCCCTGGGCGAGGGACAGGCCTGTGAGCATTGCGCGGCCCGTGGCCTGTGCCGCAAGGATTTCTGGGCCTCATGAACCCCGCCGCCACCCCCTACGCCTACGAGGTCGATGGCCGGCGCGTGCCGCGCCAGGCGTTCTACGCCGTGGCCTGCGACCCGCGGCGCAGTGTCGCGGTGCAAGCTTGCGCGGGCGCCGGCAAGACCTGGATGCTGGTCTCGCGCATCCTGCGCGCCCTGCTCGATGGCGTGGCGCCGCACGAGATCCTGGCCATCACCTTCACCAAGAAGGCCGCCGGCGAGATGCGGGCGCGGCTGCAGCAGTGGCTGCAGGCTTACGCCCACGCCGACGACGCCGTGCTGCGGCATGAACTCTCGATCCGGGGCTTGCCCCCCGAGGCGGTTCCGGCGCTGGTGCAGCCGCTGCGCGACCTCTATGGCCGCCTGCTAGAGACCGGCAGGCCGGTGCAGATACGCACCTTTCACAGCTGGTTCGCCGCCTTGCTGCGGGCGGCGCCCCTGTCCACCCTGGAGCGCCTGGGTCTGCCGGCCCGCCACGAACTGCTCGAGAACGACAAGGACGCCATCGCGCTGGTGTGGCGCCCGTTCCATGAGGCGGTACTGCGCGACCCGCAGGCGCGCGTCGACTACGAGGCCTGCATCGCCGAGCACGGGCGCACCCAGACGTTCAAGGCGCTGGGTGCGGCCCTGGACAAGCGCGTGGAGTTCACGCTGGCCGATCACGAGGGCGTGGTGGACGTCTCCGTCCAGAGCTGGGACCAGGCGTATCCGGAATTCGCAGGCCCCGCGAGCGTGGTGGACGTGATCCTGCAGCCTGGCGTGGTGCGCACCTGCCTGCAGGAGGCGGCCCGCTGGCTCGGGCGGGCCACGCAGCCCAGTTATGCGGCGTTCGGCTCGCAACTGGAGCGCGCGCTCACCGAGGGCCACTGGGAAGCCGCGATCAGGGCCCTCCTGACCGACAAGAACACGCCGCGCAAGTACAGCGACAACCTGGCGGGCCTGCCCGAGATCCGGCAGGCTCAGGCCCTGGCCCAGCGCCTCGTGGCAGCGCGCGAGCAGGAGACGGCGTGGCATTACCACCAGCGCATCGCCCGCCTGGCCCGCATCCTGATCGCGCAGTTCGCGCAACTCAAACGCGATGAGGGCTGGGTCGACATGAGCGACCTGGAACAGGCCGCGTTGATGCTGCTGTCCGACCCGGTGCTCTCGGGCTGGGTGCAGCAACGGCTGGACGCGCGCGTGCGGCACCTGCTGGTGGACGAGTTCCAGGACACCAATCCGCTGCAGTGGCAGGCCCTGCATGCCTGGCTCAGCGCCTACGCCGGCGCGGGCGCCGGCGATGCGCCGGGGGTCTTCATCGTGGGCGACCCCAAGCAAAGCATCTACCGCTTCCGCCGCGCCGAGCCCCAGGTGTTCCGGGCGGCGCAGCGCTTCGTGGTCGAGGGCCTGGGCGGTGCCCTGCTGGGGTGCGACCACACCCATCGCAATGCTGGCGCGGTGCTCGCGTCGGTCAATGCGGTGATGCGCCAGGCGCAGGACGGCGGCCACTACGAGGACTTCCGGGCCCACACCACCGAATCGAAGGACACCGGTCACGTGCGGCACCTGCCGCAGATCGGCCGCGAGGCGCGGGCTGCCGCCGAGACGGCCGCCGGCGACAACTGGCGCGACAGCCTGCTCGAGCCGCGTGCCCTGCCCGAGGAACACCTGATCACGCTGGAGTCGCGCCAGGCGGCGCGCTGGATCGCACGTCAACTGGCCGACGGCGTGGCGCCCGAAGCCATCATGGTCCTGGCCCGGCGGCGCAAGCGCCTGGCGGCCCTGGAGGACGAGCTGCGCTTCATGGGCATCCCGGCGCAGCAACCCGAGAAAACCAACCTGGGCGAAGCCCCCGAGGTGCAGGACCTCGTGGCCCTGCTCGATGTCCTGGTCTCGCCCACGCACGACCTGTCGCTGGCGCGCGCGCTGCGCTCCCCGCTGTTCTCGGTGCCCGACGATGCCCTGGTGGCCCTGGCGCAGCGGGCGCGGGCGGTGGCGGGGGACGACCCGCCCCGCCACTGGTTCGATGGGCTGCAGGAGGCGGGCGCGGACCTGCCTGCCGCCCTTCGGGGCGTGGGCGAGACGCTGGCGCGCTGGAAGCGGTGGGTCGACCGCATGCCGCCGCACGACGCTCTGGACGCCATCTTCCATGAGGGCGACGTGCTGGCCCGCTTCGCACAGGCGGTTCCGACCGCCCTGCGCGCACCGGTACTGGCCAATCTGCGCGCCCTGCTGGGGGCGGCGCTGGAGGTGGGTGGCGGCCGTTACGCCACGCCCTACGCCTTCGTGCGTGCCATGCGTGCCGGCGGCGTGCGCGCGCCAGCGGTGGCACAGTCATCGGCGGTGCAGTTGCTCACGGTGCACGGCGCCAAGGGACTGGAGGCGCCCATCGTCCTGATCCTGGACGCCGACGGCGCGGCGGCACAGGCCCAGAACATGGGAATGCTGGTGGACTGGCCGGGCGAAGCGCCCGCGCCCCGGCGTTTCGCGTTCGTGGCCAGCGAGACCCGGCCGCCGGTGTGTTGCGCCGACGCCCTCGCGGTGGAACGGCAGGCCCGCCAGCGCGAGGAGCTCAATGGCCTGTACGTGGCGATGACCCGCGCGCGCAGCGTGCTGGTGATGTCCAGCGTCGAACCCCACGCCCCCGCCGAGGGCAGCTGGTGGCGCCGCCTGCAGCCGCAGTGCCAGCCGGTGCCGGACGCGGACCTGGCACCGGCCCCCGCGGCCGCAGGCGACCCGACGCCCACCTGCCGCCTGGACATCGTGCCCTGGGGCGAAGCCGCCCGCGAGGGCGACGCGGCGGGCGCCAGCGCCGTGCCCGTGGACCTGGAAGAAGGGCACTCCCGCTTCGGCCAGGCCCTGCACCGACTGCTTGAATGCTGGCCGCAGGGGCAGGCCGCGTGTCCGCCGGCATTGAGCCAGCGGGTGGCGCGCGAGTTTCGCCTGGCCGCCTCGGCCCTGGAGGATGCAGCGGCCGTGGCCTTGCGCATCTTGCGCGGCGAAGGTGCCTGGGCCTGGGACCCGCAGGTGGTGGATTGGGCCGACAACGAGGTCGAGCTTCACCACCAGGGCCAGCTGCTGCGGCTGGACCGCCTGGTGCGACGGCGGGACGGCGCGCAGTGGTGGGTGCTCGATTACAAATCCGCCGCCCGGCCCGAGCGCGATGAGGCGCTGCTGGCACAGATGCGGCGTTACCGCGCGGCGGTGGCGGCCATCCATCCGGGGGCCGTGGTGAAGGCGGCCTTTCTCACCGGCCAGGGCCGGCTGGTGGCGGTCGATTGAACGCGGCGGGCCTGAGGGTGGTGGTGGTCGGTGCGGGGCCGGCGGGCCTCATGGCCGCCGAGGTGCTGGCCACGCAAGGCGTGGCGGTGCGGGTGTATGACGCCATGCCCTCGGCTGGCCGCAAGTTCCTGCTGGCCGGACGCGGCGGCCTGAACCTCACCCACTCGGAGCCTCTGGCGCGTTTCGTCACGCGCCTGCGCCCGCAGGCGCCGGCCCTGATGGACGGGGTGCGCGCCTTCTCCCCCGACGCGCTGCGTGCCTGGGCGCAGGACCTGGGCGTGCCCACCTTCGTGGGCAGCTCCGGCCGGGTGTTTCCCGCCGACATGAAGGCCGCCCCGTTTCTGCGAGCCGGGCTGCACCGTCTGCGCGCGGGCGGCGTGGTTTTTCACATGCGCCATCGCTGGCTGGGATGGGACGGGCAGGGCGCGCTGCGACTGGCATCGCCCGCGGGCGAGGTGCTCGTGCAGGCCGACGCCGTGGTGCTGGCCCTGGGCGGCGCGAGCTGGCCGCGCCTGGGGTCCGACGGGGCCTGGCAGCCCGTGCTGCGCGAGGCGGGCGTCGGGGTCGTGCCGCTGGTGCCCTCCAACTGCGGCTTTGACGTGGCCGGAGGCTGGACCCCGCATTTCGCGCAGCGCTTCGCGGGGCAGCCTTTCAAGTCGGTGGCGATCGAGGTCGAAGGCCAGGTGCGCAAGGGCGAATTCGTCGCCACCGCCACCGGCGTGGAGGGCAGCCTGGTCTATGCGGTGTCGGCAGCCCTGCGCGAACAGATCACCGCGCAGGGTATGGCGGTGTGCCACGTAGACCTGCTGCCCACGCGGGAGATCGACCAGGTACGCGCCGAGGTCGCCCATCCCCGGGGCTCGCGCTCGCTGTCCAACCACCTCAAAAGCCGCCTGGGCCTGGACGGCATCAAGTTCGCGTTGCTGCACGAAGTGCTCCCGCGCGAGGCAATGCAGGACGCAGACCGCCTGGCCCGCACGATCAAGGCCCTACCGCTACGCCTGGCGGCCACGCGGCCCATCGCCGAGGCGATCAGCAGCGCCGGGGGCGTGCGCTGGGACGCGATGGACGCGTCGCTGATGCTCAAGGCCCGCCCCGGGGTCTGGTGCGCCGGCGAGATGCTCGATTGGGAAGCCCCCACCGGGGGCTACCTGCTCACGGCCAGCATGGCCAGCGGGCGCGCAGCGGGCGAGGGCGTCCTGCACCACCTGCGCACGCGCGCAGGGCGTGGCGCCCGTGGCGGCGGTGCGCCCTCAGGCGCGTGATGTACGCAGCATGTGGGCGCTGTTCTGGAGCACCAGCGGGGCCAGTTCGGCAGCCAGCGCGGGATCCTCGGGATTCCAGGGCGCCTGCAGGTTGTGGCGATCGAGCAGCAGCTTGCCGTGAAAGGGCTTTCCTTCCAGCAGGCGGTCCACGCTCGCCTGCTGGGAGGGCTCGGCGAACACCAGCAGGCAGCGCACGGCGCTGCAGGCGACCTTGAGGACGCTTTCGCCGCCGAACAAGTCGTCGATGCGTACCACGCGCGAGACACCGACCACGCCCTCGATGTCGCGTTGCAGCTGGCGCATGTCGTCGGCGCCCACGTCACCGGAGACGAAGCTGATCACCGTGAGAGCGCCCTGGTGCGCGCGCTTGGCGTCGACCCGCCGGAAACCGGGTCGCGCCCGCGACCAGCTGTCGTCCAGGCCCTGTACCACCTTGATCACGCCGAACACCGTGACCGCGAAGGACATGGTGGCCGACAGGTCGATCAGGTAGTTCGTGTAGCTGGCGGACAGGTAGGACACGCCAAAGAAGCCGGACTGCGCGACCAGAAAGACCTTGGTCAATGTGCCGGCGCGAAGCCGGCCCATGGCGATCGCGACCAGCACCCAGATGGCCGCGAGGTTCAGCGCCAGCCCCAGCCAGGCCGGCATCACGCGCAGCCAGGTGCCGTGCAGTGCGTCGTCCAGGGCGGTGGCCAGGATCTCGCTGTCGTCTTCCACCGCCTTGACCGAAGTGGGCTTGGTGGGGCCGATGCCCGGCGCCGAGGCGCCGATCACCACGAAGGCACCCTTGACCGCCTGCAGGCGCGGGTCGTCGGGCGCGGCAGCCAGCAGGTCGGCGAAGGGGATGCGTGCGTAGCGTCCCTTCTTGTTGCGCCAGTTCAGGGACATCAGCTCGGGCAGCCCCTGCAGGCTCACGCCGCCAGCCTCGAGCGTGCGCCCGACCACGGTGGGCAGGGTGAAGCGGTCTTCCTTCCACACCAGCGGGTACTTGCGCACCACGCCGTCGCCGTCAGGGCGCTGGTTGGCCACGCCCATGCGGTCGTACATGGCGCCGAACATCGGCAGCAGGGCGGCCACCGTGGCGTCCGCGTGGCCGGGGGCCGCCTGCGCACCGGGCAGGGCCGAGACCTTGAGCTGGCTGCGCGCGTCGTTCTCCGGGTTCAGGCGCACCATGGGGAAGGCCATCGCGCGGTTCAATTGCGCGGTGACGTCCAGGGCGGCGTCGCCGTCGGGGTTGGCCTTGTCCGGGTCGCTTGTGATCACGTTCAGGAGCACGGCGCGCGCACCCAGGTCGGTGAGCTTTTGCGCGCCATCGGCCAGCACGTTGCGGGGCCAGGGCCAGCGACCATGCTCGGGCGCCAGCATCGCCAGCGAACGTTCGTCGATGTCCACGATCAGCACGTTCTGCGAAGGCGCGGGGCTGGCGTGGCGCATCTTCAGGATGGCATCGTGCGCGGGCGAGGGTGCATCGGGCGTGAGGCTGTCCGTCGCGAACAGGACCAGGGCCCACGCGGTGGCCACCACGCCCACGGCGAGCATCACCTTGCGGCCCCACACCCGCGACAGTCGCGCGGTCCACGAGGTGCCCAGGTTCTTGGCGTCGACGCCACGCATTGCCAGCGCGTACAAGCGGGGGAACTGGAATCCGGACAGGACCTGCATCAGGGCCTGCAGCGATTTGAACAACTTTTGCATGGTTAACGTCGGCCGCACGGGACGGCAGGCAACCAGTGTAGTCGTGTGTTACAACTCAAATCACCGGGTATCTGTCGCGGGCCATGGCCCTCCTGTGCACGCTGCGGCGCATGCCCGAGCCCGCATCCTTTCGTATCAAGCCCGATGATTCCCGCCCCTAGTCTGCGCGCCCCGATCGTGGCCCTGGCCCTGCTGGCGTCGGGCTGGACCGGTGCACAGACCTTTACCGCCGACACGCCACTCCTGGCGGCGCCCGATGCGGCGGCCGGGCCGGTAACCCGGGCGCGCAGCGGCGCGCCGGCCAAGGTGCTGCGGCGCCAGGGCTTCTGGCTTGAAGTGGAAGCAGGCAGCGCCCGGGGCTGGGTGCGGATTTCCTCGGTGAAGCTGGCCGCGTCCTCCGCGCCGCTGGCGGTGGACACCGGGCGCCTGGGCGCCAACAACATCGTGGCGACGTCGGCCGCACGCAGCATGTCGGCCCAGGACCTGATCGAAGGGCGCAGCGACAACCAGGCCGTCGAGCGGCTGCCCGCCTTTCGTCCGGACCCCGGGCAACTCGCGCAGTTCGAGCAGGCGGGTGCGTTGGCCGGAGGCAGCAGCCTGGCGCCGATACTGGCCGCAAACGACGACGAGGAATCCGCCGGCAGGCTCTGGGTGGCACGGATCATGGGCGTGGCATCGCTGCACGCCTCGCAGGATCTGCAGCGATATGTGAACCTGGTCGGTAGCCACCTCGCGGCCCGAGCGGACGCGTCACGCACCTGGCGCTTTGGCGTCCTGGACACCGAAGCCGTCAACGCCTTTGCCGCGCCGGGCGGCGTGGTGCTCGTGACCGCGGGCCTGCTGCGGCAGCTGTCCTCCGAGGACGAACTGGCCGCGGTGCTGGCGCACGAAATCTCTCACGTCACACGTGAGCACCACTACCAGGTGATCCAGCGCACGCGCCAGTACCAGACCGTGGTGCGTGGCCTGCGTGTCGACCCGGGCCTGAGCCGGGCCAGCGCGCAGCTTTATGCGCGCGGCCTGGACGCAGCCAGCGAGCACGAGGCCGACGTGGCCGGCGCGCAGCTCCTGGCCCGCGCCGGCTACGACCCCTCGGCGCCCCTGTCCGTGCTGGAGAAGCTGGACGCCCTGGGCCCGGCCGACCCACGCGTGACGCTGCTGGCGTCCACGCACCCGCCGCCCCGGGAGCGCATGGACCACCTGGTGCGCGCCGGGATCGAGAAACTGCCCATGCCGACGGCCAGCCCGCAAGCGCGCCATGCGCGTTTCAACCGCGTCGTGCGCGCTGCCCTGAACCCGTGACGGCCGTCAGGGCATTGCCTGCCGCGCCGTTAAGATGCGCCGCATGATCGACCTGTATTACTGGACCACGCCCAATGGTCACAAGATCACGATGTTCCTGGAGGAGGCGGGCCTGGCCTACACCCTCAAGCCGGTGAACATCAGCAAAGGCGAGCAATTCGAGCCCGGCTTCCTGAAGATTGCTCCCAACAACCGCATCCCCGCCATCGTGGACCACGCACCAGCCGATAGCGGAGCGCCAGTGCCGCTGTTCGAGTCGGGCGCCATCCTGCTGTATCTGGCGGACAAGACCCGCCAGTTCATCCCCCCGGACCTGCGCGGGCGCCAGGCCTGCCTGCAGTGGCTGTTCTGGCAGATGGGAGGCCTGGGCCCGATGGCGGGTCAGAACCACCATTTCACCCAATACGCACCCGAGAAGATCCCCTACGCCATCGACCGCTACGTCAAGGAAACCTCGCGCCTGTATGGCGTGTTGAACAAGCTGCTGGCGGACGGTCGCAGCTTCATCTGTGGTGACGCGTATTCGATTGCCGACATGGCCTGCTACCCCTGGATCGTCCCGCACGAACGCCAGCGCCAGGACCTGAAGGACTTTCCCGCGCTGGCCGCCTGGTTCGCGCGCATAGGCCAGCGGCCCGCCACGCAGCGTGCCTATGCCCTGGCCGCCACTGTCAACCAGGCGCCCACCGTGGACGAGAAGGCCCGGGCCATCCTGTTCGGGCAGGACGCCAGGTCCGTGCGCTGAGTGCCTCGCGCGGGGTCCGACGCCCCGTGGACTTCAGGTCAGCGTGTAGTAACGCAGCACCACCCGGTCGGGATGGCGCGCGCCGGTGCCCACGAAGATGCGTTCGTTGATCCAGGCCAGCGCCTTGGACGCGGTCTCGAAGCTCGGGCTGCAGCGGAAATAAACCTGCGACGGGTCGACCGGTTCACCCCGCAGCAGCTTGGCGGTCACCTCCGGCGTGGCCGCGCGCACCGCGCGGTTCTGCACGAAGATGCGATCCCCCGCATCGGTCTCGATGATGTAGCGGGCGTCCAGATGGGCCACCGTGCCGCCCAGGATCCGCTGGAAGTCGGCGCCCCCGGGCAGCACGCGCCCGCTCCAGCCTTCACCGCGCACCTCGCCGCCCAGGATAGGCACCACGCGGCGAAGACCCTCCAGCGTGTGTCCGACCTCCTGGGGGCGGTCGACCGACACGCTCAGGTCGGCGAAGAACTCAAGACCGGGGGTAGGCAGCGAGAGGGACACGTGGGACTCCTGGTGTCAGCGGTAAAGGCGTCACTGTAGCCAACCCGGCGGGCGCCTGAGCGCGGGCCCCCGCCGAATCGGGCGCACAGCCGCTGCCGGCGTCGTCCGACCTGCCGCCCGCGCCTGCTGCCTAGCCTTGCGGTCCGTCCTGCCGCTCCCGCGCAGCATCTGTGCGGGCGGCGGACGCCCACCCCAAGGAGATCCCTGCCATGCAACGACGACTTGCCACCCTCTTTGCCACCGCCGCCCTGGCCGCGGGCCCGGCGCTGTCCCAGCAATCCGGCCTGGTGAACGTCTCGCTCAATAACGTGGCGAACAACATCGCCCAGAACCTGAGCGTGGACGTGAGCCAGATCCCGGTGTCGGTGCAGGCGCCGATCGGCGTGGCCGCCACAGTGTGCGGCATCGACGCCAACGTGCTGGCCCGCCAGGCCCAGGGCGGCACCGCCAATTGCGCGGCGTCGACCACATCCAACGCCTTGGACCAGATCGTGCTGCGCCAGATCAAGTGAGGTGCGCCTGTCTGCGCGCAGGCTCGGCCTCGGGCCTCGTCGCGCAGTGCGGGATCCACGCCACCGACCGCAGGGGCGCCAGTGTGTGCGGCATGCGACGCCGGCGCACCCTGCGGATCGTCGACTGAAGCCGAACCACCTACCCGGGCTACGCGCGCGTTCGCGATTTAATTTGGTGTTTAATATGAGCACTAAATTCAATTCGGCACGCGTATGCCATAAGGAGTAGCAAATGAGTGATTCGGGTACGGGTTTCGGCGGCAAACTGGAAAACGCCTTTCTGGCCATCCTGCGGGTCGTCATCCTGATCGTGCTGGCGGTCAGCCTGATTGCTGCCATCGGTGTCGCCGTCTACGGCGTCAAGGACCTGGGCGCGTCCGAGGAGAGCTACAAACCCGAAAAGCCGGATACCAAGGCCCTGATCCAGGAGCTGCGCAAGACGCTCGAAGACAGCCCCGCCTCCGCGCCTGCAGCGCCGGCCTCGTCCAAGCCGGGCGCGCCCAAGGCCGAAGGCAAGGCGCTGGAAGAGGAGTTGAACAAGCAACTCAAGACGGTGTCTGATTTCCTGGCGCAGTTCCAACGGAACCTGAACAACCCCGAGGGATTCAAGACGAACCTGCGCAGGAAGGCGAATACCCTGGCGAGCGACCCCGAGGACGAAGCCAGCGTCCTGGCGTATGCCAAGGGCCAGACCGAATTCTTCACGCTTGCGTTCACCGACAAGGACATCATCGCCGCGCTGCAGAAGAAGGATGATGGCGGTGAGACCCTGGGAAAATTTTTCAGCACCGCGGTGGACCTGTACCCCGCCTTTTTCGAGAAGCAGCGCGATCAGCGCAAGCAGTTTGAACGCCGTGAAGAAGCGCGCGTGGCCAGCGCCAAGGCTGGCGCCATGATGAAGCTGTATGCCGCCGGCGGCCTGTTTGGCGCCTTCCTCCTGATCAGCCTGATCCTGGTGCTGGTCAAGATCGAGCGGAACCTGCGGGTGCGTCCGATCTGATGATCGAGGCAGCGGCTTGACCCGATGGGGGCAGGCCGTGCGCGAGCGCGTGAAGGCACGCGGAAAGAGAAGGCACGCGGAAAGAAGTTGACGAGCCTTACCCCCGGCACTGGCTCCACAGTTAGGGCTGCTTGGTTCCCCACCTGACCCGGTTGGCCGCTTCACCATGCGGGGAGGCCCGTCAACGGTGATTGTAGGCGAGGGCGGACCGCCGGGCGGGCAGGGGGGTGGCCCCGACCCGTAGAATCGCCTGCATGTCGTACCTCGTCCTGGCTCGTAAATACCGTCCGCGCACGTTTGGCGAGATGGTGGGCCAGGAGCA
>JBEGVR010000041.1:0-3147 GCA_041178265.1 Pseudomonadota bacterium | reverse complement strand
AAGCTCCTGGATCTGAGCCTCGATCTGCCGCAAGATCTGCGCCCGCCGGGTGGCGTCCTCGGCGCTTTCCACCCGGTTGGACTCGTCGGGGGCCCGGTAAGTTTCCAGCAGGTCGAAGTCCCCGCCGTACTCGGGGTCGGGCTCGAAATCGGACAGGTTCGAAAACAGGGCGTTGCGGGTCTTTTGCCGGCGGAACCAGTCCAGTGTGCAGTTGGACAGGATGCGCTGGAACAGCATCGGCAGTTCCCCGGATGGCTTGTCCCCGTAGTGCTCGGCGAGCTTCATCATGCTGTCCTGGACGATGTCCAGGGCCGCTTCCTCGTCGCGGACGTGGTAGAGCGAGCGTTTGTAGGCCCGTTTCTCGACGCTGCGCAGGAAGTCGGACAGTTCTCTTTCGGTGGCCAAGGGGTTTCGGCTCGGGCAGGACGGGGTCGGTTCGGGGAGTGCCGGGGTCCTGAAGGCGCTCAGCGGCGCCGGATTATCGCACCGCCCTGCGGGGGTTCCCGGCCCACGGCCGTGTTGCAGTGCGATAATGCGCGCTGCAAGTCAAAAGGCAAACGAGCCCTGATCCGGCGGCCCATCCTCTGCTGCCCATGGTCCGGTGCTCCAAGTCCTGACGCGGCCCCACAAGGGCTGGCAAGGGGCACCCCACGTTTTTCGTCAGAGAAAATCGAAAGGTTGATCATGGAAATCTCCAAGGCCGAAATCGCTTCGGCCGCCGCGGCCACGGGCGATGCCCAGGAGCTGCGCGGCGCAGAAATTCTCGTCAAGGCCCTGCAGGCCGAGAACGTCAAGTTCATCTGGGGCTACCCGGGTGGCGCGGTCCTGCACATCTACGACGCCCTGTACAAGCAGGACACCATGCAGCATGTGCTCGTGCGCCACGAGCAGGCCGCGGTGCACGCGGCCGACGGCTACTCGCGCGCCACCGGCGAGGTCGGCGTGGCCCTGGTCACCTCCGGCCCCGGTGTGACCAACGCGGTCACCGGCATCGCCACCGCCTACATGGACAGCATCCCGATGGTGATCGTCACCGGCCAGGTGCCCACGGCCGCCATCGGCCTGGACGCCTTCCAGGAATGCGACACCGTGGGCATCACCCGTCCCATCGTCAAGCACAACTTCCTGGTCAAGGACGTGCGTGACCTGGCCAACGTCATGCGCAAGGCCTTCCACATCGCCCGCAGCGGACGACCCGGCCCGGTGGTGGTGGACATCCCGAAGGACGTGTCCTTCAACAAGACCGCCTGGACCGGCTACCCCGAAAAAGTGGAGATGCGCTCGTACAACCCGGTGCGCAAGGGCCACAGCGGCCAGATCCGCAAGGCGCTGCAGCTGCTGATGGCGGCCAAGCGGCCCTACCTCTACACCGGCGGCGGCGTGGTCCTGGGCAACGCCACGCCCGAGCTGCGCACGCTGGCCGACATGCTCGGCTACCCGTGCACCAACACGCTCATGGGCCTGGGCGCCATCCCCGCCACCGACAAGAAGTTCCTGGGCATGCTGGGCATGCACGGCACCCTGGAGGCCAACAACGCGATGCAGAACTGCGACGTGCTGCTGGCGGTGGGCGCGCGCTTCGACGACCGCGTGATCGGCAACCCCAAGCACTTTGCACAGAACGAACGCAAGATCATCCACATCGACATCGACCCCTCCAGCATTTCCAAGCGGGTGAAGGTCGACATCCCGATCGTGGGCGACGTCAAGGACGTCCTGAACGAGTTGATCGCCATGATCCGCGAGTCGGGCCAGAAGCCCGACGCCGCAGCCCTGGCCGGCTGGTGGGAGACCATCGAGGGCTGGCGCAAGCGCGATTGCCTGCGCTATGACCGCAAGAACATGGACGTCATCAAGCCCCAGTACGTGGTCGAGACCCTCTCGGCCATGACGCGCGGCGCCGACGCCTACATCACCTCCGACGTCGGCCAGCACCAGATGTGGGCCGCGCAGTACTACCAGTTCGACGAGCCGCGCCGCTGGATCAACTCCGGAGGCCTGGGCACCATGGGCGTGGGCATCCCGTATGCCATGGGCATCAAGCTGGCCAAGCCCGAATCCGAGGTGTATTGCGTCACCGGTGAGGGCTCGGTGCAGATGTGCATCCAGGAGCTGTCCACCTGCCTGCAGTACAACACCCCGATCAAGGTGGTGGCCCTGAACAACCGCTACCTGGGCATGGTGCGCCAGTGGCAGGAACTCGATTACGAGGGCCGATACAGCCACAGCTACATGGACGCGCTGCCCAATTTCGTGAAGCTCGCCGAGGCCTATGGCCACGTGGGCATGCTGATCGAGCACCCGCGCGATGTCGAGCCGGCGCTGCGCGAAGCGCGCAAGCTCAAGGACCGCACCGTGTTCATGGACTTCCGCACCGACCCCACCGAGAACGTGTTCCCGATGGTGCAGGCCGGCAAGGGCATCACCGAGATGCTGCTGGGCGCCGAGGACCTGTAAACCATCCATCCCCTTCCAGACGAATCTATGGTCCACCAAGCCTGCCGGTTACCGCCGGCGGGGGAGGGTGGCCAAAAGAGGAATCGATATGAAACACATCATTGCTGTTCTGATTGAGAACGAAGCCGGGGCGCTGTCCCGCGTGGTGGGCCTGTTCTCGGCCCGTGGCTACAACATCGAGTCGCTGAGCGTCGCGCCCACCGAGGACCCGAGCCTCTCGCGCATGACCATCCAGACCACCGGCTCCGACGACGTGATCGAGCAGATCACCAAGCACCTCAACCGCCTGATCGAGGTGGTCAAGGTGGTCGACCTGACCGAAGGCCCCTACACCGAGCGCGAGTTGATGCTGGTGAGGGTGCGCGCGGTGGGCAAGGAGCGCGAAGAAATGAAACGCATGGCCGACATCTTTCGCGGCCGCGTGATCGACGTCACCGACAAGAGCTACACCATCGAGCTGACCGGTGACCAGTCCAAGAACGACGCCTTTCTGGAGGCGATCGACCGCAGTGCCATTTTGGAGACCGTGCGCACCGGCGCGTGCGGTATCGGGCGCGGCGAGCGCATCCTGCGCGTCTAAATCCACCCACAGAACCTGTTTATTTCCAAGGAGAACCCCGTGAAAGTTTTTTACGACAAAGATTGTGATCTGAGCGTCATCAAGGGCAAGACCGTTGCCATCATCGGTTA
>JBEGVR010000040.1:0-16589 GCA_041178265.1 Pseudomonadota bacterium | reverse complement strand
CGCCCGCACCAAGGCCATGAAGAAGGAACTGGAGTGGGCCCGCCAGAACCCCAAGGGCCGCCAGGCCAAGAGCAAGGCACGCCTGGCGCGCTTCGAAGAACTCTCCGACTACGAATACCAGAAGCGCAACGAAACGCAGGAGATCTTCATTCCCGTGGCCGAGCGCCTGGGCACGCAGGTCATCGAGTTCAAGGGCGTTTCCAAATCCTTCGGCGACCGCGTCCTGATCGACAACCTGTCCTTCAACGTACCGGCCGGCGCCATCGTGGGCATCATCGGCCCCAACGGCGCGGGCAAGTCCACGCTGTTCAAGCTGATCGCGGGCAAGGAAAAGCCCGATTCCGGCGAGGTGGTGGTCGGTTCCACCGTCAAGATGGCCTTCGTCGACCAGAATCGTGATGTGTTGTCCAACGACAAGACCGTCTGGGAAGACGTCTCCGGTGGCCTGGACATCATCAACGTCGGCAAGTTCCAGATGGCCAGCCGCGCCTACTGCGGCCGCTTCAACTTCAACGGTGGCGACCAGCAAAAGAAGGTGGGCCTGCTCTCGGGCGGTGAGCGCGGACGCCTGCACCTGGCCAAGACCCTGATCGCCGGCGGCAACGTGCTGCTATTGGACGAACCCTCCAACGACCTTGATGTCGAGACCCTGCGCGCGCTGGAAGACGCCCTGCTCGAATACGCCGGCAGCGTGCTCGTGATCAGCCACGACCGCTGGTTCCTGGACCGCATCGCCACCCACATCCTGGCCGCCGAGGGCGACAGCCAGTGGATGTTCTTCGACGGCAATTATCAGGAGTACGAGGCCGACAAGAAGAAGCGCCTGGGTGAAGAGGGGGCCAAGCCCAAACGCGTCCGCTACAAGGCGTTGAAGTAGGACCACCCCCGAGGCGGCTTTGCCGCCTCCCCCCTCAAGGGGGCGCCGCTGGCGGACCGGCGGAGCCGGATCCGCGGCGGCTGCTTGAAGGAGTCACCCCCGAAGCGCCTTCGGCGCTTCCCCCTCGAGGGGGCGCCGCTGGCGGACTGGCAGAGCCAGATCCACGGCGGCCACTGGAACGGGCGTTGCCCCTGCGGGGCTTGCCGGGCGGCTGTGAGGCGAGGGTGTGTGCGGCGCGCTCGACGCCCTGCGGTATCAGAGGTCCCGTGCGGCGGGGAACCTCTGGCCGTCGATTTCCAGCGTTTGCGCGGCGCGTACCGCGCGCACTGTCGCTCGCGCCACGGCTTCGGCGGCCATCGTGGCCAGCACCATCATCCCTGGATGCGCCTTGGCTCGGCCCGTGGCTAGGGCGAAGAGGGTGTCGCCATCGGCCACGGTGTGCACCGGGTTGATCGCGCGGGCCAGGCCGTCGTGGGCCGCCTGGGCCAGCCGCGTGGCCTGCACCTTGGTCAGCGCCGCGTCGGTGGCGATGACGCCAATCGTGGTGTTGGTGCCGGCCAGGATCGGGATCGGCGATTCGCCCGCCAGCAGGGCGCGGCGGGTGTCCGCCAGGCGCAGGCCGTCGGCGGTGCGCGCGCCGGCGATGACCTGACCAGTGTCCGGATCGACCACGTCACCCAGGGCATTGCATGCGATCAGCGCGCCGACGGTCACGCCGCCCACGTTCACCGAAGCCGTGCCGATGCCGCCCTTCATGGCGCGCCCATGCCCGAAGACCTTGCCCACCAGCGCGCCTGCGCCGGCGCCCAGGCAGCCCTCCGCCGGTGCCCGCGTGCTGGCAGCTTTGCAGGCGGCGTAACCTGCGGCGGCATCGGGCCGGATGCGGGCATCGCCCACCATCAGGTCAAACAGCACCGCGGCCGGCACGATCGGCACGCGCACAGGGCCCACGTCCAGGCCGATGCGGTGTTCCTCCAGCCAGCGCATCACGCCGCCAGCCGCGTCCAGCCCGAAGGCGCTGCCACCGGAGAGCAGCACCGCGTGGACCTGCTGCACGGTGTTTGTCGGGGACAACAGGTCGGTCTCGCGCGTCCCGGGCGCTGCGCCGCGCACGTCCACGCCAGCCACCGCGCCGTCCCGGGCGATCACCACGCTGCAACCGGTGGGACGCCGCGCGTCGGTGTGGTGACCCACCTCGATGCCTGGGACATCGGTGATGCAACCGTCCATGTCAGTCTCCGCCCGCCTGCAGGGTGGGCGAGAGGCGGCGCGCCCGCATGAAGACCATGGCGCCGATCGTCGGCGCCAGCAGCACCCACAGCCAGGTGGCGTGTTCCACCCAGAAGAAGGGGCGGCGATCGAGCAGCACGTCGCGCAGCGTGCCACCGCCAAACGCCGTGAGTCCCGCCACCACGCACACACCCACCACGCCCAGGCGCTTGCGCGCAGCGGCCACCAGGCCCGACAGGGCGAAGGCGATCACCGCCAGCGATTCGATCGCGGTCAGGACGGCGGACAACGAGGTGGCGTCGGATCTCCAGTTCACAGCCCGGACTTTACCCGGGCCGCTGATCCGGGCTCTGCGAGGGACTTCCCCTGCAGGCTGGAGTGGACCCTCAGCGTTTGTGCACCTCGGTCTTGTGCTCGATGATCCGCCCCACCAGCCCGTACTCCACCGCCTCCTGGGCCGACAGCCAGCGATCGCGCTCGATGTCCGACAGCACCACCTCCAGCGACTTGCCGGTCTCGCGGGCGATGGCGCGGGCGATGCGCTCGCGCGCCTTGATGATCTCCTGCGCGTGGATGGCGATGTCGCTGGCCTGTCCACCCGCGCCGCCACTGGGCTGGTGGATCAGGAAGCGCGTATTGGGCAGGCAGTAGCGCCGCTCGCGTGGCACGGCCAGATAGAGATGGACAGCGGCACTGCCCACCCAGCCCGTGCCGATCATGTGCACCGGGGCGGTGATGAACCGGATGATGTCGTGGATGGCGTCGCCTGATTCGAGATGCCCGCCCGGAGAGCTCACCAGCATGTCGATGGGCGTAGGCGCGTCGGCGTCCAGTGCGATCAGGCGCCGCGCCACATCACAGGCCGCCGCGTCGCTGATCGTGCCGAACACCAGCACGGTGCGTGAGCGGAATGCCTTTTCCTCCAGGAAGGAGTTGCGCGGCTCGGCGGTCGCGGGCGCGGAGGACGGGGGATCGATCTCGGGCGTGTTCATGGCGGGCTCCTTGGGGCGCGTTGCGGGGCCTCTTGATGATGGACCCGCGCATTCGGGCATGCGCTAGCCGGCGGCGCCGTCCTACAGCCAGCGCCCGCACTGGGCTGACAGGCGTGCAACGATGGGCTTCCTAGAGTGGCGGCGCACCGCGGTGCCAACCGCTCACGAGAGGACCTCCATGACCGACGAAACCCGTGACTCTCCCTTTCCCGCCAGCGGCGCCACCGTCGGCGCTTCCACGGGCAGCTACAGCGGCACGTCCGCCACCGGCCTGGGCAGCGACACAGCCCCCAGCGGCCCGGACTACGCGGGCGCCGCCGCGTCGCAGGCCCATGTCACCGCCCACCGCATGGCCCAGGCTGCCCACGACGCCGTGGACCGGCTCGAGCAGGCCCTGGGCTCAGGCAGCGAGCGCATGATGGACTGGCAGCAGGAGTACGGTGAGCGTGCGCGTGACCGCGTGCGCGCCAGCCCGCTGGCGGCAGTGGGCATCGCCTTCGGCGTGGGCATCGTCTTCAGCAGGCTTTTCATGCGCTGAGACTGCCGCACCTTCGGTGCGCGGGCCGCCCGAAGGCGCAGGCTCAGAGCGTGATCTCGATCCGGCCCAGCCCGGTGATCTCGCCGGTCACCCGAGCGCCTTCGGCCGCGAACACCGGGGGAGTGCACGAGCCGGTGGTAACCAGGTCGCCCGCGCGAAGGGGCCGCCCGCGCGCTTGGGCGTGGCGGGCCAGCCAGGCCAGCAGGCGCCAGATGTCGGGTGCGGCGTGCGCACCGGTCACGTCGGCTGCTGCCTCGCCGTTGAACCACAGGCGCGTGCGCAGGCGGCGCATGTCCACCTCGCACGGGGCCAGGCTCGCCGGCGCGCCGAAGGCCAGCGCCCCGTGGCTCTGAAGGTCGGCCAGGCGCGCAGCGGCCGGCGCGTCACGGCCTTCGGCCAGACGCGAATCGACCACCTCGATCACCGGCAGCACCGCTTGCACCGCGCCGATCACCTCGTCCCGCGACAGCATCCGCAGCCCCGGCAGCAGGTCGGCACCCAGGCGGACCGCCACCTCCAGCTCGATCAGCCGCAGCGACCGGGGCGGCAGGTCCAGCGCTCGGCTGGCCGGCACCACCACGCGTGCGGGCAGCGGCGAGGCGTTGGGTTCGTGGGTGTCGCTGGAGGCCCCAACCTTCCAGCCGGCCACTGGCCCCAGGCGCGCCGCGAGCGCCTCCTGGACGGCGTAGGCCTGGGCGTCGTCCGCGATGGGCAGGGTGATGGCGGGCACGCGCGGCGCGCCGTTCCAGGCATGGGCCAGCGCGTCGGCGCAGGCGCGGGGGTCGAAGGCAGCGTTCATGGCGGCGGATGATAAGCCGGCCCCCGGGGCACTCCCCTTGCCGGCAGGAGCCGCCGCCGCTAGGGTCGGGGCCGCAGGCTACACGGAGACCTTTCTTGCACCGACCTCACCTTGCGTCCTGGCCCCGGCGCGTCCCGCACGCGATCACCCCGCCGCAGACCTCCCTGTGGGACAACCTGGCCACCAGCGCCCGGCGCTATCCCGACAAGGCCGCCCTGGTGTTCTTCGACCGGGTGCTGACCTACCGCGACGTTCTGGCGCAGGCCGAGCGGCTGGCGGCGCGCCTGCAGGCGCTGGGGGTCGCGCGCGGCGATCGTGTGGTCCTGGCCATGCAGAACTGCCCGCAACTGGTCATCGCGCACTTCGCGATCCTGCGATGCAACGCGGTGGTGGTCCCGGTCAATCCGATGAACCGCGCCGACGAGATCCGCCACTACCTGACCGACCCCGACGCGCGGGTGGCCCTGACCACCAGCGACCTGGCGCCCGAAGTCGCGCGCGCCAGCGACAGCCTGCCGCCGGCCCAGCGCCTGGCGCACCTGGTCGTCACGCACTACACCGATGCCTTCGACCCCGCACGCGCGGCCGATACCGTGCCCGCGCCCTGGCACGACTGGCTGCTGCCACGGCCCGCCTTGCCCGCGCTGGCCGGCGGCCGGTCCATGGCCTGGGCCGAGGCCCTGGACAACGACCTGCCCCTGCCGCCGCCGGAGGCGGGGCCGGCCGACCTGGCCGTGCTTCCCTACACCAGCGGCACCACCGGTCTGCCCAAGGGCTGTATGCACACGCATGCCAGCCTGATGCACAACGCCGTCGCCAGCGGGCTGTGGTCGCAGGCCACCTGCGAGATGGTGTCCCTGCTGGCGGTGCCCATGTTCCACATCACCGGCATGGTGAGCGTCATGCACGCTGGCATCCACCTGGGCGCCACGCTCGTGGTCATGCCCCGCTGGGACCGAGACCTCGCCGGCCGCCTGATCTCGCACTGGAAGGTCACGAACTGGACCAACATCCCCACCATGGTCATCGACCTGCTGGCCAGCCCGCACCTGGATCGCTACGACCTGTCCAGCCTCGTCACCATCGGCGGCGGCGGTGCGGCCATGCCGCAGGCCGTGGCCCAGCGCCTGTGGGAGCAGTTCGGGCTGCGCTACATCGAGGGCTACGGTCTGACCGAGACCGCCGCACCCTCCCACACCAATCCGCCCGATGCCGCGAGGCAGCAGTGCCTGGGCATTCCCATCATCGGCTGCGACGCGCGGGTCATCGACCCGCAGACCCTGCGCGAACTGCCCCCGGGCGAAGCCGGCGAGATCGTGATCCGCGGGCCCATGGTGTTCCAGGGCTACTGGAAGCAGCCGCAGGCCACCGCCGCGGCCTTCATCGAGCTGGACGGCCAGCGCTACTTCCGCTCGGGCGACCTGGGCCGCGTCGACGAGGACGGTTACTTCTTCATCACCGACCGCCTCAAACGCATGATCAATGCCTCCGGCTTCAAGGTCTGGCCGGCGGAGGTCGAGGCTCTGATGTTCCGGCACCCGGCCATCGCCGAGGCCTGCGTCATCGCCGCGCATGACGCCTACCGCGGCGAGACGGTCAAGGCCGTCGTGGTCCTGCGCGCCAGCCACCAGGGCCAGGTCACCGAGCAGGACATCATCGGCTGGTGCCGCGAGCACATGGCCGTCTACAAGGCCCCGCGCCTCGTGCAGTTCGTGGACGCGCTCCCCAAGAGCGGCAGTGGCAAGGTGATGTGGCGCCATCTGCAGGAACAGGAACAGCAGGCCGCCTGAGCCGCGTGCCAGCGCGCCGCGCAAGGTCATCGCCCGGGGGCTAGACTCGCCTGCAGTCCCACAAAGGAGAGAGCGGCGTGCGTGTGCTGATCACCGGAGCCACGGGCTTCATCGGAGGCGCGGTGGCCCGGGCCCTCTTAACCCAAGGCCATGAACTGGTGTGCGCCGTGCGCGACCCCTCGCGCCTGGACCTGGGCGAGGGCGCCTGGCGCGCGGTGCCCATCGACCTGTCCCGGGTCCCCGACGCGAACGCCTGGCAACCGCACCTGGCCGGTGTCGATGCCGTGATCAACGCCGTCGGCATCATCCGCGAGCAGCCGGGGCAGACCTTCGACGCGCTGCACCACCTCGCACCGGCTGCCCTGTTCCAGGCCGCCGCGGCAGCCGGCGTGCGCACCATGGTGCAAGTCTCCGCGCTCGGTGCCGATGACGGCGCGCAAAGCCGCTACCACCGCACCAAGAAGGCGGCCGACGACGCCCTGCGCGCGCTGCCCGTGGCCGGCGCGGTGCTGCAACCCTCCATCGTCTACGGCAACAGTCCTGGCGCCGCGATGTTCAACGCCATGGCGGCCGCGCCGGTGCTGGCCATGCCGCAGGCCGGTGGCATGCAGGTCCAGCCGGTGCACGTGGACGACGTGGTCCAGGGTGTGCTGGCGGTCCTGCGCGCCGTCCCGCGCCCGGTGGCCACCATCGCCTGCGTCGGCCCGCAGCCGATGTCGATGGCCCAGTACCTGCGACGCCTGCGCGCCGCCCTGGGCCTGCCGGGCGCCTTGCCCTGGGTGCTGCCGCTGCCCACGGCACTGTTCATGCTCACTGCCCGCATCGCCAGCGTCATTCCCGGCAGCATCCTGGACGCCGAGACGGCGGGCATGCTGCTGCGGGGTAACGCGGCGCCGGCCGACGATTTCACGCGCCTGCTCGGTGGGTCCCCACGCGGGGTCGAACGCTTCATCGCCCCTGCCGATCTGGCGTCGGTGCGCGCGCGCCTGCGGCGCGATCTCACCGGCCTCGCGCTCAAGGGCGGTGTCGCCGTCCTTGTGGCGGTGGCACTTGTGGCCTTCGCCTGGAGCCTGCTGCGGTGAGCGCCCGGCTGCTGCCGCCTGGCCCCTGTCCGCGCAGCGCGACGATGATTTGTGAGAATCCACCCCCATGCCGTCCCTGAAGCTCTCTGTCCTGGACCAATCCGTGGCCCGCGTCGGCCACCCGCAGGATGAATCCATCCGCTACACCCTGGCCCTGGCCGAACACTGCGAGGCCCTGGGCTATGAACGCTTCTGGGTCAGCGAGCACCACAACATTCCCGCCATCGTCGGCAGCGCGCCTGAAGTGCTGATGGCGGCCATCGCCGCGCGCACCCGGCGCATCCGCATCGGCAGCGCCGGGGTCATGCTGCCGCACTACAGCGCCTTCAAGGTGGCGGAGCAATTTCGCATGCTCGAGGCGCTGGCCCCCGGGCGGATCGATCTGGGCGTGGGCCGCGCCCCCGGCGGCGACATGCGCACCGCGCGCCTGCTCAATCCGCATGCCGGCTCCGCCGACGATTTCCCGCAGCAGGTCGTGGAGCTGCAAGCCTGGCTCGGGGGCGAACCCCTGCCGCCGGGCCACCCTGGCCACGGCGTGCAGGCCTTTCCCACCGGGGCGACCCAGCCCGCGCTCTGGATGCTCGGAAGCTCCGGCTACGGTGCGCAGCTGGCTGCGCACCTGGGCCTGCCCTATGCCTTCGCCTGGTTCATTACCGACGGCCAGGGGGCGCCCGAGGCCTTCGATCTGTACCGCCGCGCCTTCCGGCCGGGGGCCATCGAGCGGCCCCAGGCGACCGCCTGCGTGTGGGCCCTGGCCGCGGACACCGAAGAAGAGGCGTGGTTCCAGTTCCGCAGCCGAGAGCGTGCGCGCATCGACCGCCTCACCGGCCGCTTCGGCCCGCTGCTGCCGCCGCAAGAGGCCCTGCGCCCGTACTCCCCGGCCGAGTCCGCCGAGGCCGAGGCCCTGCGCCGGCGCTCGATCGTGGGCAGCGCGCAGCAGGTCCGCGACCAGCTCGCTGCCCTGGCCGAACGGCTAGAGCTGGATGAACTCGTGATCCTCACCTGGGCCTGGGACCCGGCGGTGCAACGCCGTTCCTGCGAGCTCCTGGCCCGCGCCTTCGGCCTGTCCTGAGGCCCGCGGGCACGCCCTTGCGCGGGAAGGTTTTCGACCTTCCCACTGCCAGGGAGCGACATGAAGCCCGCCTGACCCGCGCGCGCCGGCGCCTGGAGTGGCTCATGCGGCCCTTGGCGCTTGTCCTACAGCTTTTGCCGTCCCTTCAGCTTACAAACTCGGCGACGGAGGGGGTAAGCATGAGACAAGAATCCACACTGATGCCCGTGCGCCGCCCATGGTGGCGGGACGACGACACATCCCTGGTCAATCCGAAATCCATCTGCATCCTGGTGGTCGTGGCATTGACCTGGGCTTTCAGCCTGATGGGGCTGCAGCGCAATCCGCCCATCGGGCTGCCTTCCAGCGTGGTGGCCTGGTCCCGCACCTGCCCCAGTTGCGGCACCATCGAGTCCGTGGCCACGCTCAGGCCCGTGCCGGGCGAAGCGGCCTCCAGCGTCTACCGCCTGACCATCCGCATGGCCGACGGCTCCATCCGGCGCGTGGAGCGCTCCCAGCCCCTGGCGCCGGGCGCGCAGGTGCTGGTGCGCGATGGCGCCGTCGAGCCGGCCCCGCCCGCCAACCCGGCCCCGGCGCAGCAGCGACAATAGCGCCATGAAAGCCACCTGGAACGGCGCGCTCATTGCGCAAAGCGACGACATCGTCACCCTCGAGGGCAACCACTACTTCCCCGAGTCCAGCCTCGACCGTCGCTACGTCACCTTCAGCAACCACCGGACCACCTGCGCCTGGAAGGGCCAGGCCAGCTACTACTCGCTCCTGGTGGACGGAGAGCTCAATCCCGAGGCTGCCTGGTACTACACCGACCCCAAGCCCGAGGCCGAATCCATCCGGGGGCGCGTCGCCTTCTGGAAAGGTGTCAAGGTCGAGGCCTGAGGTGCTCGCGCCGCCGCTCACCCCGCCCTGCGAGCTCGCCACCCACCTGCGCGGGCGCGGCTACGCCGTGCTGGACGCCGCCGCGGTGTCCGACCTGGCCGGGGTCCCGCTGGCCCGCCTGCAGGCCTGGGGCCCCGCCTGGAACCACCTGCCATCCGACCACCACCTGAGGGATGGCGGCCGCTATCGCAGGCGCCGCCATGGCAGCTTCATCATCGACGGCGAGGCAGTGAGTCAGGTCCCGCACCGCGCCCACTGGCAACCCGTGTCCTACAACGCCCTGCATGGCGGCATGGAGCGCTGGTTCGAGCCCCTGCTGCCGGCCCTGACCGCCGATCCGGCGTGGCAGCGGCTGCTGGCCGGCCTGGCCCGCGTGGCCAGCACCCTCAGGGGCGAGCAGCCCTGGTACCTCGAGGCCCACCAGTTCCGCATTGACACCACCGACGGCATCGGGCGTCCCACGCCCGAGGGTGCGCATCGCGATGGCGTTGACCTCGTGGCGGTGTTCCTGGTGGCCCGCGAGGGCATCAAGGGCGCCGAGACCCGCGTCTTCGAGGCGCAGGGCGCGGCGGGCGTGCGCTTCACGCTGACCCAGCCCTGGAGCCTGCTGCTGCTGGACGACGAACGCGTCATCCACGAATCCACGCCCATCCAGCCGCTGGCCGGGGCCGGGCACCGCGACACGCTGGTGGTCACCCTGCGCCGCGGCGGCTTTCAGGACCCCTGAGGCATACCGGCTGGCCGTTGCGCCAGCCCGCGCTCAGGGCTCGCGCACGTCGGCCACCGGGCGGCTGCCAAAGTCCGGGCGTGCCAGGAAGGCCAGCACGCGCGCCGCCGCGTCCTGCGGCGAGGCCAGCTGCCCCTTGGATTTGAGCTGGATGAAGCCGTCCAGGTCCGGGAACTCGCGCGCATCGGCCCCCCGCAGCTGCACCTGCATGTCGGTGTCGATCACGCCCGGGGCCAGCGAACACACCCGCGCGCCTCCCGGCTGCAGCGCCTCTTCCAGCGCAATGCAACTCGTGTAGTGGTCCATGCCGGCCTTGGCGGCGCAGTAGGCCGCGGAAGACGCCATCGCCCGCCGCCCCAGGCCCGACGAGATATTGAGGACCTTGCGCGTGCAGCCCCAGTCCCGCGTGGCGCGCAGGAAGGCCGCCGTGAGCAGCATGGGTGCCTCCAGGCCCACGCGCAGCGCGTTGGAGAGGTCGCCGGGGGCGATGTCTGCCAGCGGTGCCAGGCGCGGGATCACCCCTGCGTTGTTGATCAGGGTCACGCTGGCCAGGCCCGACGGCCCGCGATCGCGCAGCCACTGCGCCAGGCGTTCGGCCGCCGCCTCGGGCTGCGCCAGATCGAAGGCCCACTGCTCGCAGGACACGCCGGCGGTCGCGGCCTGCGCCACGAGGCCATCATGGGTGCGCCGGGAGATGCACACGAGGTCATGGCCCGCGTGCAGCAACTGGCTGGCCATCGCCAGGCCCATGCCGCGCGAGGCGCCGGTCAGGAGGGTGAGGTGGGGAGAGGTCATGGCCGGCATCGTAGCGGGCCGGCGGACCGGGCGGGAGGCCGGGGATTTGCGCTAGAACGGCGCGACGCTGCGGATGTCCAGCGCCGCGCCGCCGGCGGGATGGGGCAGCCGCAGCGTGCACGCGTGCAGCAGCAGCCGCGGCGCCATCGCCTGCACCTCGGGCGGCGCATACAGGGCATCGCCCAGGATCGGGTGCCCGATGGCCTGCAGGTGCACCCGCAGCTGGTGACTGCGGCCGGTGCGCGGCGCGAGCTCCAGGCGCGTGCGGTCGGGGCCACAGGCCAGGATGCGCCAGCGGGTGAGGCTGGGGCGGCCCCGCGCGGTATCGATCACCTGCAAGGGACGGCGGGGCCAGTCCGGCGCCAGCGGCAGGTCGATCTCGCCCCAGCCGTCGGCCGAACCGGGCGCTGCCATCCGTCCGGCGACCACCGCGACGTAGCGCTTGTCCACCGCTTGTCGCTCGAAGGCCTGGCTGAAGGCGCGCTGCATGGCCGGGCCCCGCGCCATCAGCCAGACGCCGGAGGTCGCCATATCCAGCCGGTGCACCACCAGAGCGTCGGGCCAGTGCGCCTTCACCCGCCGGGCCAGGCAGTCGTGCTTGTCGGGGCCGCGCCCGGGTACCGACAGCAGTCCCGCGGGCTTGTCCACCACCACGCAGGCAGGGTCCGCATGCAAGACTGCGAGCCGGGCGGCCCCGGCGGGCCCGGGCGGTACACTGCCAGCCGTTGACGATACGTCAGGAAAGATAGACCCCATGTTCTTTGGCAAGCTGCTGCCGCGCGAAGGCAATTTTTTCGAGATGTTCAACCAGCACGCCGAGCGCATCATGGACGCGGCGCGGGCCTTCCAGCAGCTGGTGGCCAACTATAACGACCCCCACTTGCGCGAGCAGTACACCCGCGAAGTGGACAACGCCGAGCGCGCCGCAGACCGCGTCACCCACGAAGTCAATCGCGCCCTGCACCGCACCTTCATCACCCCCATCGACCGCGACCAGATCCACCAGTTGATCAGCACCATGGACGATGTCGCCGACCTCATTCAGGACTCGGCCGAGACCATGTCCCTCTACGACCTGCGTGCGGTCAACGACGAGATCACCCGCCTGACCGACCTGAGCGTCAAGTGCTGCGAGCGCGTGAAGGACGCCGTGGCCCTGATCGGCAAGCTCGCCGACCAGTCGGTGGCCGATGCTGCCCTCAAGACCTGCGAGGAGATCGACCGCCTGGAGTCCGATGCCGACCGCGTCATGCGCAGCGCCATGAGCCGCCTCTTTCGCGAAGAGCCCGACGTGCGCGAGGTGCTCAAGCTCAAGGCCATCTACGAGCTGCTCGAGACCGTCACCGACAAGTGCGAAGACGTGGCCAACGTGATCGAGGGCATCATCCTCGAGCAGTCCTGACCGGCCGGAGCACGAACGGATGGACGCCGCAACGGTGACCCAGGCCGCCCTCTGGGTGGTGATCCTGCTGGTGGCGCTGGCCCTGGCCTTCGACTTCATGAACGGGTTCCATGACGCGGCGAACTCCATTGCCACCGTGGTCTCCACGGGCGTGCTGCGCCCGACCCAGGCCGTGCTCTTCGCGGCCTTCTTCAACTTCGTCGCGATCTTCGTCTTTCACCTGAGCGTCGCCGCCACGGTGGGCAAGGGCATCGTGCAGCCCGGTGTCGTCGACACGCACGTGGTGTTCGGTGCCCTGGTGGGGGCCATCACCTGGAACATCGTCACCTGGTACTACGGCATCCCCAGCAGCTCCTCGCATGCCCTGATCGGCGGCATCGTGGGCGCGGTCATCGCCAAGTCCGGCACCGGGGCACTGCTGTCCGCCGGTGTGGGCAAGACGGTGCTGTTCATCTTCATCTCGCCCGCACTGGGTTTCCTGCTCGGATCGCTGATGATGGTGCTCGTGGCCCAGGTGTTCCGGCACGCGGCGCCGCTCAGGGTTGACCGCTGGTTCCGGCGCTTCCAGCTGGTCTCGGCCGGCGCCTACAGCCTGGGCCATGGCGGCAACGACGCGCAAAAGACCATCGGCATCATCTGGATGCTGCTGATTGCCACCGGCTACACCGCGGCTGGCGAAGCCGCCCCGCCTGGCTGGGTGATTGTCAGTTGCTACGTCGCCATTGCCGCGGGCACGATGTTCGGCGGCTGGCGCATCGTCAAGACCATGGGCCCGAAGATCACCAAGTTGAAGCCCGTCGGGGGCTTTTGCGCCGAGACGGGTGGCGCCATGACCCTGTTCCTGGCCACGGCGCTGGGCATCCCGGTGTCCACCACCCACACCATCACCGGCGCCATCGTGGGCGTGGGCTCCACCCAGCGTGCCAGCGCTGTGCGCTGGGGCGTGGCGGGCAACATCATCTGGGCCTGGATCCTGACGATCCCGGCCAGCGCCTTCGTGGCGGCCCTGGCGTACTGGGTCAGTCTGCAGCTGTATTGAGCGTTGAGCGCAGCGCAGCCCGGCGCGGCCCTGGCTGCAGGTCAGGCCCTCACTGCGAGATCCGCCGGCCTTCCTCGATCTGGTACTCGAAATAGCGCTGGAAACTGAAGGCGATGCTGGCCATCAGCACCCCGGTGCCGATCATCAGCGCCGCCGCCACCGCGAACACCGTCAACCAGCGCGTGGCGCCGGCCGGCGCGTCGGCTTCGGCCTGCGGGTTGAAGCGCGCGTTCCATTTCTGGCGGTCAGTGAGGCCATAGACAATGGCCGTGAGCGCGCACCCCGCGACGGTGAAGCCCAGGAGCGGAATGAGCAGCCAGCTCAGGACATCGTCCTGGCCCAGGCCCTGCACCCGCCGCAGCCCGTAGATGCCCAGGGCGGTCGGGATCGGCAGCGCCCACCCCAGGAGGTCGCCCAGGCCATGCAGGTAGAAACGGTGCAGGCCCAGCGGGCCTGCGAGGAAGGCCAGCCAGGCCGCGAGGGTCTTGTTTTTCATGGGGGAGTCGGTGCGCGCCACGCCGTCGGACGCAGTCGGGCCCTCATTCTGCCGGCGTGCTGCGATCGCCATCGCCCAGGGTCTTTTCCATCAGCACGATGTCCAGCCAGCGGCCGAACTTCCAGCCGCAGGCGTGGATCACGCCGGCTGGCTCGAAGCCCTGGGAGCGGTGCACGCCGATCGAGGCGGCATTGCCCGAGTCGCCGATCACCGCGATCAGCTTGCGCAGGCCCGCCTCGCGCGCCGCTTCGGACAGGGCGGCCAGCAGCAGGCTCCCCAGGCCCCGGCCGCAGGCGTCGGGATGCAGGTAGATCGAATCCTCGGCGCTGAAACGGTAAGCCGGCCGCGGCTTGAACCACTGGCAGTAGGCAAAGCCCAGGACCTGGCCGTCGTCCTCGGCCACCAGGTAGGGCAGGCCCCTGGACAGCACGTCGGCGCGGCGGGCCGCCATCTCGGTTTCGGTGGGGGGCACGGTCTCGAAGGTGCCGGTGCCATGCAGCACATGGTGGCCGTAGAGGGCGCAGATGGCGGGCAGGTCATCGTCGCGGCTGGGACGGATCCGGGGCATGCGTGTCAAAAGGTTATACTCGTGGGCTTTTCAGCGTGTCGCCGGCCGGGTGGCCGTGTCGCGTGTCTCAAACGCTGAAAGAAAAAGCTGGAAGAAATGTCGGGGTGGCGCTTCGTGCAAGGCATGGCGCGCGCCCCTTCCACCCGAAGGATAAATCATGGTCGTCATCCGACTCTCCCGCGGCGGCTCCAAGGGCCGTCCGTTTTTCAACATCGTCGTCGCCGACAAGCGCGTGCGCCGCGATGGCCGCTTCATCGAGCGCATCGGGTTCTACAACCCGAACGCCAAGGAAAGCGAAGAGGGCCTGCGCATCGCCCAGGACCGCCTGACCTACTGGCAAGGCGTGGGCGCCCAGGCGTCTCCCACCGTGGAGCGCCTGGTCAAGCAGTCCGCCGCCAAGGCCGTCTGAGCGGCCCGGCCGTCCCCATGACCCTGGAAGCCGCCCAGCTTCCCGACGACGCCGTCGAAGTCGGGCGCATCCTGGACGCCTGGGGCATCAAGGGCTGGTTCAAGGTCCTGCCCCACAGCGCTTCCCCGGAGGCGCTTTTTTGTACCCGGCGCTGGTACCTGCAGCCCTCCGACCGCGGCCCCAAGGCCTTCGCCGGCACCATGTTCCTGCAGGTACGCGAAGCCAAGGAACACTCCGACAGCATCGTCGCCTGCGCCCAGGACATCGACGACCGCGCCGCCGCTGAGGCCTTGCGCGGCGCCCGCATCTTCGTCTCCCGCACCAGCTTTCCCACGCCTGCCGAGGGCGAGTACTACTGGGTCGACCTGATCGGCCTGGCCGTGGTCAATCGCGAGGGCCTGGCCCTCGGCCAGGTGCGCGAGCTGCTGTCCACCGGGCCGCAGACCGTGCTGGTGGTGACCACCGAGGAGGCGGGCAAGCCGGTCGAGCGCATGATCCCCTTCGTCTCGGCCTTCATCGATACGGTGGACCTGCCGGGCCGGCGCATCACCGTCGACTGGCAGCCCGATTACTGACCTGCCGGCGGTGGCCATGCGCTTTGACGTCATCACCCTGTTTCCCGAGCTGTTCGGCCCCTTCCTTGAGGCCGGCGTGACCCGCCGCGCCTTCGAGCGCCGCCAGGTCGATGTGCGCCTGTGGAACCTGCGTGATTTCGCCGAGGGCCATTACCGGCGGGTCGACGACCGGCCCTTCGGCGGCGGCCCCGGCATGGTCATGCTGCCCGAGCCCCTGTGGCAATGCCTGCAGGCCGTGCGGGCCGACCGCGGCCCGGACGCCGCGCCGGTGGTCCTCTTCACCCCCACGGGCCAGCGCATGGACCACGCCCTGGTGGCCCGGGAGGCGCAGGGCCCCGGCGGCATCCTGGTGTGCGGCCGCTACGAGGGCATCGACCAGCGCTTCATCGACCAGCATGTCGATGTGCAAATCAGCCTGGGGGATTTCGTTCTTTCCGGGGGCGAGGTCGCCGCCATGGCGCTGCTCGACGCAGTGGCGCGCCTGCAGCCGGGCGTCCTGAACGACGCCGGCAGCCACCAGGAAGACAGCTTCAACCCGGCCCTGGACGGCCTGCTCGATTGCCCCCACTACACCCGCCCCGAGACCTGGGCGGGGCAGCGCGCGCCCGAAGAACTCCTGTCCGGTCACCACGCCCGAATCGAGCGCTGGCGCCGCAACCAGCGCCTGGCGGCCACCGCCCGCCTGCGCCCGGACCTGATCGCCGCCGCCCGCCAGGCCGGGCGCCTGGACCGGGTGGACGAAGGCTTCCTGGCCGGTCTACCGCCCTCCGCAGCCGCCGGGCTATAATTTCGGGCTTTTCCGATCCTCTGCCCGGCCGCCCCGCCGAGCGGCCCGGACCCCTGGCGGGTTCGGCCCAGGACCAGAACCCTCAGGGTTTTGGCTTCGCCGTTTCGACTTGGGGCCCCTCGTGTAGCGCGGGCATGATCGTTTGAGGACACCATGAACCTGATCCAGACCCTCGAGCAAGAGGAAATCGCCCGCCTGGGCAAGAAGATCCCCGATTTCGCCCCCGGCGACACCGTGATCGTCAACGTCAACGTCGTCGAAGGCAGCCGCAAGCGCGTGCAGGCCTACGAGGGCGTGGTCATTGCCAAGCGCAATCGCGGCCTCAACAGCGGCTTCACCGTGCGCAAGATCTCCAGCGGCGAAGGCGTGGAGCGCACCTTCCAGACCTACAGCCCGCTGATCGCCAGCATCGAAGTCAAGCGCCGCGGCGACGTGCGCCGCGCCAAGCTGTACTACCTGCGCGATCGCAGCGGCAAGTCCGCCCGCATCAAGGAAAAACTGGGCGGCAAGGCTGCGTGATCGCAGCCGCCCCCGT